>JAFDZQ010000004.1:0-32071 GCA_018266895.1 Bacteroidota bacterium
AAAAATAAATCTAATTATGTGATTAATATAAAGATTATTTTTCATTTCAAAATTGTTTTGGACGGTATTGTTAAATTATTCATTGATCAAGCGTAAGTTTATAGATTATGAATTCCAGAAAAGTTAAATTACACTGCACTTAACATAATCCCCGGAAATTCCGTAACATACGTTACTATTCCAATTCATTAATTAAATTTTAATTTAAATAAGTAATATGAGCAAATCCGGTTATAAACGATTTCCGACTATTCACGGTATGAAAGTAGTTTTTGTTTGTGAAGACGATCTATGGGAAGTTTCATTGTCAGGCGGAGTAGCACGGCGGCTTACCTCAAATTCAGGTGAAGTCACATATCCTTATTTTTCTCCTGACGGAAACCACATTGCGTTTTCAGGGAAAGAGGAAGGTGAAAGAGATGTGTATGTAATTCCGTCAGAAGGCGGATCCAACAGAAGAGTCACATTCATCGGAAAGAATACAAAAGTGATCGGATGGACAAAGGACAGCAGGTACATTATATTTTCAACAGATGCAAAATCTCCGTTTATAGGAAGAAGCGAATTGTTTAAAGTTTCTGTTAGCGGAGGAATTTCAGAGAAACTTCCTTACGGTGTTGCAAATAACATTGCTTTCGGTCCCGGAGAAAGTGTTTTACTCGGGAAAAACACTCTTGATCCCGCAAGATGGAAAAGATACAAGGGAGGAACTGCAGGAGTATTCTGGATTGACAGAAAAGGAAACGGAAAATTCGGAAAATTCCTTGAAAACATCGGAGGAAATCTTGCAAGTCCAATGTGGATCAATGACAGGATATATTTCATAAGTGATCATGAAGGCATAGGTAAACTTTATTCATGCAATCTTAAAGGGTCGGACATACAGAGTCATTCTGAAAACAAGGAATATTATGTAAGAAACGCTTCTACGGACGGAGAGAAAATAGTTTATCATTCAGGCGCTGAGATTTATGTATTTGATCCTGCAGACGGTGAGGAGAGTAAAATAAATATTCAGTATCACAGTCCGCAGATACAGAGACAGAGAAAATTCATAGATGCGGAAAATTATCTTCAGGATTATAACATAAGTCCCGACGGACATTCGATGACAGTAACAACAAGAGGTAAATCATATTATTTTTCTGACTGGGAAGGACCTGTAATGCAGACCGGTAAACAGCATGGAGTCAGGTACAGACAGACACAATGGCTTCATGACAAGGAAAGCTTGGTTACGATTTCAGATGAAGGAGGATCAGAGTCTGTAGAAGTTCACTCCTTAAAAGACGGCAGGCAAAATGTTAAAAGAATTAAGAATCCGGATATCGGTATTATTGCCAGAATAAGAGTATCTCCGAAAGAACACCGGATCGCTGTATCAAATAACAGGCATGAATTATATCATATTGATCTGAAAAGCGAAACTCTTAAGCTGATAGCAAAAAGTAAATTTGAAAGAATCGAAGATTTCTGTTTTTCATCGGACGGAAAACTTATAGCATACAGCATGTCAAATGCGCATTTTCTGTCATCTATTTATATTTATGATATTGAAACAAATGAAAATCATCAGATAACATCAACAGGATTCAGGGATTATCAGCCGACTTTTGATCCGGACGGCAGGTATCTTTATTTTTTGTCTGCAAGAGAATTCAATCCTGTTTATGACACAAGTTACTTTCAGCTGGGCTTCCCTCTTGGAGTCCGTCCGTATTTAATATCTCTCAGAAAAGATATCGTTTCACCTTTTACACAGGAATACGGCAGAATATTTTCAAAGAACGGAAGCTATTCCGCAAAAGACAAAGACAAAAAAGACAGTGATACAGTAAAAAAAGAAGTTAAGAAAACAACAGTTGATTATGAAGACATACACAGCAGGATTATTTCGTTCCCTCTGCCGGAAAAAAACTACTTCCAGATAATGGCTGTAAAAGACGGGCTTGTGTACAGCCGCGAACCGATCAAAGGCGCACTGCATCACTGGTACTGGGAAAAGCATCCTTCTGACGAAGCCCTTGAAAGATTTGATTTCAATACGCAGAAGTCAGAGCAGATAGCAAGGAAAGTGGCAAGTTTCAAAATTTCAATGAACGGCAAATCACTTGTTTACAGAACAGGGAACAAATTATTTCTTAAATCTGATATCTTTGATGATAACGGTTACGATTCCGAAAACAAAGATTTTTCTAAAAGCAAAAGCGACTGGATCGATCTTTCAAGAATAAAAGTAAATCTTGATCCGATGAGCGAATGGGAACAAATGTACAATGAAGCGTGGAGACTGCAGAAGGAACATTTCTGGACTCCGGATATGTCAGGCATAGACTGGGATCTTATTTACAGGAGATATCTGCCGTTGCTTGAAAGAGTAGCTACAAGGTCTGAGTTTTCAGATCTGATATGGGAAATGCAGGGTGAGCTTGGCACTTCACATGCTTATGAATGGGGAGGAGATTACAAGCCGTCGCCGAATTACAGGCTCGGCTCTCTCGGTGCAGATTATGTGTTTGATGAAAAGGAAAAAGCATACAGAATTACACACATTATCAACGGAGATTCCTGGAAGAATAATTCGCCTTTAAGAAATCTCGGGGTTGAAATCAGCGAAGGAGACTTTATACTTGCCATTAACGGAGAGGAATTGAATTCCTCAGTTACTCCAAATGCCCTGCTTGTGAACAGGGCAAAAAGTTATGTAAATGTCACTGTAAAATCGGCTAAAACCGGAAAGACAAGGACATTCAATATAAAAACAAATGCAACTGATTTTGATGCCAGATACAGGGAATGGGTGGAAAAAAACAGAAAATATGTTCATGAAAAATCAAAGGGAAAACTCGGATATGTTCATATACCTGACATGGGACCTGACGGATTTTCTGAATTTCACAGATATTATCTGGATGAATCATCAAGGGACGGGCTTGTTGTCGATATCAGAGATAACGGCGGCGGACATGTGTCTCAGCTGATACTCGAGCTGCTTTCAAGGAAACAGCTTGGATATGATCTTTCAAGATACGGGAGTACGGGCACTTATCCCAGCCACAGTGTTGCAGGAGCGATGGTCTGCATAACCGACGAATATGCAGGATCTGACGGAGACATTTTCAGTCATAATTTCAAGCAGATGAAGCTGGGGACTCTTATCGGTAAAAGGACATGGGGAGGAGTGATCGGCATAAATCCACGCCTTGCGCTTGCAGACGGTACGCTTACTACACAGCCGGAGTATGCTACATATATGAATGATGTCGGATGGGGTGTAGAAAATTACGGAACAGATCCTGATATTGAAGTTGATATTTCACCTCAGGATTATGCAGCCGGAAAAGATCCTCAGCTTGACAAAGCTATATCCGTTGCACTGAATCAGCTGAAAAAACATCCGGTGAAAATTCCAAAGTTCGATAAAAAACCAAAACTTAATCTGCCTGTGTTTAATATCAGCAAAAACGGAAACGGAGCATTTAAGAAAAAAGTCAGCGAAAAGCCAAAGGCAAAACAGAAAACTTAAAATCAAAATTATTTATATTTTAATTAAACCGGAAATCAAAAACTTCCGGTTTTTTTATTTTACAACCGAAGTATTAAGCATTTTAGCAAGACAATTTTGTAATCCAAATATTCATAGGAAATTTACATCAGAAAAAAGAGCAAACTACTTTTCGCTGAACACGGGTCAGATGGTTTGAAAAAACTTTTAAAAAAATGTGATCAGGCAGGGGTTTTTCATAAGTCAGATTTTCAATGAAATTTTATTTTAACAAAATTTTACATAACTTTTGCAAATGAAATTTTTGCATGATGTGTAATGATTTGTTCTTTAAAAACAGTTATACATACAAAACAGAAATCTTTTAATTTATAATTACAAAACATAAAATCCGAAAGGAGTAATTTAAATGAAAAAAATCATTCTTTTTTTATATATTATTTTTTCAGCATATGCTGATTTTTCCTATTCATCTCCTAAAATCAGTTTTAATGAATTACTGATGCAATCAGAACTTAATCCGCAGAATGTAATTTCCGCAAGGTCTGAAGCAGTCAGACTGCAGATGCCGGTAAGCATTTTAACAAAAAACAAAGTAAAGTACGATGTCATGTCTGTTGAAAACGGCAGACCTGTTTATGCTGTAATAACAAACTTTGCCGATATATTCAAAGGCGGTTATACTGCATTTTACGAAGATATAATCGGTAAAATAAATTCAGCAGAAGCAAGGTTTGATTTCGGAAACGGAAATGTAAAAGACAATACAAACGGATATTTCAATCCTGTGATAAAGGATAACTCAATTGTCACAAAATATCTTATGATACCGGATATTACATCGGACAGAATATACCTTTTCAATGCTGCAAACGGAGACCTTGTCGATACTGCTTTTACGCCGACTACAAGACCACAGCTGTCAACTCCCAAACATGCAATATCGCATTTCAACGGAAAAGACATACTGCTTGCGGATCAGATCACCGATCTTGTGCAAAGATTTAATTCCGAAGGATTGTACACCGGTGTATTTGCTCCCATCGGAGGAGTCAACAACAGCATTCTGGACAATATAAGAGGAATAAAATACAGATCGAACAATAATCTGCTTGTTACTGTAGGAAGCGGCACAAGCCAGAATACAATTCAGCAATTCGACTCGGCAGGAAATCATCTCGGAACATTTATCGGCACGACTAACTTAAACAGTCCTTTTGACATCCTGATAAGGCAATCAGATATGCTTGTCACAAACTCATCCGGGGCTAACAGGATTACAAGATTCGATCTGAGCGGGAATTTTCTGAGTGTTTTTTCTTCAAGCACCGGCTTTGCATTTCCTCAGCAGATGATAGAGCTGCCGAACGGGAATGTCGTCGTAGCAGGATTCAGTCCCCCATCAGGTCTTGTAGTTCTGAATTCATCAGGTACATTTGTAAAACTCCTGAGCGGAGTTACCGGTAACAGAGGAGCATATATTCTTGGCAACGGTAATTATCTTACAACCAATGGCGCAGGGGTTCATGAAATTGATTCCGCTTCGGGAAACCTGATTCGATCCGTACTTAATACAGGAAACTTTCAGTACATTTCGGAATATGAGACAGCCGCTTTGAGATTAACACTTACTATCAACTTTCAATCATGCAATGAACAGGATTCCATAACTGTCGAATTAAGAAACTCCGTATCTCCTTATAATCTTATTGAATCAAAAAGGGGAATGGGCGGTAAAGGATTAAAAAGGAGGATAGATTTTTTTACAGCTTTAAACAGCACTCCTTATTTCATCGTGGTGAAGCACAGGAATTCAATCGAAACATGGAGCAGTTCGGCTAAAACTTTTACTAACGGTACTCTTTATTATGATTTTACTCTTGCAAACACACAGGCATTCGGAAATAATCTGATAAACTCCGGAGGCAAATGGTCGATTTATACAGGAGATGTAAATCAGGACGGCATAGTTGACGCCACCGATGTCAGTTTTGTGGACAATGATGCCGTAAGCGGAAATTACGGAACCGGAGTAAATGATCTGAACTGTGACGGGACCATAGATGTATCAGATCTTTCAGTCATTGATAATAATTCTACATACTCAATCGGTGTAATAACCCCGTAATAAAAAACCTACTTTCTAAAATTTATACAGGGATCCGGATAAATTCCGTATCCCTGTTTTTATTTACGAAAATTTTTTTATAATTTCACGGCTTAACTTCATTTTAGATTCCGGTAATTAAGGAAGACAGAAGACAGCATACAAAGGTATAAAATAGTATCATTAAGTCTTTAAGAAAAAAAATTATATTGTAAAAATAATAAATTGAACATGTCATGAGAAAATTTTTATTTCTTTTTTTACTTTCCGTTCTATTATGCAATCCTGAAATCATTTTATCCCAGAAGAAAGACACATTGTACAAACCCGGCTGGACTCCGAGAGGAGTCTTGGGTATTAATCTCAGCCAGGTAGCGTTAAGCAACTGGTCACAGGGAGGCGAAAATATATTATCGCTGTCCGGGATTTCAAACTTTGGTCTTGATCACTATAAAAAGCCGTGGCTCTTCAAAAACTCACTTGTTTCTTCGCTCGGTACGACTAAAACAGGTGGCGGCAGTTTTCAGACCAATGATAATGTACTGAGCTTTGAGAATGTTCTTATATACAAGGCCGGCTGGGCTGTGGATCCCTTCATTGCAAATGAGATCAGAACAGGGATTCTGAACGGATATGATTACAAACAGGATCCTGCACTTCAGATATCTTCGTTTTTTGATCCGGGTTATGTGACACAGAGCATAGGATTTACATTTGACAGACCAAATTTTTCGACAAGGTTAGGTCTTGCATTCAAAGAGACATTTACTGACAGATTCAGGCAGTATTCCGATGACGTAAAAACTGCAGGTAAAAGAGAAGCGTTTAAATTTCAAACAGGTGTGGAATCAGTGACGGAAGCAAAATACAATCTTGCCGAAAATCTTTTTTACACAAGTAAATTAAGACTGTTTTCCGCATTTGAAACTCTTGACATATGGGACGTCGGCTGGGACAATACAATTTCTGCAAAAGTAAATGATCTCATCGGTGTAAATTTAAATGTTCTGCTGATCTATGAAAAGGCACAGTCACTGAAAACCCAGTTGAAGGAGGGTCTGAACATCGGAATTTCTTATACAGTATTTTAACGATTTGTATTTTGGAAGAAAAAGACAGACAAAATTCAGAGAAAAAACTTGCAGCCGAAAAAGCAGTGGAGTTCGTTGAGGACGGAATGACGGTGGGCATCGGTACCGGCTCAACGGTCTTCTTTGCAATAAAAAAACTCGGGGAAAGGGTACAAAGCGGATTGAAATTTTCCGCGGTATCAACTTCCGAATCCACATCAAAACTCGCCGTGTCTTCGGGAATAAGACTCATTACCCTTGAAGAAGCTGTCAGGATTGATCTGAACATTGACGGCGCTGATGAAGCTGACAGAAACTTTAACGGCATCAAGGGCGGCGGCGGAGCATTGCTGTTTGAAAAGATAGTCGCTCTATCGTCTGCAAAAAATATCTGGATCATTGATTCATCAAAGAATGTTGAACAGCTGGGAAAATTTCCTCTGCCTGTGGAAGTGATTCCGTTTGGTTACAAGAGAGTTTTGAATATTTTCAAAGAGATGAAATTTTATCCCGAACTCAGAGTTAAAAACGACAAGAAATTTTTAACAGACAGCGGAAATTATATTCTGGACCTTCATCTTGAAAAAATCGATAATGCGGAAAATCTTGATAAAGAAATCAAAATGATAACCGGAGTTGTGGAAACAGGATTATTCATTAATATTGCCGATGTAATAATAACCGGAAAAAACAATTCAACTCAAATTTTAACAAAGGAATGATCATGAGAAACGAAAGCAGGAAATTTCTTGAGAAATATATTAACAATGCATCTCCGGTCGGCTATGAAACCTCCGGTCAGAGAATCTGGCTGGAATATATTTCACCTTACATTGACACTTATATTTCGGATACTTACGGAACAATAGCAGGAGTCATAAATCCCGATGCTGAATATAAAGTAGTGATAGAAGCCCACGCAGATGAAATATCCTGGTATGTAAATTATATTTCTGACGACGGAAATATATATGTTATCAGAAACGGATATACCGATAATCAGATTGCGCCTTCAAAGAGAGTGAACATTCATACAAAGAAAGGAATTGTAAAAGCCATATTCGGCTGGCCTTCTATACAGATCAGAGATAAAAAGGGAGATCAGGAACCGAATCTGAAAAATTTAATCATTGACTGCGGATGCAGTTCAAAAAAGGAAGTTGAAGCCCTGGGCGTTAATGTCGGATCAGTAGTTACTTACGATGACGAGCTCATGGTGCTTAACAATAAATACTTTGTCGGAAGAGCTCTCGATAACAGAATTGGAGGATTTATGATAGCGGAAGTCGCAAGAATTTTAAAAGAAAAGAAGAAGAAACTTAACTTCGGACTTTATATCGTTAATGCAGTTCAGGAAGAGACAGGTCTGAGAGGCGCGGAAATGATCGCCAAAAAAATTAAACCGGATGTTGCAGTCGTAACAGATGTCTGTCATGATACACAGTCTCCTTTGTATAATAAAACTCTCGTTGGCGATGTGCACTGCGGTAAAGGTCCGGTGCTTTCTTACGGACCTGCCGTGCAGAATAATCTTCTTGAAATGATAATGAAAACAGCTAAAGCCGCGAAAATAAATTATCAGATTAAAGCTGTATCGGAACATACAAATACAGATACGGAATCATTTGCTTACTCTATGGAAGGCGTTGCTTCTGCTCTTATTTCCCTGCCATTGAAATATATGCATACTACTGTTGAAACAGCTCACAAGGACGATATTGAAAATCTGATAAATCTTATGTACGAATTTTTAACACGTCTGAAGTCCGGATATGACTTCAGATATATAAAATAATTTAAACAGAATAACAAAAATGAAGATCAAAGAATCAGTAATATTAATAACAGGCGGCAGTTCGGGAATCGGAAAAGCAGCCGCAAAACTTCTTTCAGACTCAGGGGCAAACGTAGCAATTACGGGAAGAGATAAAACTAAGCTTATTAAAGTAGCTGAAGAAACAGGTTCATTTGCCGTTCATGCCGATGTTGCAAAACCGGCTGATATTGAAATGACTTATAAAAGCGTGCTTGATAAATTCGGAAGACTTGACTGTCTGGTCAACAATGCTGGGATAGGAGAGTTTACCACGCTTGAAGAACTGACGCTGGAATCTTTTCAGAAGGTTTATTCCGTTAATGTCTTCGGAGCTGCGATGATGGCAAAGAAAGCTTCTGAGATTTTCAAAAAACAAAACTCCGGTAACATAATCAATATTGCTTCTACGGCAGGGCTGAAGGGATTTGCACGAGGCACAGTCTATTCATCATCCAAATTCGCTTTAAGAGGAATGACTGAATGCTGGCAGGCGGAACTCAGGCCGTTCAACATAAGGGTCATGCTTATCAATCCGAGTGAAGTTACAACTGCATTTGCTGACAAGAACAGATCCGAACGCCCTGAAACAGCCAAAAAATTAAGAAGCGAAGAAATTGCTCATGCAATAAAATCAGTCCTTGAAATGGATGACAGGGGATTTATTCCTGAACTTACAGTGTGGGCGACAAATCCTTGGGAGAAGAAATAATTTTTTGAAAATTTAATATCATTGATTGATCTCCAAACTTCCTGATATAGGAACGACAATATTTTCCGTAATGTCGGCTCTTGCAAATGAACAGAAAGCAATTAACCTTTCTCAGGGATTTCCGGATTTTCCCGTTGATCCCGTTCTGTCAGAGCTCATATACGAAGCTTCCAAAAAAGGTCATAATCAGTATGCGCTTATGGCGGGTTCTTTGCCTCTTCGGGAAGGCATTTCAGCTCTTGTCAAAAAATTTTATCAGAAAGAAACTGATCCGGAAAAGGAAATCACTGTAACATCAGGAGCTACCGAAGCTTTGTTTGCTGCAGTCAGCGCTGTCGTAAAACCCGGAGATGAAGTAATCATGTTTGATCCTTCTTATGATTCTTATGAACCGGCTGTATTGCTTAATCAGGGAGTTCCCGTACGCATCCCGCTGACTTTTCCCGGATACAGGATCGACTGGGAAAAGGTTCACTCTGCTTTGAATTCCAGGACGCGGCTGTTAATAATAAATTCTCCGAATAATCCTTCAGGTTCGGTAGTTTCTGAAGCAGACATTTCGAATCTTAAGTCAATTGTAAAAAGTAATGATGTTTTCATTCTCAGTGACGAAGTGTATGAACATATTATTTTCGACGGAAAGGTTCACAGGTCAATGCTGATGCATGATGAACTATTTAAAAGATCATTCATTGTTTCTTCATTCGGAAAGACTTTTCACATTACTGGCTGGAAGGTCGGTTACTGCATAGCTCCGCCGGAATTAACTGATGAGCTGAGAAAGGTTCATCAGTTCCTCACATTCTCCACCTCAACGCCTTCACAGTTTGCACTCGCAGAATACATAAAGAATTTAAGCAGAATAGATGATCTGAAAAATTTCTATCAGTCAAAGAGGGATCTGTTTCTGCACCTGATCTCAGGAACGGGATTTAAACCACTCGGCTGCGAAGGTACATATTTTCTGCTGATGGATTATTCGGCATTGTCAGATGAGAATGACTTTGATTTCGCTGTGCGGCTGACAAAGGAATGCAGGGTAGCATCAATTCCCGTCTCTGTTTTTTATAAAGACAGGACTGACAATAAAGTCCTGCGTTTTTGTTTTGCAAAGGAAGACAAGACTCTTGAGGAAGCCGCCGGTAGACTGAAGAAGTTTAAAAAATCAGATTGACAAAAAAGATAATTTTTCACCAGTCTCCTGCATATCTTAACATATCTTTTCCCGGACCGGATTCCAGAAGCTGATATTTTAGTTTCAGTATTTGCCTTATGTGCAGAAAGTCGTGAGCAAGCCAGTTGCACAGCATCTGATAGGCAGTAAACTCTCCGAGTTTCGGATGAACAGCTTTAACGTTCCAGTCGTTGATATTCAGACTGTTAAGCCAGTCAACGGATTTCTTTCTTTCATCAAGAAATTTATTCAGCGTTCCGGAAAAATCTTTTTCCATGTAATTTCTTGAAAGCACCCAGCCCTGCGGATCAATGGGTTCCCAGTTATGATCTCCGTTCAGAATTTTCGAAAGTCTCGGTTTAAAATCTTCTTTTTCCTCATCATAAAGATGACAGACAATTTCCAGCAGACACCATTTATTTTCGGCGGGTTTCCGGGTTTGCTCACCGGCAGAAGAATTAATCAGAAGATCTTGAAAAACTTTAGAATCTGATTCAAGCTGAAGTATGATTGATCTGATTTCCATTTTAAATGAATTAAGAATTGTTATTAATTTTACATTCAAGCTGGCGTAAATTATCGAAGCAATTCTGATAACTCCGGAGATTTAATTGTTCCTGCAGAAACTTTCCCGTATTTCTTAATAAAAAGTTTATAAAAAATTTAAGTTCGCTTTGTCTCTGAAGAACTCTTAAATCTTTCTCAAGTATAAATTAAAGATTTCATCTTCATAAGATTAATGAATCCGCCTTCGCCTTCGAGCTTAGCGCCGATGAAGACATTATTCAGAGTATCGTAGAATTTTTTTTCTTTGGACATTTATTTCTAGGTTGAAGAAAGATTCAGTTAAAATTTGTGTTTAAAGTAATGAAATTATTTTTTAGTTTAAGTTGGAAAATAAATAACAAATGGAAACAATAAAATTAAAAACAAACTTACATTCGCTAATTGACAAAATTGAAGATACCGAACTTCTTGTGCAATTGAATAAGATATTAAACAATTGCATAAGCAAAGAAAAAGTGAGCTGGGATTCATTGAGCAAAGAAGAAAAAAAATCTATTGAAGAAGGTCTGAAGCAACTTGAAAATGGTGAAGGTGTTGATTTTGAAGAGGTTAATAAGAGTTTTGATGAATGGTTAAAAGGGTAATTTTCTCTCCGAGAGCGATTGAAAATACAAAACAGGTTATACTTTTTCTTAAAAGAGAATGGTCTGATAACAGCGCTAAAAAATTTATTAATATATTAAGAGAAAAAATTTCTAACATTAAAGAATATCCAAATTCTTATAATTCATTGGATGGTCGGGAAGACATAAAAAGATGTGTAATTACAAAACAAATAACTTTATATTATAAAGTTGGAAAAAATAAAATAGATGTAGTAACCTTGTATGATTCACGACAAAATCCTGATAAATTAAAAAAAATTATTTGAAACTTGTAATTTTAAATTCTCAATCCCAAGAAACTCAACAGCATTCTTCCACAACATTCTTTCCTTAGACTCGGCACTCAAAGAATTCATCGACTCAATTAACTGACCCGGATGATGTTCACCAAGCGGAAACGGATAATCAGAACCAAGTACAATTCTTTCATCACCCACAAGATCAGTTAAGTACTTCAAAGCCGTTTCATCATGTACAAGCGAGTCAAGATAGAATTTTCCGAGATAGTCTCTTGGATTCACTTTATTGTCTATGGCGACTAAGTCAGGTCTGACATTAAATCCGTGTTCGATCCTTCCGATGGTAAAAGGAAAAGATCCTCCGCCATGAGAGAAGCAGACTTTTAATTTTTTAAATTTTTCAAAAACTCCGCCGAATATCATTGAACAAATGGCGAGAGAAGTTTCGGCAGGCATTCCTACAAGCCAAGGAAGCCAGTATTTAGGCATCTTCTCTTTACCCATCATATCCCAGGGATGAACAAATACAGCAGCCCCTAATTCTTCGGCTGCTTCATATACCGGAAATAAATTTTCATTGTCGAGATTCCAGTCGTTTACATGTGAACCGATCTCAATGCCCGGAAGTCTGAGATCTTTTATGCACCTTTCCATTTCCCTGACTGCAAGATCAGGTGCCTGCATCGGGATAGTTCCCAGACCGGTAAACCTGTCAGGATATTTATCAACTACTGAAGCAATGTGATCGTTCAGGAATTTCGACAGGTCAAGTGTGTCTTGCGGCTTCGCCCAGTAGCTGAACATTACGGGAACAGTTGAAAGCACCTGCACATCCACATGAGTATGATCGCAGTCATTAATTCTTACATCCGGATCCCAGCAGTTATCCTGTATCTCCCGGAAAAATTTTCCGTCAATCATCATCTTTGCGCAGCAGGGCTTGCCTGCCTCGCCGTCAGGCGGAAGATGTTCAAGCTTTACAAATCCGCCATAGCCGTACTTTTCTTGCAGGTCAGGCCAGTTTTCGGGGAGGATGTGGGTGTGGATATCTATTTTCATATGTCAGTTACAAGTTAAAAGTTACAAGTTACAAGTTACAAGTTACGTTTTATCTAAATTAATTTTAATAGTTTTTTGAATTTTACTTAAAATTTTTAATAATTCTTCGCAATCATTAAATAAAGATATAAACATATTGTTGTTAATGTATCCGGTATCCTTTAAAATTCTTAACCAATATCTTGTTTCCCTTGCCTCTTTATAAGCAATAGATAATTTTGACAAAAAATCTCTTTTAGATTGTCCACCGGAAGCTTCCTCAACATTTGCACCAATTGATGTCCCGCATCTGAGTAATTGCTTAGCCAGAGTATACTCTTTATGTTCTTTATTTAAATACTGATACAATTTAACAATTCTGACAGAAAAACTATAACTCTTCATTTGTATAATACTTTCACTTTTCATATTAATAATCTCCTATTATTTAAAACCAATCAAAAATTTTATTCATCAAAACTAAAACTTGTAACTTGTAACTTGAAACTCGTAACTATTTAGTCGGCGGTTGCATTACCGTCCCGCACTTCTTACACGTTCTCTTACTTTCATCTCCCCAGAATTTTTCAAAGATCGGCGGGAGCTGTGTAACGATGTTTGTCAGCTTTACAAACTCTTCATAAAGCTTTTCGCCGCAGTTTTCGCAGTACCACTGAAATCCGTCAAGTTCTTTTTCGTCTCTTTTTCTTTCGATTACAAGCCCTACTGTATTCGCGGGTCTTTGAGGAGAATGAGGAACATTCGGCGGAAGGTAAAACATTTCACCTTCTTTTATGTGAATGTCACGGGGTTTTCCGTCTTCGATTATCTTTACAGTAATATCACCTTCCACCTGATAAAAAAACTCAGCTCCGTCTTCATAATGATAATCTTTTCTCGAATTCGGACCTCCGACAACCATTACTATTAGATCTCCGTCAACCATGCACTTGTTTCCGACCGGCGGTTTTAAAAGATGACGGTTCTCTTCTATCCATTGTTTGAAATTAAACGACTGTAACATTGTTTTCCTCCTTCATAAAGTTTTGGTTAACTTAGTACAGATATTCAAAAATGTCTATAAACTTATTTCTATACCGCTGTAAATATTTCAGCTATCAATATGACATTATTTTATTACTGATCTGCCTCGAGGTTTACCTCGCTGAATGCGGGCAAGAGGGGCGGGAATCTAAAACCAAAATGCAAAGATTGTATTTCAGATTATATTCTCCTTATTATTTTTCAATTTAAAATTTACATATAGTTTGTTTGACATTCTTCACAATAATTGAAAATATTTACACAATTTTATGGATTCCCGCATTACGCGGGAATGAAAGATATTAACTAAATCATACAACAAAAAAACGTTTTGGACGAATGTAGTAAATACTTACAAATGGATTTAATAATAAATTCAAAAAAGGTAAATTGGATAATTATTATCCCAAATCATTTATGAAAAGCAAAAATATTTTAAACCCTGAGTACGGATACTCTTTCAGGGATCTGTTTGACCCGCTTAAATTAAAATTACTTAAAGAAGATTTCTGCAGATATTTTGAGTCAAAGGATAAAGACAGTTATGATGAATTTACAAGATATGAATCTTCAAAAGGCGAGGGTTTTACGGGACTTCAGGTTTCAAATGTACTGATAAACTCTTCGGTTGTACTTTCTGATTTTCTTGTTAAATTATTCCGGCTTGAAGCTGAGCAGCAAAAGTTTTTTGATGAGATAGATTATGAAAAAGACATACTGACTTTCAAAAAGGACTTTGTGCAGAGAAGAGTTTTTAAGAAATTTAAAAAAGAAAACCTTGCGGCAATTGATTTTAATGAACTTGACAGGACTGTGCAAAAGATCAGGCAAGCTGCTTTTCCTGAGTATGATTTTGTGGCAGATGAAGAAAAATTTACTGCGCGGTTTATACTGGAGCTGACTGAACTTGAAAAAAATTATAAATGGTTTTATGAAGGAGATAAATTCGCTCCGGAAAACTTTGTCATTCCAGAAGAAATATTCAACAGAACTGAAGATATTTTATCAAAACTCAGAGCAGCAAAAATCATAAAAGATGAAGACACAAAGGATGGGAAAGCTGATTTTCACATTCTTAAGCAGATCCTGCACATTATTGAAAAATGGATCTTTGCAAAAAAATTCATGGATGAAAATGCAAAGAAATGGTCTTCATATTTTGATCCGGAGAAAATTGATTTCAGTAATCTTGTAAGGCACGATAATCCCGGAGGAAATATTCCCGGTATGATTACGGCTCCTTCCGGCAGACACAGAGCACGGACGGGTTTTAAGCTGACAGATCCGAGAATGGGCAAAAGGGAAGTACTCAATCACATTGATTACTGTATGTACTGCCATGACAGGGAAAAGGATTCCTGCTCAAAAGGTCTCAATGACAGATTCGGAAGCAGAAAGAAAAATCCTCTCGGTGTCGTACTGGACGGCTGCCCGCTGAATGAAAAAATTTCCGAAATGCACTTTGTAAGGAAAAAAGGACTTCCTCTTGCAGCGCTGGCGCTTGTTGTTATTGACAATCCGAATGTTCCTGGAACAGGCCACCGTATCTGCAATGACTGCATGAAGAGCTGCATTTTTCAGACACAGGAACCCGTTAACATTCCGCAGGCGGAAACAAACATACTTACGGATGTTTTTAAACTTCCTTACGGTTATGAGATTTATTCATTGCTGACAAGATGGAATCCGCTTAATATTAAAAGACAATATGAACTTCCTTTCAACGGAAAAAAAGTTATGGTGGTCGGAATGGGACCGGCCGGTTATACGCTGTCACATTATCTGCTGAATGAAGGCTTCGGTGTCGTGGGAATTGACGGGCTGAAGATAGAAAGAGTGCATGAAAAATATACGGGAGTAAAGAATGAAAAAGGTTTTGTAAAATTTCCGGAGCCGGTTAAATATTTTTATGAGGAAATTCAGGAAGATCTTGACAAAAGAGTGCTTCAGGGATTCGGCGGCGTGTCCGAATACGGAATTACTGTCAGGTGGGATAAAAACTTTCTAACGGCTATTTACATAAATATTTCAAGAAGGGAAAATTTCAGATTATATGACGGCGTAAGATTCGGGGGTACAATTACGGTTGATGATGCATGGGATATGGGTTTTGATCATATTGCTATGGCATCAGGCGCGGGAAAGCCGACAATAATCAGAATGAAAAATAATCTTATACGCGGAATCAGAAAGGCATCCGATTTTCTTATGGCTTTACAGCTTACAGGAGCTGCAAAGGAAAATAATCTGGCGAATCTTCAGCTCCGGCTTCCGGCAGTTGTAATCGGAGGAGGACTTACGGCTATTGATACTGCTACTGAGTCACTTGCTTATTATCCGGTACAGGTTCTGAAAGCTCTGGATAAATATGAAAAGATTGCTTCCGAATCTGGGGAAGATGAATTCTGGAAAATGTATGATGAGGAAGAAAAGGAAATAATGAAAACTTTTATTGAACACGGAAAAGAAATAAGATCTGAAAATGAAACTGCAAAAAAGGAAAACAGAAAACCTGATCTGATCTCATTGCTGAATAAATGGGGCGGAGTGACAATTGCTTACAGAAAGAGAATGACAGATTCGCCGGCATACAGACTTAACCACGAAGAGATAATTCACGGACTGGATGAAGGGATTAAGTTTGCGGAAAAACTTTCTCCTGTTGAAGCTGTGAGAAATAAATACGGAGCAGTTGAAGAGATGATATTTGAAATTCAGGATCCTGTTACTGATCCAGAGTCCGGTAAAGACAGACTTGTAAACTCAGGAAGATTTATAACTTTGAGAGCTTCTTCTGTAATGGTTGCGGCAGGCACATCTCCCAATATAGTTTATGAAAAAGAATATCCCGGGACTTTCAGAGTGGATGAGACTAAATATTCATTCAAGCCTTATACGGTTTCAATTGATGAAAAAGGCCATTATCTGATGATACCTTCGGAGGATGGAGACGGTGCTTTCTTTACATCGTATCAGAAAAACGGAAAACTTATTTCTTACTACGGTGACAATCATCCGAAATACGCCGGTAATGTCGTGAAAGCAATGGCTTCGGCGAAAGACGGATATGAGAAAATCTCCGAAATCTTTTCAGGTGAGTTGAGAAATACTTATAATGATCCTGCATCAATTGAATTAAGAAAAAATGAATTGAAGAAATTCATAAAAAACCTGGATAAGGAATTAATAGCTACGGTAGAAGATGTCATCAGACTGACTCCTACAATAGTCGAAGTAATTGTAAAAGCTCCTCTTGCCGCAAAAAAATTCTGTCCGGGACAGTTTTACAGACTACAGAATTATGAGACCGCTGCAGAAAAGAAAAAGGGAATTAATATGACAATGGAAGGGCTGGCTATGACAGGCGCATGGACGGATGTCAGAAATGGATTGCTGTCAATGATTGTGCTGGAGATAGGAGTCACATCCCGGCTCGTAGCGCATCTGAAAAAAGGAGAGAGGGTTGTGGTTATGGGTCCAACCGGTTCCCCGACTCATATTCCGAAAGGAGAAACGGTTCTGCTTGCAGGCGGCGGTCTGGGCAACGCAGTGCTCTTTTCAATTGCAGACGCTATGAAGAAAAAAGGGAACAAAGTCATATACTTCGCAGGATATAAGAACTCTTCGGATGTTTATAAAATGGATGAAGTGGAAGCCGGCACTGATCAGGTCATCTGGAGCAATGATATTGGTGAAATGATAACACCGAGAAGAGAACAGGATCTTACTTTCAAGGGAAACATTGTTCAGTCAATGAAAGCCTATGCAGACGGTGAACTCGGGAATAAGCTTATTGATTTCGGGGAAGTGAACAGGATAATAGCGATAGGCAGTGACAGAATGATGAACGCCGTAAAGGAAGCAAGACATACGATTTTCAAAGACTACCTGAATGAACATGTCGGGATCGGAAGCATAAATTCCACAATGCAGTGCATGATGAAAGAGATCTGCGCGCAATGCCTTCAGAAACACATTGATCCTGCCACGGGAAAAGAGTCATTCGTGTTTTCGTGTCTGAATCAGGATCAGCTGCTGGACGAAGTCGATTTTAAAAATCTCAATGAGAGACTGAAGGCGAACTCGGTTCTTGAGAAGCTGAGCAATATATATTTATCATATCTCTTTTCTGAAGATTTAGATAAGAACGGATTTGAAAGAGCGGAAAAGACTGAAAGTATTATGGAAGGGCATTGATGGAAATTGGGAATTGGAATTTTAAATTTGGGATTTAAATGTTTTAATTAGCATAGTTTATAAATTTATTATTTCTCCGGTTAACATTTTTCCGGCATACAATGCCCGGCTTACAGAACCATGTTCCGAAAAAACAACACACTTAGTTTAAAATGAGAAACAAAATATAAGAAATATAAAGTATTAAAAATATTGAACCCTCGGTTTTGTTGATTTGCATTCCTTTTCCGGAAAAGATGAACAGAAAAAGTAAAACACCTGCAAAAATATTCATATAAATTTCCGTGTAATTACCTGTTTCGACCACTACCGGATTAATAAACGCGGATATTCCCAGTATGAAAAAAATATTAAATATATTGGAGCCGACAATATTTCCTATTGCAATATCTACATTTTTTTTCTTTGCCGCTACGACAGAAGTAGCAAGTTCGGGCAGCGATGTTCCAATGGAGACAATGGTAAGAGCGATTACTCTTTCTGAAATGCCAAATTGTTTTGCAATGCTTACAGCGCTCGATACAATGAATTCACCGCCTGCGATTAATCCCGCAAAACCTAATAAAATATAAATAACGGATTTTGGTTTGGAAAAACTTTTTGTGTCATATACTTCCTGCTCATCTGAAACACCTGATTTGGCAACCTGTAAACTATACACCTGAAATATCAGAAAAAAGCAGAATAGAATAATTCCATCTGTCCTGCTGATTATATCAACTGATGAATTATCAAGAAACATATCTTTAGAAACAATCAAAACTACAACTCCGGCTAACAGAGACAACGGAATCTCAAGCCATGTTGTATTGCTTTTTACTGTCAGCGGATAAATAATGGAACAAATTCCCAGAATTCCAAAAACATTGAATATATTACTTCCCATAACATTTCCAAGAACCATTTGAGTGCTG
Source organism: Bacteroidota bacterium (assembly GCA_018266895.1). Lineage (GTDB taxonomy): Bacteria > Bacteroidota > Ignavibacteria > Tepidaquicellales > Tepidaquicellaceae > JAEUSI01. The sequence goes on from JAFDZQ010000004.1 coordinate 18,986, forward strand.
TTATTGAAAGAGGCAATCAGATTTACAACCATTTCGGGTGCAGAAGTACCGAATGCAACGACGGTAAGACCTATAACAATGTTTGGAATTCCAAACAATTTTGCAAGAGATGATGCACCGTCTACGAGTTTGCCTGCTCCGAGAATTAACAGTACAAATCCGAGAATGAGAAAGAAAATATCCAATTATTAGATTAATGTTATTACTAAGATTATTAAATTAAATGATAATACAGGTTTAAAAGAATTAAAATCCCTCATCATTTTTAGTTTCAACAAAAACATTACCGTCCCTGTCAATTGTTAATTTTATTTCCACAGGTCTGCAGCAGACTTCGCAATCATGAATAAATTCCTGGGTTTTCCCAGCGCTTATGTCAATATCGGTAATATTCTCTTCTCCGCAGTACGGACAGAAAAACCGTGATTCTTTAAACATTTTTACAGATTAAAATGACTTAATAGGATTTTAGTTGCGCCGTTAACAAGCAACAGAGTAGAAATAAATCCTCCTAACGCACCTCCAAGGTGAGCTTCATGTCCAATGTTTCCCAATTTGCTTCTCATTCCGTAAATCGAAAATCCTATCCACAGGAAGGCAAATAAATAAGCCGGCATTGGAATAAAGAAAACATACAGCATGCTTGAAGGAAAGAATATTATGTAGGAAAAAACAATTCCCGAAACTGCTCCTGAAGCTCCTACTGCCACATAATTCGGATCATTGTAATGAAACGCAACAGTCAGAAAAGATCCGCAAAGCAGACTTATAAAGTATATCAGAAAAAAATAAAGACTACCAGTAAAGCTTCCGAAATTTTCCGCGAAGAATCCTTCAAGAAAAGCTCCGAATGTGAATAATGCAAACATATTAAAAAACAGGTGCATAAAATTTGCATGAAGAAATGCAGAGGTTATAACCTGATAATATTTGTTTTCATGAATGATCTCATAAGGCCATTCTGAGAACCTGTGCATATAAACAGGATTACCGTAAAACGCCCAGAGTGAGATTGCAATATTTGCAAAAAGCAGTGTCAGAGTTACAGGTGTTTCTGAAAGTGAATACAAATTAATTGTTTTAGTTTAATAATTTTTTAATTAAAGAAGGTCCTTCATAGATAAACCCTGTATAGATCTGAACAAGCGAGGCGCCGTTTTTAATTTTGTTTTCGAAATCCTTTTTCGAAAAAACTCCTCCTGCTCCTATTAGTACTAAATGATTTGTATAATTACTGCTGTTAAGCTCATTCAGTTTTTTCAGTACTTTATCAGACATTGCTTTCAGCGGTTTCCCGCTGAGACCTCCCTGTTCGTTGTGATGTAATTTCATCTTTGGCCTCTGAACAGTTGTGTTTGTGGCGATTATTCCGCTGATTTTGTTTTTCACCGCTGTCCTGTAAACGCTTTCAGTAAGTTCAGAGTTAATATCCGGAGCAATTTTAAGAAATATACACTTTGTTTCTGAAGATTTTGACTTAGAAATTTGGTTATTCAGTTTCTGAAGTTCGGACAGCAGGGTATCAAGGTACTGTTCTTCGTGAAGCAGTCTCAGACCTTCGGTGTTCGGAGATGAAATGTTCAGCGTAAAATAATCTGCTTCATCAAATAATTTTTCAAAACAGATCTTATAGTCTTCTAATGCATTCTGTATGGAAGTGTCTTTGTTTTTTCCTATATTTATTCCGACAAGGAAATCTTTACCGGTAAATTTTTTCGCTTCAATAATATTATTTCTTACCTCATCAGCTCCATTATTATTAAACCCAAGCCTGTTAATAAGTGCATTTTCCTTTTTGAGTCTGAATATTCTTGGCTTGTCATTTCCCGGCTGAGGCAGGGGAGTTACAGTACCTACTTCTATGTGAGAAAATCCCAAAGCTTCCCAGAATCTTAAAGCGATACCATTCTTATCAAATCCTGCCGCAAGTCCTAATTTATTCTTAAACTTTAAATCTGAAATTGAAACAGGATTTTTATTTTCAGGAGAAAAAAGAATCCTGAAAAGAGGATAAAGAACAGTAAACTTTGAAACAAAACCAAGAATAATATCATGAATATATTCAGGATCAAAAAGAAAAAGTACCGGCCGTATAAAAATTTTGTAAAACAAATTACTTTAATTTCATTTTAATTAATTCACTTAACTTAAATGCCCAGTACAGAAATCAGTATATTTCCGCCAATTTTCCGTAAAAACACTTATAAAAAATACTATTAAAAATACAGGTTCTTTTTCAGATAATCCGTTATGGAAAAAAAGCTTTTAAGTTTAAAGCGGTCCACCTGCTAATTTGATAATGACACTGCAAAAACTCAGACAAAACAAATTCATTGCAGATCAAAAAAAAAGTCCCTGAATCGACTTCAAGGACTTACTTTAAACTTTATACATTTAAGTTTTAAACTGATTTGTCGGAACGGCAGGATTCGAACCTGCGGCCTCCAGTTCCCAAAACTGGCGCGATACCGGGCTACGCTACGCTCCGAATTGTTAATTTAATCATTATATTAATTTTATTCAAACCCAATATCAGTAATTTCACATTAATCTCTCACAGTTAAAAAATTTCTCACAGAATAAATTAGAAATAACCGGTATTCTGAAAGAAAATATGACAATAATTCATTTATTGTCCAAAATTCGAAATAAATCCCAGAAAATCTCGGAGAAAAATTATCCTGAAAGGAGTTTATTAACCCGGTTTTAATTATCAGAACATTCATTCTGAATAATAACATCCGCAATGCTATTTATTATTTCTTAGAAGTCAGACAATTAACTTAATCAAGCCGGATTCTGTTAACACATAAGAGAGGAATAATTCATTGACAAAGTGTGGAGTATTTGGACATACGAATTTTATCAGCTAAAATTCAATAATAATGGCAGCCTTTCTTTGGTATGGTAATTGATGTATATATGTATAAACAAAAACATCTAAAAACATCTTATGAAAAAATTCACAATTCTCCATTTATTAGCATTTATTTTAATAATCTCATTTTCTTCATGCACCAAGGAAGTTCCTCCAGAACTTCAAAACAAGAGCCGGCTAAACGCTTCCGACCAGAAGATGCCGGATGATTCCATTCACAGGAATTTAAAAACAGCGGATCCGCACGGCTTTTCTTCAGAAAACAAGACACAAACTAATAATGAGGCAACGGGCAATAAAACAGCTGATATTATTATTAAGGAAGCTGACGAAGCCGATGCTAAATACAGAAGCAGCAAATCCGCTGCTGATAAAGAAGTTTGTATTGAAAAACATATACTTGCTGCAAATTACCTTATGTTTGAAGCTGATCTTCCGCCTAAAGATAAGTATAAACCGGCTCTTATAAGATACAGAAGAGTCCTTGAGCTTGACCCTTCAAATATGGAAGCAGCGCAGAACAAGAAACAGATAGAAGATATTTATGAATCTATGGGTAAACCGATCCCTCAATAATTCAGAATTTAAAAAAATAAATATATACTAATATGAAAAAGACCACAATATTCGGAATAGTAACAATAGTAGTTTTTCTTGTAGTTGGCTTTTTTGCTTTCAGTGAAAGTAAAATAGAATACTCGGATTTTCAGAAAGCTTCGGAAAATCATAAGACCTGTCAGGTTAAGGGAAACTGGATTAAAGACAAAGAAGCGAAATTTGATGCCACTACGAATCAGTTTGTTTTTTATATGAAAGATGAAAATAATTCGGAAATGAAAGTAGTTCTTGACGGTGCAAGACCGAATAATTTTGAAATGGCTGAATCGGTTGTTGCAAAAGGTAAAGTAAAAGACGGATATTTCCATGCAAAAGAAGTTCTGACTAAATGTCCTTCAAAATATGAAGGAAAAGGTGAAAATCTTAAGCAATCCGGAATCTAAATTTATTAAACTTAAAAACATCTAAAATGGGCTCTATATTAATACAATCCGGATTTGCAGCTGCAATGATATCAATGATATTGTATCTGCTTGCAAGTACGGGTAAAGAAAAATATTTAAAATACGGGAGATTATTCTTTCACTTGTCAGTAGCTGCAACAATTGCATCTGCAGCTTATCTGGTTTATCTGATAATTTCACATCAGTTTCAATATACATATGTATGGAATTACAGTTCAAAAAGTCTTCCTGTAAACCTACTTGTTTCAACCTTTTATGCAGGTCAGGAAGGAAGTTTTCATCTGTGGGCTTTTTTCATGGCTGTGATCGGAGTATTTTTACTTCAGTTTCTATTAAAAAGAGACAAATCCGGTTTACCTAATTCGCAAAATTCCGGAAGCGGAAAATACGAACCAATAGTGATGTTTACATTCACTTTAATACAAGCGTTCTTATTGTTTATACTTGTTTTAAAATCACCTTATCTTTATGTATGGGAATCATTTCCAAAGGATGCCGCAATAGGTTTTATTCCTGAAGACGGCAGAGGATTAAATCCTTTGTTACAGAATTTCTGGATGACAATTCATCCCCCGATTTTGTTTGCGGGATTTTCTGCATTGGCAGTTCCATTTTGTTTTGCCATAGCTGCTCTTGTGAAAAACAGATATTCAGAATGGATGAAGCTTGCTCTTCCCTGGACACTATTTGCCGGAATGATCTTAGGTCTCGGAATAATGCTTGGAGGATACTGGGCATACGGAGTTCTCGGATGGGGCGGATACTGGGCATGGGATCCTGTTGAGAATTCATCTTTGGTTCCATGGATAGTAATAGTCGCTGCAATACATACGATGTTAGCCGAAGAAAAAACTTCAGGATTCAAAAAATCAAGTCTGATACTGTGTATAATGGCATTTGTAATGGTTCTTTATTCGACCTTTCTTACGAGAAGCGGAATTCTTGGTGATTCATCAGTTCACTCTTTTGTAGATCCGGGTCAGGAAGTTTATCTGTTCCTCGTAATTTTTCTTTTATTATTCACACTCAGCGGAATCGGTCTGATTTTTTTCAGAATGAAAAGTCTTAAGACTCCGAAGACCGAATCTACGGATGTTCTTTCAAGAGAATCAGCTTTATTCACGGGCGCAGTCGTTCTGAGCGCTGCAGCTCTGGTAATAGCAGTGGGTACAAGCTGGCCGATAATTTCAAAAGGAACGGTTGATGCCGCATTTTACAATAAGATGAATCTTCCCCTGGCGATATTTATAGGCATAATAAATGGTTTAAGTATACTGCTTGCATGGAAGCATTCGGAAGAAAAGAGATTTATGAAAAGCATTATTCTTCCAGCCGTACTGGCTGTTGCAGGAACAATTATTCTGGCAGTATTCGCAGTAAGAGATGTATTAATCGCAGTCTTTGTCGCATCATCTTTATTTTCGCTTTTCATTAATTCGCGTATTGCATATAAAATATTTATAAACAATAAAACCAAAGCAGGCGCATATCTGGCTCATATCGGAGTGATGTTATTGTTCCTGGGAATTATAGGTTCATCAAAATATTCGGAAGAAGTTAATGTTTCTCTTCCGCTGAATCAGCCTAAAGAAGCTCTCGGATATACGATGACTTATAAAGGTTCAACACCGTTTAAGGATATGGGTGAAGAAAAATATCATTTCAATGTGGTTGTCGAAAAGGACGGTAAGGGATTTTTGCTTCAGCCGGTAATGTATTACAGCGAATATTCTGAGGGAATACTGAAAAATCCGGATATTGCAAATCTGATCACAAAAGACGTATATCTTTCTCCTATGGCGCTTGAGGAACCGAAAGCTTATTCACAGGATGACATTGTAACCATTCACAAAGGAGAAGAAAAAGAAGTTAAGGGAATGAAAGTAAAGTTTATAGATTTTGACAGATCTAAATTCAATCAGGAATCCATGCAGGAAGGTAAAGACAATATAATGGGAGCTGAACTCGAAATCACTTCAGGATATGAAAAGGAAAAGATAACAGCTGAACAAAAGATTTCGCAGGGAGAAACAGAAAATATCCCCGTCAAATTAAAAAGCAATGACAGATACACTTTTTATCTTTCGAATGTAACAGTCTCGGGAGAAACATCAATTGAACTCGGAATTGTAGATGATCAGGCAATAAAAGATCCTGAAGCTCCGGAAATGCTTGTTCTGACCGCCAGTACAAAACCATTCATTAATCTGGTTTGGGGCGGTACTGTAGTAATGGTGCTCGGATTCTTCTTTTCATTGTACAGCAGATACAAAAAATTTGATTACGGTAAAAAAGATTCGTCAAAAATTATATACAACAACAGCCATAAGAAAAACGGTCACCATAAAGTTCAAAGCGAAAAGCAACTCAAATAATACCGTTCTTTAAATTAAAGGAAAAACAGCCACTACCGGAGTTTCCGAGATGTTCTCCGGTAATGGTCTTTACCCGCCGGAGTTTAAATTATGCCCATAATTTTAAAACCCCGGCGATTTTTTTTGTGCTGTAATAAAAATCCGAAAAATGTTTTGTAAATATAAAACATTTTTTTATAAAAAGATTTGGCTAAATCAGTAGACAGTCTTTTCACCCTGCTTTCACCCTGCAACACTCCTTTGATTTTTAAAATGCCTTCATATAACAGAATTCATCTCCGGAAAACAATCCCGGGAATTTTTAACAATAAAAAAATCCGGATCTCTGAGTAAAGAGTTCCGGATTCAGAATGACTAAAATTAATTCTAAACTATCTGCTGTTAAAATTCACAACACCGTTAACATGTTTTTCAGGATCAATGATAGCACCGGCTGAATTGATTACCAGACCGTGACACTGATAGCATGTATTGATCGTAAAATTAGGGAAGTGCGGATGGAAAAAGTTTCCGTTCGGTAAAGGATTAGGATTTCCTGTTACGGGATCGCCGTGACATGAACCGCATTTTACGCTTTCCCTGTCTGTCCATTTAGGAGAAGCGCTTACATTTCCGTCTTTGAAATTACCGTGACAATAGGAGTTTGAACAAGTTGCGCTGTTTCTGTCCCACACAGGTGCCGGTTCAAACTGACCTCCTTCAAATACAGTTATTGTCTTTGAAAGCGGACCGAAATTTATTTCAGCAATTCCGTCGGGATTGTTTCCAATATGATCAGGACTGCTGAATCCTTCTGATAAAGGAGTATGACACTCGCTGCATTCCACCTGAGCCGAGTATTTTGTAGAATCAAGATGGTATACATGAACTCCCACACCAAGCGAACTTACGCCTGTTTCACCGTTTAAGGCTTTTGGCGGATTGCTGTGTCCTGAATTTCCACCGTGGCATAAACGGCAGTTCTGAGGACCTCCTGAAGAAGTATGACAGTCATAACAGCTTGCTCCGGTATTCCCTCCTCTGTAATCGGATCCATGACAGGTTTTGCATTGATTCAGATTCCATGCTTTATTATTGAAAATATATTTTCCATGGAAACTTCCTGAAGATTCGTCCGACCAGCCGGCGGGATGAACTCCTATCTGCGGAGCCGTTACGAGATTGTCCTTGATTTCACTGCATCCCTGATATCCTAATGCAGAAATAATTAAAAAAGAAAACAGAATGTAGAAAAAATTTATTTTTTTCATGTTTTTAAAGTCTTGCTGATTAAACAGAATTTAAATAATACTGTTTGTTTTAAAAAATTTTTTGAAGCTTTATTTTTGAAACTATATTTAATTTTATATAATGAAACCGTAATAAAATGTTTTATATCCTTATTTACTGTTTTCTGCTGTGACAATATCCGCAGAAACCAACACCGGAAATTCCGTCCGGTCTGGCATTTGCATCTGTATGACAGGAATAGCAGACAGCGCCTTTCGTATCATGCCAGATTCCTTTTTCATCGCTTAAGAATCCCTTTTCGTGAGTCTTCGGATTCGTTCCCTTGACACCGTCATTGTCAAAATGACATTTCAAACATGCCGGATCACTTCCTTCGACATCGTGGCAGGACTGACACGATTCAATGTCTTTTTTTGCAAGCTCGGAATGCAATCCTCCTCCTGTATTAACTCCCATGGTCGTGAAATTCGGCTGCTGATGGCTTTTCGGAGAAATTCCGGTAACAAGTTCTCCTCCGTCCTGGTGACATGAAGAGCAGAAGGTTACAGGATCATGACAGGATTTACATTCAAAAGATTTCTGGTTTGCATCAAGTCCGTGTGTAAATCTGTAATTCAGATCATGAGCTGTAGTAAGCTTCTGAAGTTTACCTCTGTCAGTTCTCGTTGCATTATCCTTTGTATAATACGGCGCAAAGAAATCATCTTTTGTGTTGTTACCGCTGTGTTCAAGAGGGCTGTGACATGCCTGGCAGAAATTATCGCTGTGACACATCATGCAATTATTTTTTTCGGAAACTCCGAAGACGGACTTATGTTCATTAAGAAAATTTGTTCTGAGATGATCCTTTGGAGTCAGATTTGTCAGGTTGTTATGACAGGATTCGCAGTTATTGGGAGCTTTATTATTGTTATGACAAGAGTAACAGCTTTCCATGCTCGGAAATCCTGCTGCGCTTTCTTTAGAAAATTTTACCTTGTCAAGACCCTTGTGACAGTCTGTACATTGTTTTCCCTTAATGTGCTGCTTGTGTGAAAAATTAAGTTCATGATCAGAAGATTTCAGTTTTTTATACGGTTTGTCGTAATGACAAAGACCGCATTGTTTAGTATCCTTTACATCATGGCAGCTTTCACAATCCTTCTTTTTCGGATTTAAATTATCTTTTGAAGAAACCGAATTTTTTGCTGCAGTATGACAGTCTTCGCATTTTACTCCTGCATCGACAACGTGAAGTTTATGATCAAATTTTATAATTTTACTGTTGTCATATTTTTTATCAGCGGCAAAAACACCCTTTATCTCCTTTGTATCAGAATCCCCGGGGAAATAAGCTGTTCCATACAGAAAAATTAATACAGCAGCAGCAAACAGAAAGTAAAATTTTGTAATTTTCATAAAATTATTTTATGCTTTAATACTTTTTAAATAACCAGAAATTCAGTCCTAACAGAAATCTGGTATCATATTTATAAATTTTATTTGTAATGAACTGACCCTGAAGATCGATGCTGAATCTCGGCACAGGTCTGAATGTGAATCCGAGCGAACCGCTGAAAGCATTTTCCTTTTCAGCAGAATAATCGCCAATATTATAGCTCGAATAGCTTAGTCCGAGATTAGAAGACAATTTAGACCTGACAAGTTCTTTGTAAAAATAACCGTAAGCTCCGTCAGATTCACCTGCATATCCCGTGTATTTTGTATAGGATAATCCGTAAGAAGGATGATTAAATCCAACCTGAATTTTCAGAGAATTATCATCAGTATAAATTACATCCGAAATTTTTCCGTATAAATTAATTCCGTTCTTTAAGGTATAATCAAGACCGCCGCCGACTTCCTGATACTGTTTGTGCGCAAATGTCCAGAAAATTGTATTATAGCTTATCTGCGGCTCTCTGTATTCATAAAATGCGTTAAGTCTTAAATTATTTCTTAAGGAAATATTTGCGCTGAACTCTCCTTTATAGAATACTTTGTTGTTAATGTCATAATAAGCTTTACCGTAAATGAAATGTTTCTGCCTGTATGAATAATTAAAATCAAGTCCTGCAAGCTGGTCTGCCGGAGGTGCAATATCTATAATAACGTTTTTCATTGAAAAGAGACTGTCATCAAACCTTTCGGCACTGTATGATTCCGGCTTTCTGTGCTTATTAGTATAACTCAGTGAAGCGCTGAAATCACGGATGCCGTAATAGGAAAATATTCCGCCTAAAATAAAGTTATCGCTTATTGAAGGATAATCCCTGATTTCATAGTCTCCGGGAGTAATGGCACCTCCGTATCCTGTGAAATGAAATTCTTTTTTCTTACCGGCTTTTATCTTTAAGTTCAAACCGTCCATTGCTCCCCTTCCTACACCTGCAAACAAATACTGTCTGCCGAGTTTCAGATCCAGAACATTAAAAAGGTTTGTTCCCTTAAGATAAAGATTGTAAAACCTGTAATTGAATCCCTTGTCAACTTTATTAATGACATCTTCTTCTGTCTGAATAAGTGTGTTGAACCCCCATTTATTTTTTTGGACATCAAGTAAAAGATTCTGATAACCTCTGATATGGGCAGTTTTTGAATCTGAATTTAAGCTGTCTGCTCTTTCCCAGCTGTAAAATTGTGTGCTGAATCTCATGTTAATGGATTGCGCATTTGCAAAAGAAGCTGCAAGCAGAACAAGAAGAAGAAATTTGTATTTAGTTTTCATAATATTGATCTATTCTTTAAATACTTTTGGTTTAGGGTGAGCTATTTGTTTCCACATAGGTTCATAATCAAACTGGAAAAAAGTCGGGCTTTCGGGGTTATGGCACTGAACGCAGAATTTTTCTTTTTCAGTATGAATTATCAATCCTTTTGACATTGCCGATTCCCGGTCTTTCATTACAGAGAGTTTTGAATATCCCGAACCGGGACCGTGACAACTTTCGCACTGGACTCCCTGGTTAATATCAAATGAAGCTTTCAGTTCATTTTCATCTGCATCAGTTCCAAGTGAATGACATTTGATACACTGCGGAGTTTCAGAAGCCGGCGTGTAAAAACCTTTAGACAAAGCAATACTGTCGGCTTCAGGAGTTTGCAGTGTCAGGAAAGCTTTTGAGTGCGCAGATTCTTTCCAGACTGAAAGCTGGTTTCCCTGGGCTTCGGTCTTATGACATGCCCCGACGCAGGTATTAACTCCTACATATTTGTATTTTGACTGTGAGTAATTGGATTCAGAAAAAATAAAAACGGCAACAATCGCCGTAAAACAGACGATCATTGCCTTTAAATTATTTACATCTATTCTTGAATCAGTTTTAGTCACAATAAATTTTTAAACTGTTAGTGACAATTTTAAAACTTTCAAACACTAAATCTTACTTAGCCGGTTTCGGATGTTTAATCTTTTCCCATGCTTCTTCATAATTGAATCCCTTGAAGTTCGGGCTTTCCGAGTTATGACACTGTGTGCAGAAAGCTTCTTTTTCCGTATGAATCAACAAGCCGTTTTCAATAGCTTTGTCTTTGTCTTTCATTATGGAAAGTTTTTTGTATTCTGAACCGGCACCGTGACATGTTTCACACTGAACTCCTTCCGTTTTATCAAAAGTAGATTCAAATTCACTTTCAACCAGATCTTTACCCAGAACGTGACATTTCAGACATTCTTTTGTTTCAGCAGCAGGAGTGGTAAATCCCTTTGCCTTTGCAATGTCATCAGCAGCAGCAGTTTGCAGGGTAAGAAATGCCTGCGAGTGTTTTGAATCCTTCCAGATGTCAAGCTGTTTTCCCTGACCTTCTGTTTTGTGACAGGCTCCGACACAAGTATTAACGCCGACATATTTTCCCATCGACTGCGATCTTGAATTTTCATTCTGAAGAAGCAATGAGGACGCAATTATAAATACTGCAAGTCCCGCAAGAACAATTTTCTTTTTCATTGTATTTAATTTATTTGTATAAAAATAACTATTTTAAAATCAAAAATCTTTACAGATTATTTTATCATTTCTTTTAACTTCTTTTTCTTTTCAGACAATAATGTGCTTATCAAGTCATAATTATGAACATAGATACTCGGATAAGCGTTGAACTGGTTTATGATTTTCTTTATTTCATTAACTTCGCTTCGCTGTTCATTAGATAATTCCTTACCCTGTACTGTGTTCAGCATTTCCGAAATTTCCGATTTCATTCCGTTAATTTCTTTTTTCCAGTCTGTCATAGACTCATCATAACCGGCTTCATGGCATTTAAGACATATCTTATTATCGGGTTTAACCACTTTATCGGATGAAATATGACAGTCTATACATGTTGACCCTCCCTGTTTCATAAAGTCAGGCTGGTTTTTATTAAGATAACTTCCGTTATATACTTCGCTCTGGAACTTATGACAGTTCGAACAGGATTCATCATTCTTGCTTTGTGAGTGATGGCAGTTGTTACAGCTTTGTTTGTTAAGTATGAGTTCTCCGTGTTTTTCCGAATTCGAATGACATTTTTCGCAGCTTAACTTGTTTTTTACAATATGAAGATTATGAGAAAAATCCATTCCGAATTTTTTTACGGAAACTTCCTGAATACCTGAATGGCAGTTGTAACATTCATTGGGAATAAATTCCGAACTGGATTTAAAATCCGGAAGTCCCGCAGATGATCCTACAAGAGTCAATGATTTTTTCATGAGACTGTAAGACGAAGTAAGCAGTTTATCGGCGAAAAGAATATTATGCACGCTTTTCCCTGTTTCTACAATTCTAATGTTGTGGTAAGCTTCATCTAGAGTTTTCTCAGCTTCAGACTTGTTGCTGCTTTTTGAATTCTTAACCTGATTTGAAACAACCTTATAAATTGAATTTATTGTAAGCAGTCTTTGCTCGGAGGCAGTTTTCCATTGCTTGAGAAGATTATCATATCCGGTGCCGTGACATTTTTCACATGAAGAAGGACCTGCTTTGGTTGTCTGAACATCATTTTTATCAGTCTCGTGAAACACATGGCAGCCCTTGCAGTTAATCCCGTTCATATACATAACGCTTGGAGTTTTTTCCACTTCAAATCCGCCTTCTCCCGTATACAAATTAACCTGGCTTGAATGCGAATTACTGTGACAGCTTATGCAGTCAGACGGTGAATTAGGATCAATTTTCTGCACTTTATGCTGAATAGGCGAATGACATACAAAGCATTTCATTGAATGCTTTTTAATGTGGGTATTGTGCATAAACTCCGTGTCATTGTATTTTTCTAGTTTTTCATTTTCGAAATGACACTGAAAGCATCTTTCCTTTCCTACTTCTCCGTTTCCGGATATTGTATTAGTATGACAGCTTGTGCAGGAAATATCATTCTTGGCTACAAGTGTATGATCATACCTGAAACTTGCCATTTCTTCCTTAGTTTTGTTTTTCCAGCTGTGACAGGTATTGCAGTCAATGAGTTTGTCGTATTTATGTTCGGGATCATCTGATTTTTTAAAGTGACAGTTGAAACATGTTGCTTCCGTCACTTCCATGTGTGTACCCTGAACGATCTGAGAATGGCAGCTTGTGCATTTAAGGGTTTTACCGCGCCTGAGTTCCTGCAAATGATG
>JAFDZQ010000004.1:32130-73227 GCA_018266895.1 Bacteroidota bacterium
CCGGATCTTGCGCAGGTATTATCGGGAATTTCCGCCCATGGTTTTCTTTTTTTGTAAGACAAAGAAACATAGTTAACTATCTGAACCAGTCCGTTCAGTTTACCGCGGATTGTTCCGGAAATTCCGGGTTCGAAATGACATTCTACGCAGTCTACTTTGTTGTGAGCTGAAGTCCTCCAGCTTTGATAAAAGGTTTCCATGTAATGGCAGGTAGGACAGAAACTCGGTCTTGAAGTATATTCTGCTGATACGGACAATAGCAGAAGTAAACCGAAGATTGTAAGACCGGACATTAACAAAAATCTTTTGAATCCCCTTACGCTTTTAAAAAACCGTTTTGGTTTTAATGGTTTTTGGTCTTTAGGAATATCCTGAGGGTTTAAATCAGGCTCTTTGATTTCATTGCTCATTTAATCGGAATATAAATTAATAAATAAATTAGTTGCATAAAATAAACAGAATTTTAGAAAAATAATAAATCATTTAACTTCACCTGGTTTTTCAAAAAACGGAAATACAATATCAAACAACTTTAACAATATAAATGGAATAAGTATGATACCGAAAGAAACTAATAAACCTTCTTTATCAAAATATCCCGGAAAATATTCCGTAAACCCGCGCATACTTTTTGAAACAAGCTGACCGCCGATAACTACATTCCATCTCATAAGTAAAACCTGTATAAGCAGCATTCCTGAAGCTATCCAGATCATGAAATTTTTTGTTTTTAAGGGTAGTGACTTTACTAAAGTGGTAACTGATAGAATCAGAAACGGTATTATGGAAAAAACAAGGATCTGAAGGTAAATATATGAAATCTTAAGTTTACCGTTTATTAAATGCTTCAGTACTTCCCATCTTTCAGTGTTTTCGTATGATATTGATAAAACTTCCATTAATTCAAGTACAACCGCAATTATCATAAATCCCCATAGCCATTTTGACATTAACTCATAACTATCCTGATTGACAGGTTTTTTCCTTAACCAGTGAACAAATTGATAAAGAAATATCAATACAGCAAGTCCGGAAACTATTGCAGAAAAAATGAAAATAATAAACATTAATGGAGTTGACCACCACAGATTAGCTTTTATTGAACCAAATAAAAACCCGACATACCCATGCAGTACGCAGGCTACCGGAATTCCAAAGGCTGCTAAAAAGGTCACTATTTTCCTGTCATACACTTTTGTGAATTCATTAATTGTTGTATTTCCAAGTATTAATACCCAATAAATCTTTTTAACCATTCCTTTTGAATTTATATATTTATCAATAAGCTCACCTCTGTAACTGAACCAGATCTCCAGAACAACAATTATCAGATAAAAAAGATAAACAAACCCAAAACCGCTCATTGCAGAATTAAAATTTGGAGTAACCATAATATTAAATGCCCTGTCCGGTCTGCCAAGGTGATTTAATAACGGAACTGTTGCAAAGCAAAGAAATGCTAATGAGGATACAAGTGCAAATTTTGCAATTGGTTTTAATTTCTCCATTCCGAAAACATGGTAAAATGAAGAAACTATAAATGCTCCCGCAACCATACCTGTAATATATGGATACAACACTATCATTACGGTCCATGTTGTATGCAATTCATTTGGAAAAACAAAACTACCAGGTATCTGCATATTATTTGACCTCCATATCCAAACCAATATAATAACATTTTGGGTTTGTTCCCATTTCCGGTTTCAATGTACCATATCTTCTCAGGTTAAGGATCTTCCTTATCTTGCTTTCAGGATCTTTAAGATTACCAAAAATTCTTGCAGCTCTCGGACATGCATTTACACATGCAGGCGCTTCGCCTTTTTGAATCCTGTGATAACACAATGTACATTTGTCTGCTACCCCTTTTTCATGATCAATATACCTGCAGCCGTATGGACAGGCCTGGACACAATAACCGCATCCAACACATCTTTCCTTGTCTATCAGTACCACGCCGTCAGGTGAATCATATGTAGCTCCTACAGGGCAAACCTGGGTACAGGCTGAATCCTTACAATGGTTGCATAATTTCGGAACAAAGAAAGACTTTACAATTTCAGCTTCATTAAAATTATCATCCTTGAAACTATCTAAAGCACCATTAGGTGAATCAACACGTACTCTGCCATTTTTATCAATTTCATATCTTTCTACCCATGTTCTGTAAAATGTATCAGGTACATTATTTTCAACTTTACAAGCCCTTACACAGGCACCGCAGCCGATACACCTGGTAGTATCAACAATAAAACCCCAGTCAAATTTGCTTAGATCTTCAGGACTTTTATAATCAATTTCTCTGCCGGTTTTTGAAAATGCAAATAAAGAACCCATTACAATTCCGGCGGAAGAATATATTCCTAATTTTAAAAATTTGCGTCTTTCTATTTTATCCATTTTATCTCCTGAAAACTTAAAAATAATTCTCGGGTATTAATTCAAAATCATAATATGTTAATTTCATATGTGTTAATGACATGTTTTGCAAAAATCTTCTTTGTGGCAATTATTGCACAGTTCTTTACCTTTTTTAGAAATGAGTTCCATATGCGTTTCACCAAAATCTTCTGGATGTGGCATATCCAGTTTATGGCAGCCGTTACAGGAATTTTTCTTATGACACGTTTCGCATGATGAAGGATTTTTAATTCCTGATACTTTATGAAGATTTTTTCTCCAGTCAGCATTATGAGAAACGGGTTTGCTCTTCATATGACAGCTATAACAGCTGTTAGATGTATGACATTTATTGCAGATTTCCATATTTTGTTTTGCAATATCCCTATGTTCCGATTTCCAGTTAACCGAATGCGGATTCTGTTCTTTTGTCAGGTGCATTTGATGAATCTTATCCTCGTGGCAGTTCAAACATATCTTTTCATCACTTTTTGAAATAATCAAACCATTGCCTACATGTTTTGGCCATTCAATTTTCGGCGGATATTTTTCATCTTTAAATGATTTCTTCTCATGACAAAGCAGACAGAATTTTGCATTTCCGTTTTTATAAATTCTGCCTGTGGTTTCATTTTCTTTGTGATATAAATGACATGTCCTGCAATCTATGTATTTACTATGCGGTTTACTGTTAAAGTCAGCAGTAATTTCATCATGGCAATCTTTACATTCAAATATAGTCGGATGATTTGCTACATCTTTGAATTCTTTTTTTTCCGGAGTTTTACTATGACACTCAGTACATTTATAGACTATCGGATGCAATCTGGAATTTTTTACATCCGTAAGCAAAAATATCGGTTCATGCGGATTATGACATTGAATACATTGTGTTTTCGGATCACTTACATGAAGGAATTTGAAATGATCTTCTTTCATTATCTGCGGAAAATCTGCAGGTCTGGCTTTTAACTTTTGATGACATAATAAGCAGCCGTCAAGTTTGAATTCTTTTTCAAGATATGCCTGCTCTTTTGTAATTCCCTTTAAGCTGTCTCCCTTAAAATATGCAACATGAACGTTTCCTGCCCCGTGACAATCAACACAAGGTACATTATAATGAGCATCTTTTTCGTGTAAATTATAGATACTTTCATGACATTCCGAGCAGGTTTTACTATTCTGGTTTAAAACGGGCTGCTTCATTATTTCCTGGTTTGCATCCCATCTGTAATTTCCGGCAAAACCATAGCTGTCAGGCTGCATAGCTTTACGTATTATAAATCCTGCTATTAACAGAAAAAACAGTATTGAAAATATTAAAACAATATGCTTAGAATTTTTAAACATAGAACAATAAACTACCTGATTTTAAATTCACTGCTTATTGATATCCGGATCTGTTTCAGAAACAGCAATATTTTTAGTTTCTGTTTCATCCTTTGCTTTTTCTGATAAGTTTTCTTTTATATTATCTGTGTTTTGTTTCTCTGAAGTTTCAAGTTCCAGAGGATGTTCATGCTCCATTTGCTCGCGGGTAAGATAACCCTTTAACCATGCTTTGTTCATCGGATATACATCCGGATTAAGGAATATGAAATAAAAATGCCAGACAACTATTGCAAGACTTGCAAGAATCGCTTCGTAATAATGTATAGCTGATGAAATATCCATTCCCGTATTTGTTACATATTTCAGGAAAAAATTTTCAAACCACAATATCACTCCGGTTATTCCCATTATGAATGTTCCCCAGACTACTGCCCAGTATTCCATTTTTTCAATATAACTGAATCTTCCGAACAATGGTTTTGTATCTGATTTTCCAATCAGGTATTTCATGGAATTCATGAAATCCGTAACATCCTGTCTGTTAGGAAGGAAATCCTTAAACAGCTGTTTTCCCCTGACAGTGAAAAAAAGATAATAAACATGATATAAAGAAACCATTACAAGCACTACAGAAGCAATTCTGTGTACAATGCCTCTGGCTTCAAATGTATTTTGTCCGATAACAGCAGCGATCCCTTTTACCCAGAATGATTCAGGAAATTTTAATGCGAATCCGGTAATTACCAGAACAATAAAACTTGACAGCAGTAAAAAATGCTGAACTCTTTCATTCGCGGACATTCTCAGATATTTATCTTCAGTCTTCATTAACTTTTTTAATTTTTTTCTTTTTCTTCCAGTCGAGCACATTGTGTAGAACCATAAATCCTATTATTCCGAATATTAAAATCATATATAATCTGGTAACCACAAATACCCACGGTGAATCCTTCTGCGTGTCACTGACATGGATCTTTGAAGTAAAAAGAACCTCAGCTGCTCCTTCGTGACACTTGCCGCATGTTTTCGGGAGATTCTTTTTATTTATGGTTGACGATGTGTCGGAAGAAGGTTTTATACTGTGATTGCCGTGACAGCTTTCACAGTTGGCTACTTCAGCATAACCGCCTCTTGTTGCAAGTCCGTGAAAACTTTCATTATAAGTTTCGCTGACTTTTGTTGGGAGATCGTTTCTTTCAACTAACTCAACTGAAGAGTGACAGTTTGAACAAAGTTTTATAAGATTCTTCGATTTTGCTAGTTTATCGTCTGACTTTTTAGTAACAATGGAATGATTGCCGTGACAGCTGTTGCATGTAGGCGCATCTTTATTATCTTCTGAAATGCCTTTCTGATGAACACTTTCAAGGTAATCTCTTTTCTGATCCTGATGACAGTTTGACTGACCGCAGGTCTGTGCAACATTTTTCTTGCTTATCTTTGATTCGGGATTATCTGCATTTTCCATTTCATGAGCTCCGTGACATTCCGAACACGTAGGAGCATCCAGATTACCTTTCTTAAGAGCTTCGTAATGAACGCTGTTACGGTATCCGCTTATAAGTTCTTCTTCTCCCTGATAATTTTTATGAGGTATCTTTCCGTCTTCATGACACTTAAGACATTTTTCCACAATATTTACCTTTGAGAATTCATCGGACAATAGAGTAGATTTTATGTCATGTTCACCGTGACAGGTAACACAGGACGGAGCTTTGTCGCTGTTTTTAAGATACTCGGTTCCGTGTTTCGATTTTTTAAATTTTTCCACGGTTTCCTTATGGCATTTTCCGCATGTCTCCAGCAAACGCGCTTTTGCAGTGGCTGAAGCAGGATTATCCGGAGTTTGAACCATATGATCCCCGTGGCAGTCAACACAACCGGCTGCTTCGGAATCTCCTTTTCTGAGTAAACCGTGAATGCTTGTCTTGTACTGTGCAACAAATTTCGCTGAACCCTTTTCCTCACCCGGAAATAATTTTTCGTTCAGGTGACAGTTCAGACATCCTTCGGATTCAATGGAAACTTTGCTTGTAAGTATATCATGTGAACCATGACAATCCGTACATACAGGAGCGTTTTTGTTTCCTCCCTGCATAACAGTATGATGAATACTGTTCTTGAAAGCCATTTTGTTTTTATTATGACACTTCCCGCAGACTTCATTTACTTCGTTCTTAGAGATCTTTGCCGTCTGATGTCCGCCCTTGTGGCAATCATCGCATCCTACATTCTTCTTTGCATGTATACTTGTGGAAAACTTTCTTATGTTTTTATTCTTATGACAATTAAGACAGCTTTGTGTCTGATTTTCTCTGATGAGTCTTACCGGCTTTACATCATGCTTTGAATGACATTCGTAACAGTTTACTTTATTATGAACGCTTTTTTCTATACCCTTAAGATTGTCATGACAGGAATTGCAACCTGCAAGTTCGTTTTTCTTTGAATGAGGAATTTCGTCCGGATTATAATTCAGGTGACAGTCAACGCATTCAGCTCCGGCATGGACAGAACTTTTATAATGTTCGGGACTGACAAACAGAGAAATCTTTTTACCGTTTTTTTCCATTGTCAAATCCTTGTCTTCGTGACAGGAAAGACAGGTTTCCGTATCTTTAGAGGAACTTAAAATATTTCTGTCAGCAATTATTAATATCAGACTGATTAAGAATGATATTGCAAATATTACAACTATATTTCTTCTGAGTGGTATCAACTTTTTTTATTTTTAAATATACTTTCGACTGCTGCTGCAAGCTCGCTTAATTTCAATGGTTCGGAAATGTTCTTTATTCCATTGCCGTTATTTCCGCCGTCAGATTCAAGAGAAGGCAGACAAATAATAGATGCATTAATAAATATTTCTTTGGCTTTTTCTCTGATCATTTTGTTTATACCGGAATCCATTATCAGACATTCTATCATTTCATTTGACTTGCCTGAATCAAAATCATCAGGGTTTTCACCGCTCGAACATGTGACATTATAACCTGAATTTATCAGTGTTTTTTTTATCAGAGAACAAATCTCAGGCTTTATGCATAAAATGTGAATTCTTCTATGTTCCATTCTGAACCATGTATTATAACCACATAACTATCAATACATATGCCAAAATAATTTTAGCAATAACACACAAATTTTGCATAAAATACTGTTTTATTAAAAAGAAAAATTATGTTTGTAGATTAAATCTACATTAATAGTGTTGAATAATAGAACTATCTGTGATATGAAAAAAGAGGAATAGCTAATAAAACGAATGGTGTAAAAATCAAGGAATTTGTAGGATTATCTGACGAATACATATATATATCAGAAAGAAACAGAGGTAAGAAATAATTTATTCTAACCCGTAATCACGGATTTTTTTATACAGAGTTTTTCTGTCAATCCCCAGGATCTGAGATACTTTAAGTTTGTTCCAGCTGTTTTCTTCAAGGACTTTTGAAATATAATATTTTTCCATCTGTTTAATGTCGCCGGAAACCATTTCAGTATCAAACGGATTTTCATGACCGGCCATTTCAATAAGAAATTTAAAATTTTTCTTGGACAGAACATCATTTACAGAAGATATAACAGCTCTTTCTATTACATTTTCAAGTTCACGGATATTTCCTTTCCAGTCACTTTTAATGAGTATTTCCATTCCGTTTGCATCAATTGACAGATTTCTTCCGAATTTATCTGAAAACTTTTTCAGAAGAAAATTAACAAGCAAAGGTATGTCTTCTTTTCTTTCGTTCAGAGGAGGGAGATTTATATTGACAGTTGAGATTCTGAAGTACAGATCCTCCCGGAATTTTTTCTTTGAGATCATTTCACGGAGATTCTGATTTGTAGCGGAAATCAGCCTTACATCAATTTTCTTTACTTTGTCGCTGCCGAGTGGTTTTATTTCCCAGTCTTCAATTACTCTCAGAAGTTTTGACTGAAGAGTATACGGCATATCGGCAATTTCATCAAGAAGCAGAGTCCCTCCGTCCGCCTGTTCAAACACCCCGAGCTGAGTATCAACAGCTCCCGTAAAAGCTCCTTTTGTATGACCAAAAAGTTCGCTCTCGAGAAGATTGTCAGGTATGGCGCTGCAGTTTATTGCGATGAAAGGACCGTCCTTTCTGGCGCTGTTGAAATGAATGGCTCTGGAAACAAGCTCTTTGCCGGTACCGCTTTCTCCTTCAATAAGAACATTCACTTTTGCCTTGGCGACTTTTTCAATAAGTTCAAACACATTCTGCATTTTCCTGCTCTTGCCGATAATATTACCGAACGAATAATTTTCTTCTACCTGTGACCGAAGTGAATTTATCTGCTTATTGAGCTTAAAATGCTCAGCTGCTTTACCGACTTTAAAAATAAACTCATCCATATTGAAAGGCTTGCTGATATAGTCAAAAGCACCGTTTTTCATTGATTCAACAGCAGAATCAATAGAACCGAAACCCGTAACAAGAATAAAAAGCACATCTTCAGGTTTGGATTTAAGCAGATCAAGTCCGGTAAGCTCAGGCATCTGCATATCGGAAACAACAATATCAAAATTATTCTTTTGAATAAGTTCTTTTGCCCTGGTGCTGTTATTTTCTTCCGTGACAATGTAACCATTCTTAGACAGTATTTTTTTCATAAGTTTGGTCGAATTCACTTCATCGTCAACGACAAGAATTCTTATGCTTTCATTCATTTTCAAAAATATGAAAAATTAATGTGAATAATTAGTGATTTTAAATGACAATAATTAATCTTAATCCTTTGCCGTCCAAAATATTTTTGAATATGTAATTTTTATTTGTTTTTTAAATGTAATTCAAATTTATTTATGTATAATTAAAACAAGCCAGCCTCGCCGGTATGCCTCGCCCGCTTTCAGCGAGGTAAACCAAAGGCGGGCAGGGCGGGCGATTTTTCTTTGGTTCTTTCTTTTGATCAATTAAAAGAAAGAACAAATCTGAAATTCTTAATTAATTTTAAATTAAACGTTTTAGACGGATGTGATCTTAATGAATAAAAAATTATAATGAAAAGGATTGAATAAAATCAGTTTCCAGCCGGCAGATTAAATAAAAATTTTCAGATTAATTTTCATTCAATGTATAAAATGTGTAGAAATTTTCTACACAAAATTTTTTTTCATTAAGGAAAACATTAAAAAGATAACTATTTCACTCTGGCACGATTAATGAATTATTGCAAAGTAAAAATATTTTTTTAAATTAATAAACATAAAATGAAAACTCTTAACAGCAAATACATTCTTGTATTTCTAATGGTAATTTTCTTCACCGCAAGTTTATATCTTTATGCAGATCCGGACGGCAGAACCGGCAGAACTCTGAAAACTTCTACTTCCGGCTGCGGCGGTTGTCACGGATCATCTGCAACAACAGGAGTTACTGTAACGGTTAACGGACCTGACTCAGTCAATACCGGTCAAACCGTTCAGTATTCGCTCACAATAAACAGATCAACTAAAACAGGCGCAGGTCTTGACATAGCTGTCAGAAGAGGGGCATTAAATCCTGTATCTTCAACAATTCACCTGGCAAGCGGTGAATTAACACACAATGCAAACATTCCGATGTCAAGCGGAACTGCTACGGTGCAGTTTAATTATACAGCTCCGTCAACAGTCGGTACAGATACGATCTGGGCAACCGGACTTGCAACTAACAGTAACGGAGGTTCCAGCGGCGATGAGTGGAACTGGGCTCCAAGCAAAAGAGTCATAGTCAAACTTCCAACAGGGATTGAAAATATATCGGCTGCATCTGATTTCAGTTTAAGTCAGAATTATCCGAATCCTTTTAACCCTCTAACCAGCATTAAGCTTGTGCTTTCAAAATCTATGGACATAAAAGTCAGGATTTTTAACAGCACTGGAAATGAAATCGAAGTGCTTCAGGATGGAAAGCTTATTGCCGGTGAACATTTATTCAAATGGGATGCATCAAAATATCCCAGCGGAGTTTACTATTACAAAACCGAAGGAAATGATTTCAGTACTACAAGAAAAATGATGCTTGTAAAATAAAAGACGTAATTATTCCAATAAAAAAAGCCCCTGAATATTAATTCACGGGCTTTTTTCTTTAGATTAAAATTACTTTAGAAACACATATAACTAATTAATCAAACGGTAATGTTAAAATGAAGGTTGTTCCTTTGCCGGGATTCGATTTTACTTTAATGTCTCCGTTATGTTCTTTCAGAGCTTTTTTGGCAATAGAGAGTCCCAGCCCTGTGCCTTTTCCGTATTCTTTGGAGGAAAAGAACGGTAAAAAAATTTTTGACTGATTTTCCTTGGATATTCCCTGGCCGTCATCGGATATTTCTATATTAACGACATTATTGTCTGAAGATGTTTTTATTCCGATCTCTCCTTTTGAATGAATTGCCTGAACAGCATTTGTAACAATGTTCAATATGCATTCTTCAATCTGAGCATAATCAAATTTTAACAGAGGAAGATCTTTCTGAAGGCTTTTTCTTATTTTAATGTCTTTGTTGTCCTTAAGATATTTAATTTTTTTTGAAATTTTATTTATGACTTCGTTAAGATCGTTTTCAGTTTTATTTATTTTTACGGGTCTTGAAAAATTCAGAAGATGTCTGATGGATTTGGTTATCCTGGTTGTTTCTTCGAGAATTGTATTCAGCTCTTCGTATCCTTCGCTTTTTTCATTTTTATTTAAAAGCAGAAAATCCGCATTACCTGAAATAATATTCAGAGGATTGGAAAGACTGTGAGCGATACTCGATACAACTTCTCCGATAAGCGCTAAATTTTCTTTCTCCCTTAATTCTTTTTCCAGCTTTTTTACAAGAGTTATATCCCTGATAATTCCTACTGATCCAATAGCTTCATTCTTTTCATTATTAACTGCAAACCTTGAGATACTTACATTGATGATCTCTCCGGATTTAGTGATGCGCTCTGTTTCATGATTAGCGAGAAATCCTTTTATTCTTACTTCATCTATAAGAAATTCCTTTTCGCCTTTTTCCTTTAAATACTGGGGAATCAGAAACGAAAAGTCCCTTCCCATAACCTCTTTTTTTGTATATCCGAAAATATTTTCCGCTCCCCTGTTCCACAGGAATATATGATATTCATTGTCAAAACCTACTATAGCGTCAATTGAATTAAGAATAATATCCGAAAAAAACTTTTCATGCGCTGATTTTCCCTCTTTCATCAGCTGAATCATCTGAACCAAAACGGTTTCAGTCGTATCAGCGATACTGTCAAGATCAGCTTCGGGTATATTATATTTTGTGCGGAGTTCGTTTTTAAGAAATTCTTTTTGTTTTTCGAACTCCGATGTAACCATATTTTCCATACTGAGATGTTTTTATTTCAATGCCGTGTATGATTAAATATCAGTAACTACAATTCAAAAATGATATCCGGCAAATTATAATTATATTTTTCTGTTTATATGACTTTAATCAAAATGAATTTTGCAGTCACATAAAAATTCACAGAAAACTATAAATTCTTTATCTATAATAGCAAATTAATCTTTTTTAAAAAGTAACGAAATAATTCACATTAATCTTCCGCATCCTTTGTACACTACAAAACTTACGTGTATATGATTCAGTTAATATCTGTCATTCCCGCGCATGCGGGAATCTATAAAGTAATATACACTAAATAGATTCAATTTTTATGAATTTTGTAAACCAAACTATATTTAAGTTTCAAACTGAAAACAATAAGTTTAATATCATCTGAAATATGTTTTTTGCATTATAGATTAGATTCCCGCCCGCCTTGCCGCGAGGCAGGCATACGCAGGAATGTCTTAGTTTGAGTAAATTGAAAAAAATTAAATTTGTAGTGTACATAGTTCCGTATCAGCAACGATTTAATTAACTTGAATGCTCTTTGGAATAATTTAATATTGAAATCAAAATATATTTAAACAATGAATGCTTATAATTTAAAGTTAACTGCTGCTTTGTTCTTTGTACTGTTTAATTTATCCGGTTTCACTGAGATGTCGGAATGCGGCATAAGAGATAAAAGTAATTTTAATGAAGATAAAATCCCTGCCGGACTGCAAAAACTTCTCAAAGCATATCCGGATTTTCTGGATTCCGCAGGAGAGAATACATTGTACTGGAAAGACGGGACGGAAATGATTTATGATGACGGAATTCAGAACAAGTCGCATGATGAAAAACTTGACAATCCTGACCTTGAGGATATGATGTCACAGGAATATACAGCAGGAGAAAAATTTAATAATCCTCCGGAAGAAAATTTTGAACCGGGAAGAATAAGGTATGAACCGTTTTTCAGAAAAATGTACGGTGACAATGCATCAGAGGTAAAACAAAATATTGAAAATGTGAAATGGGTTGACGGATCAGTGATACAGTTCAGTAGTGTGAACAGTGCATCGGATAAATTAAGATTGGTCGCGGAAGAGCTATCACAACTTCCGGCAGAGTATCAGAAATATTTAAAGAACATTGGCGGAACATTTGTCTGGCGGAACATTGCCGGAACGAACCGTCTGAGCAATCATTCTTTTGGTACGGCTATAGATATAAATACTAAATATTCGGATTACTGGCAGTGGAGTAAAAGTATGATCTATAAAAACAGAATTCCGTTTGAAATAGTAGAAGTTTTTGAAAAATACGGATTTATCTGGGGAGGTAAATGGTATCATTACGACACAATGCATTTTGAGTACAGACCAGAGTTACTTGAAAAATAAATTATAACAAAAAGAGGCAGCCGTAAAATATTACAGCAACCTCTTAATTAATTTTAAGGATTAATTCTGATTCCTTAATTTTATTTTATCAGAACCATTTGTTTTATTTGATGAAAGTTACCTGCAATTTTATAAAAATAAATACCGCTTACAAAATTAGACCCGTCAAACATTACTTCATAATGTCCGGAATTTTTTAAGTCATTTACTAAAGTTGCTACTTCTTTTCCTAATACATTAAATATTTTCAAAGTTACATTTGATGAATTTCCAATTTCAAAACTAATTTTTGTAGTTGGATTAAACGGATTCGGATAATTATTTATCAATTTATTTTGTAACACATTTTTTGAACTGTTTGCTAAATTTTGATTTGTTCGTATTCTGTTTTGAGCACTTGCAAATCGATTTTGCACAATATAATGACCATCTACTTCGACTACATATTCTCTTACTTTCCCAGAAGCAGGCGGCGGAATATTTTTAAATAGTAATGTTATGTATCCGGCTGTAACATATGTATAAAGTGTTGCAGATGTTGAAGTAATATTTTCAATTCCAGCCCAAAAAGATTGATTATTTGTGCTTGCTGCGGAAAAACCCATAGATTTTGGTTTATCAACAGTGACTTGTTGACCAGAGTTAAAATATATCGTTTTACTTAATTTGTACTTTTGAGCATGAAAGGTTAAAGTTGGTAATCCACATCCATTACTTTGCCATCCAATATTTGGATTTCCCAAATCTAATCATTATCAAAAGTTACAATTGCTTTTAGATCAGTTTGACATTGACCACTTATAACTCCACCTCCAGATTCTTTATAAACTCTGAAGTAGCCATAATTCGTCTCTGTAGAGCTTGATGCATTGTTCCATTCTCTAACTACACATTTTAATTTTGCATTTAAATTCCAACATAATGGGTGATTAGGATTTACATTTATTGAAAAAGTTGCTATTCCCAGATGATTTTCAAATTGGTAAGTACCTATAGTTGTAGTAATATCATTTTGAATTAAATAAAAAGTAGCCTCATATCTATCTGTTTCCCATATATAAACATTATACATTTCAACAGATACATTAAAAACAAAAAAATCATTATTAGTTTCAAAAGATGAAGGGTAACATTGATTTGTTGAAATAGATAATAAACGTGAATTCCACGAATAACAATTATTTGAAAAGATAAATAAGAATACTATAAATAAAATTAGTTTATTTATATTGGTTTTCATAATTTTGTATTTAAAGTTTTTAAATTTTTAAATTTAAACCTAAGGTTAAATTTAATTGATTGGATTCGAAATATTTAAAATCTTTGTTTCTGTTTGTGAAACTAAAAGTAATGTCAATTAATAAAATGTCAGTTATTTTATAAAATTTCCCAACTGACAAACTAAGATAAATTTTATAATCATTGTCATCTGGTCGAAGTTCTCCCAATTTTAACCCTACTATAAAAGTGTTATGGAAATGATATTTATAATACAATGCAACCCATGTCAAATTAGTATATTTATAACCAGATGAATAAAAGTAAGTGGTATCGTATTTTATAATTTGAGATGAGGTTATAAAATTATCTGGTGATGTAAATGAGTTTTTCCCAATACTTAGTTCTATTTCATTGTGATTTGAAATAAAATATCCTATTTCAAAATTAGTTATGTCCAAATTAAAACTGGAAGCTACGGGGACAAGTGTTTTTCCTTCTCCATATATATTTTTATCTAAATTAAATGTAACTCCTTCACTTAAGGATATTCTAAATCCAGAGTTAATGGGGTTTTTAGATTGGGAGTAAATAATAGTTGCATTCAAAAAAAGTAAAACTAATAGAATTAATTTATTAATCTTCGGAATGGATTTTATCTTTTTCATTTTGAATAGTTTTTTATAATGGATTTTAGTTTTGTCAAAATTATTGATTCCGGGATTAGAATAATATTTACAAATGAGATGCTTCTAATCCCGTTAATTTATTGGTTTGGTATCCGTATTTTATAATCTCCTTTTATGTATTAATTAAAGTTTCTTATTGTTAGTGACGCTCGGCTCGTTTCACTCGCTAAACACCGGCAAGTGCTTCAATATTCTGATATTAACAATGCTAAAATTGTATTAAAAAAGTTTTAACAGGAGGTGACTTTTCATAATTAATTCTCCTTAGACTATATAATTTTTTGACTGATAAATATCTATATTTGCAATTTAAAGTTTAAGTCTAATTGTATACTATTTATTTGGCAATGTAATTAGCAGGCAGAAATCTGATTGAGGTCATAGAAGTTTTTGAAAAATACGGATTTATCTGGGGAGGTAAATGGTATCATTACGACACAATGCATTTTGAGTACAGACCGGAGTTACTGGAAAAATAAATTATAACAAAAAGAGGCAGCCGTAAAATATTACGGCAACCTCTTTTATCAATTATCAGATTGATTCTTTTACATGAATTTTATTTTATTAAAAGCATTTTCTTCGATGCCACAAATCCGTTTGATTCCAACTTATAAAAATATACTCCGCTTGAAAAATTATTAGCATCAAAAGAAACTTCATAACTTCCCGGCTGAAGTTTTTCATTAACAATATTTGCCACCAAGCTTCCAAGTGCGTCATAGACGTACAGTTTTGTTTGCGACGGTTCGGAAATTTCAAATCTTATCTTTGTTGACGGATTGAACGGATTCGGATAATTTTGGGACAAGCTGAATTGTTCAGGCACTTCTGAAGATATTTGTCTTATTCCCACCGACTGTATATATTTCACAGTGCAAAAATCTTCTGAGTTTCCTGTCTGAACACTTGATCCTGTGACAAAAATATTTCCTGAACTATCCAAAACAATTGAACATGCTGCGTCATATCCGTTAATTCCCTGCCCGTTATCATATCTTGTCATCCACAACTGTTCACCGTTTGAATTGTATTTTATCGTGGTGAAGTCAAGGCTTGTTCCGTTAGCATCCATAATGCCTGTTATATAAACATTGCCTGTACCGTCAACATCAATAGAAGTTGCATATTCACCCCTGGCTCCTGCAGACGTATATCTTGCAGCCCACTGCTGATCACCTGATAAATTGTATTTGACAGTAACAAAATCGTAACCTGTTCCGCTGCCGTCACTTCTGCCTGTGACATAAACATTACCTGAACCGTCAGCTTTGATTCCATACGGAAAATCCAGATTATTACCGGTACCGTTGTATCTTGCAGCCCATTGCTGAACTCCCGCAGAATTGTATTTGACAGTAGCGATATCGTAATTTGTTCCGCTGCCCATACTTCTTCCCGTAATGTAAATATTGTGAGACTGATCAAGATCACTAATAACTGTTGTTTCACCATTTGAAACAGCCACAGGCGCATTATATATTGCAGACCATTGTAAAACTCCTGCCGAGTTATATTTTACTGTTCCGAAATTCCCGGGAAAACAAACACCTGTTATATAAACATTATTTGAGTCATCCAGAATAAGTGAAGTTGCAAGGTCTTCTCCAAACCCGGGTCCGTTAAATCTTCTTACCCAGAGTGAATCACCGTTTGAGTTGTATTTTATAGTGGCGTAATCACCGCTGCTTGATCCGCTTCCGCCTGTTACATAAACATTGCCAAAGTTATCCACGGCTATTGAAGTTGCAACATCGTACGAGGTAAAATAATCATATTTTTTTACCCAGACAGAATCACCGTTTGAGTTGTATTTTATAGTAACAAAATCCGAATTTATAGCAGTGCTATAGCTGTTGCCCGTAACATAAACATTACCAGAACCATCAACTGCAATTGCACGGGCTTCATCATCTACATTACCAGTTCCGTTATATTTTGCCGCCCATTGCAAAACACCGGACGAATTAAACTTTACGGTGGCGAAATCATTAAATGCACCGAGCTGACTTCTGCCTGTTACATAAATGTTTCCTGAATTATCCAAAACCATAGTACTCGGTATATCAGCGGTATTTCCGGATCCGTTATACCTTGCCACCCATTGTTGTGTTACCTGTGAAACTGAATATTCTGAAATTAATAACGCTAAAATTGGGATTAAAAAAGTTTTAATAGAAATTGTCTTTTTCATAATTAATTCTCCTTAGACCATTTTATTTTTTTAACTTACAAATATCTATTTTTGCGATTTAAAAGTTAAGTCAAATTGTATACTATTTTTTTGCAATGTAACTTAACAAGCAGAACTGTAGCCCGGTACGTTGACCTGTTTTAAAAATAATGGTTTATCCGTCGGGGAGAATAGTATCATTACGACACAATGCATTTTGAATACAGACCTGAGTTACTATTGAAATGAAATTGAAGACTTCAAAAGTTACATTCATTTTTAAATAATTTCCCTGAAAATAAAAAGAGAGATTACCGTTTCCGGTAACCTCTCTGCAAAAAAATTATTTTACTAAAATTATTTTATCAGGAACATTTTCTTAGTATCTGTATATCCTGATGTTTCAAGTTTATAAAAATATGCTCCGCTCGGTAAACCCGCAGCGTCAAACCTTAATTCATAAGTCCCTGCCGGTATGTTTGTATTCAGAAGTTCTGATACTTGTTTTCCGGTTATATCATAAACTTTCAGACTTGTAAATCCGGAAGTCGGTAATGCAAATTTTATTTTTGTAGCAGGGTTAAAAGGATTCGGGTAATTCTGTGATAAACTGTAACTATCGGGAATCTCCGAATTATAATTTACTACAGAAAGCAAAAGATTATATTTATTCTTTGCGGCAATAGCATTTATCTTCAGGTCATTAAGATTGTCACCTGCGATCAGTGCAAATGCGATCGTTATTTCACCGTTTGCAGGAATATTATATGGACCGCTTCCGATAACATTAGCCACATCCCTCCCGGCTGTAACACCGGCTTGTGTCCTGCCTATTCCCGAAGAAAGCGATGTGAATTTCTCCTGATCCGTGAATCCGTCATAAATTCCCCATGGATTACCGGCAACAGTGTTGTCATTGTCAATAGCCCAGTAAGCAGGGTTATTTGAAGAAAGAAGTGACATTCCCACATAAGTCGAAGGATTATTATCCGTTCTCCATACATATCCCATTTGATTTGCCGCATCCCAGTCCGCCTTATTAAGATCACCATTTGCTCCGATATCCCAGTCTGCAAACAATCCTGCATAGAAATTGCTGATGGCGCTTGCAGTTGTATTTTTTATCCTGTATTTCATAATCACATAATCTTCATCGGCTAAGCTCACAAATGCATAACTGCTCATGTTTATTTCAATTCCGATTTTGTTCGTACCGGCAGCGTCATCATTGAATTTTGCATTGCCGTCCTGATTTGAAATTATTCCCGGCTGTGTGATCTGAAACGGAATGATACTTGTGAATTCCGCATTCTGTACCGCCTGGTCGCTGCCTCTGACGGCATCCGAAACTTTTGTATTTGAAACTGCGCACATCAGTCCGCCTTCAAACAAAAGGCTTGCTCCGTTATTGTATTTGAAACCTACTCCCTGTGTATTGGTTGAATAATTGTTATACCCGAAATTTCCGCGGCTGTTGATCGTTGTTGTTATCTTGTTTACATTCATATCGAAGTAACTCGGGTTCACTACAACAGAAAAATATTCAAAATCCGAATAAGATCCGTCTGTATAAGTTACCTTAAATTCAACAATTGAGTTTGTCGCAGCGCTTCCGCTTACTCTTACTTTGAATGGACTGGAATTATTGCTTACTGTTCCAAGTGTCGGAACTGCCCCGAGTGTCGATGAACCGTTCAGTAAAGTTACAGCTGCTGAAGATGTAGTAATTACGGCTGAAACATTCGCCGTTGCATCAAGGTAATTTTTAAAAGTTCCGATTATGTTCAGAGTGTCATTCGGCTGAGGAATGTTATTATTGCCGTCCGTAACTGTATATGAATTCAGTCTCACGGCAGGGGAATTAACAGTAAGTGCCCTGAGCATGTTTACTCTGCCCTTGCCTAATTTTCCCGCATAGGAAGGATTGAGACCGTCAATGTTGTCACAGGTAACTCTCACTTTTTCGCCGACCTGCAGAGCATTGTAAGAAGGGAACTGTGATTTTACTATTGCGCATACACCTGCAGCAATAGGTGAGGCCATTGAAGTTCCGTCGAATGATGCATAGGAATTATTCCATAATGTACTGTAGATATTTGAACCGGGAGCGCACACATCGATAGAACTTCCGAAATTGGAAAATGAAGATCTAATGTCAGATGAATTTGTGGAAGCTACGCTCAGGACATATTTATATCCGGCAGGGTAGAATGTTTCACTCGAACTGTTGTTTCCCGCTGCGCAGACAACAAGTGAATTTTTGTTTATAGTAGCGTAAGTAATTATATCCTGTTCGAACTGGCCTCCTCCACCGCCGCCCCATGAACAGTTAATGACAGCACATCCTTTGTCTGCCGCATATTTAATTCCTTCGTATCCTGTAATTATATATCCCGTACCTCCTGCTCCTCTTGTATCATTATCAGCCGCGCATTTGACTGCCATTAATTTGCATTTGAATCCTGTTCCTGCTACTCCGACACCGTTATTTGTTACAGCCGATGCATCACCGGAGACATGTGAACCGTGATTATTGTTGCTGCCCATTATCATAGGATTATTGTCTGCAACTATATTATTGTAGTCAGCACCGGCAAGGTCCCAGCCCCTGAAATTGTCAATGTAACCGTCACCGTCATCATCTATTCCGTTAATCGGATCTGCATAATTGTTTTTTATATTTGCTGCAAGGTCCGGATGATCCCAGTCTGTTCCTGAATCCACAATTCCGATAACCACGTTTGTATCTCCCTGCTGAATGTCCCATCCTGCGGGAGCCTGTATTTTGTTTATGTAATACTGTGAACCGAGTGAAGGATCATTCGGAGTAAATGAAACCTGCTGAATATATTTTGGCTGTGCATACTCAACTTCACCCGAATTATAAATTAAATTTACGGCTTCTTCAATGCTTCTGGAAGAATTATACTTTATAATATAAATCAGTGATAAGTCTGACATTCTTTCTCCGTCAGCAGAAAAATCTTGTGATGGTTTAACTGCATCTGTAAACATCTTTAAAAGTCCTGCATTAAGTTCACTCAGTGAATTGTTCAATGCATCATTGTTTATCGCATTGATCCCGGCTACATTCCTGTTTCTTTCTTTCAGTTTGAAAATAACCGTTTTGGGCATATAATCATTTTCAGAAAGACCTTCAGCCAGTTTAAAATAATTACTGTTTGATTTTACAGGTTTATTATCCTCACGGTTTTTAAAAGAAAAGAATACAGCAGATATTAAAAACAGAAAAAGAAAATAGTTTGTAAATTTAATTTTTTCCTTCATTTAGGTTTGCTTAAATTAATTAATATTTTTTAAAATAATTTCAGTTTAATTCGCTTTCAGCAAAAAAGAATGCAACTTCATTTCTTCCGTTTTCTTCAGAATCAGAACCATGAACGGCATTTTCCGATTTTGAATCAGCATAGAGTTTTCTTATGGTTCCTTCGGCTGCTTCCGAAGGGTCAGTAGCACCGATAAGTGTTCTGTAATCAGCGACTGCATTTTCTTTTTCAAGGGCTATAGCCACTACGGGACCGGAAGTCATGAAAGAACACAGCTCTTTATAAAACGGTCTTTCCTTATGTATTTCATAAAATTTTCCTGCGGTCTGATCTGCAAGATTAAGCATTTTCATACCGAGCATTTTAAATCCGCTGTCGGAAATCTTCTGAATAATGTTTCCCTGTAAATTTTTCCTTACTGCATCAGGTTTAATGATGCAAAGAGTTCTCTGAATCAATTAAATAATTCCTTTCTTAAAATAATTTATTAAAAATGATTTGTTAAAAAAATTAATATCCTACGCTTTCCTTAGGGGGTTCCTGCGCTTCAACGGGTGTTTCCGAAGGTGCGGAATAATGGAATATATTACACTTTTTCTGATTGAATTTTTTTATTACAAGATCATTCACGGAAGGACATGTTCCGTTGCTTTTAAGACCCGTTACGGTACAGACACTGGTTTCCTCAACTCCGTCAGGCATAAGGAAATATGCCACAGGAAAATCAAAGTCGTCATCTGAATACAAAAGCTGCATGAATTTCCCCCAAATCGGAGCTGCTGCTTTTCCGCCCTGTCCATAACCGCCTCCGAACTTGATCCTTGCGTCATCAAATCCCAGCCATACGCCTGCAGAAAACTGAGGCGTGAATCCCACAAACCAGGCATCTGTATAATTCTGTGTAGTCCCTGTCTTGCCTGCTGCGGGTCTGTGAAAATACTGTCTTATGGATGAAGCCGTACCGTAATCGATTACATCCTCCATCATATCGCTCATTATGTATGCAGTTTCCTCGCTTAAGACTTCCTTTGTTTCCGGATGAAAATCTTCGATGATGTTTCCGTTGCGGTCTTCAATTTTTAATATCGGGGTAGGTTCGACCCAGATTCCTTCGTTAGCAAAAGTGCCGAAAGCATTTGTCATTTCAAGAGGAGTCACTTCGCCAGCTCCGAGAGCAAGAGAAAGTACATTTGGCAGTTCGGAGTTTACACCCATGTTGTGTGCAAGTTCGATAACTTTATCCATAGGAGCAAGATCCATAGCTGTTCTGACAGCGATCACATTAACCGAGTTGGCAATTCCGTCTCTCATTGTCATTTTACCGCCTGAACCACCGCCTTTAGGAGACCACACTGTTCCGCCTACATTCACTGTTATGGGATCATTGGAAATCATATATGCGGGAGAATATCCGTTATTAACAGCCGTTGCATAGACAAATGGTTTAAACGAAGAGCCGGGCTGTCTTTTTATCTGAGTAACGTGATTAAGTCCGTATTTGAATGTCGTATTGGGATTGGAACCGATCATTGCTTTTATCTCGCCTGTTTTCGGATTCATGACTACAAAGCCCACCTGAACAGTTGATGTTATGGTCTTAACTGAATCAATAAAAGATTTATCCGACTTCAGTTTGTCATATATCTTTTTACGTTCCTGTTCGGTCTTTGCTTTTTTATAATTTTCAGATTGCTTTATGGTTTTTTCTACTGCGTCATTAAGTATGTCCTTGTTTGCATTCCAGTTCCAGTAACCGTTAAAAGATCTCTGAAAAGGTCCAAGGAGAGTCTTAACGGCATCCAGTGCATGTTTCTGAAATCTTGTATCGAGTGAAGTATAGACTTTCAGTCCGTCCCTGTATAGATCAAACCCGTACTTTTCGGCTTTCTTTTCGAGCAGCTGTCTTATGTACTCCGTAAACTGCGGGGCAGGGGAATTAAAGTTGGCGTAATCTTTTTTAAGATTGATTTTAAGAGGATCGTTCAGAGAGAGATCAAGATTTTCTTTTGTTATGAATTTTTCCTCGTACATTTCGTTAAGCACAAGGTTTCTTCTCTTGAGCGAAGCATCAGGATTATCCACGGGATCATAATTGCTCGGAGATTTTAATGTGGCCACAAGCACAGCGCATTCATCAAGAGTAAGGTCTTTAGCGTTTTTTTCAAAATATGTCTGCGCAGCGGCTTCAACGCCGTATGCACCTTTGCCGAAATAAACCGTATTCAGATAATAAGCAAGTATCTCTTCTTTGGTATAAGTCCTTTCTATCTGCACGGCAGTAAGAGCTTCGCGGATTTTTCTGTTAAGTGAAATTTCATTTCCTATGTCTTTGTAAAGATTTCTTGCAAGCTGCTGGGTAATAGTAGAAGCGCCTTCTTTTGTCAGACTTCCCCGGAGAATATTTTTAAAGACCGCCTTGAAAATCCTGTCCACATCCACTCCCCAGTGATCATAAAACTTCTGGTCCTCCGTGGCTATTAATGCCTGAATCATATCTTTGGGAATATTGTCGAGAGTTACCTTTGTCCTGTTTTTAAGAAAAAATTTATCTATGAGTTCACCGTCCGAAGAATAAATTTTCGTAGCTTCTTCGAGCTTGGGATTTTCAAGTTCGGCAAGAGAAGGAAGAGTTTTTGAAAGAAAAAAGATATACACTGATAAAACAACCATACCCGCCAGTATCATCACTAAAATTGTCCTGAAAAAATTGCTTGAGTTATTTTTACTCTTTGACTTTTTCTGACGGAAATTCTTATCGGAAAAATATTTATCTAATTCTTCGTCGTTATATTTGTTTTTACTGCTCAATTTTTTTTTGAATCTCTTTTAAATTACTGTTATCCGTATTTTTAAAATCGTAAAAAGTCTTCAGCTCGAAAATGCCGTCCTTAAATACTCCGTATGTAAAATAGTTTATCCAGTCTCCGAGATTAATGTAAAACCCTTTCTCAAAAGGCACAGCCTGAGGAATATGCCTGTGTCCCATTATCACATAATCAAAACCTTCGCTGATTTTCCTGAAACCGCTTTCCCTCATTCCGTCTGATACCGAATAGTCCTTTTGTCCGGTGTGCTTTCTGGAAGTCGATGAAGTTCCTTTTGCAATGCTGATCCCTATATCAGGATGTATCAGTGAATAAAGCTTCTGGATCGCTCTATTTCTTAATATCTTTTTTAAAATTCTGTAGCCGGTATCGTTGTAAGCAAATCCGTCTCCGTGATGTATAAAAAATTTCTTTCCTTCTATTTCTCTTTCAATATGAGTGTGGCAGATATCTATGCCGAATTCTTTTCTGAAATAATCACCTTTCCAGAAATCATGATTACCTGCAATGTAATTGATTTTTATTCCGCTTTCGGCAATTTCCGAAATTTTTGTGAATAATCTGTAAAAACCCTTCGGAACAGTCTGCTTATACTCAATCCAGCAGTCAAAAAGATCCCCGACTATGAAAATCTCCTTAGCGTCAGTCTTTATTTCATTCAGGAATTCTATTAATTTTGTTTCTTTTAATTTCTCTTTATCTTCGGATTCCAGACCAAGGTGAACATCGGAAAAAAAATAATATGCATTGCTCATTAATAATGATTCAGCTGATTATTTTCTGACTTACTTTACTTTTGCTTTTACAGAAAAATTCTTAGTTGTGATTTTGCAGACACCGTCCGCTGTAGTGCAGAATCCGAATTTTACACTGCCTGAAACGGTGATTGCAGATCCGCTTGCTGCTGCAGAGCTGACAGTGAAATTATATTTTACTTTGGAATTGCTGATGTAATCGCTTTCTCCGCCGCTGTAATCCTGAAACCCGTGACCTTCAATGTCATTCGTTGTAAGAGTAATATCGACCCCCGGCTCTTTCGGGATTTTTACTTTTGCGCCTGTTTTAAAATTCAGTGTCAGCACTCCGGACTCTCCGGGACTGTATGATTTTTTATTCAGATAAGCTGTTAAAGAAGGTGCATTCTGAGCTTTGGATATATTTGAACCGGATAATAAAATAACTGAAAATATAATTATTATAATAGCTGAAAAACGAGTGTTATTAAGCATTTTTTCTTTGAAATTTCTTTAAATTGTAATTATAAAATATACTTAAATTGATTTTTTAATACAAAGATAAATTTATTTGCAGCCTGAATTGTCAATTAGTATAAATAACCGCATTTTGTAATACTACTTCTCAGATATAGTATCAGTATCTGCTTATCATGTAATCATCAGATTGTCCGTTGACAAGTACAGGGTGGGATTCAATATGAGCATAGGCATTGTGATTATGTATGCTTTCAAAATTTTCAGCTTCGACACTAAACCACGTTATGCTTTTATTCTCCTTTATTTTCATTACGACATTCCTCACCAGATCTTCAACGAATACAGGATTTTCGTAAGCTCTTTCGGTTACGAATTTTTCATCTTCCCTTTTGAGAAGGGAATACAGTTCGGAGCTTGCGCTGCTTTCAACAATTGAAATAATATCTTCAATCCAGACTGTGTCCCGGAATCTTACCGATACAGTAACTTCCCCTCTCTGATTATGAGCTCCGTATTTTGATATATTCTTCGAGCACGGGCAGAGTGTGGTTACAGGAACATAAACAGTCAGTATGAAATCTTTTTTATTATGATTTCTCACTGCGTGAAATTTAACAGTATAATCGAGTAATGAAGGTTTCCCTGTTACGGGTGCTTTTTTTTCCCTGAAATAAGGAAATTTTATTTCGATATGCGACGCAGAAGCGTGAAGTTTTTTCTGCATCTCTACAAGTATTGAATCAATGGAATCTACGTGTATTTCCCTGTCTTTGCACTGCAGAATCTCTACAAACCGGCTCATGTGCGTTCCCTTGAATTCTTTCGGAAGATCAACTGTCATTGAAATTGTGGCGATTGTGTGCTGTATCTCTTTTTCTTTATCCTTTACTGCTATGGGATATTTCAGGTTTTTTACACCGACTTTGTCGATCGGGATTTGTCTGATATCTTTCTGATTCTGTGTATCGGGAAGATTATTTTTAACTGTAGCTGTGTTTTCCAAATTTATTCCTTTTTTAAAGTTTGTTAACTGTATGATTAAACTTAATTCAATATTATAAAATTTCAGATTGAATCTTTTTTATTTCCGGATATTCAGTACAATCAAGAGAATCCATGAACACAATATCTTCATTATTCAGTATTTTATCCCAGATAAAAAGTTTGTCTGTTAAAGGTATGTTATGCTTTTCCAGATTCTCCGGATGAATAAAACTGAAAGCGCCTTCGTTGCATTCGGGAGGGATCTTATTCAGTAATTTCGTGTATTCCATCAGGAAGATCATAATATTCCCCGCTCCGGGAAAATTTTTCTCTGTGATAATTCCTCTAAGATTCCAGTCTTTCCCGGAAGATTTGATTCCGCATTCTTCATTTGCTTCTCTTACAGCGCAGGCAGAAGGTGATTCAGCTGTTTCGGTGTGAAGCTTGCCTCCGGGAGGTGACATAAGCCCCTTGTTAGGTTCTCTCCTTCTTTCCATAAGCAGATATTCGCCTTTGCCGTTCTTAATGTATAATAAAGTAGCTAATTTCATCAAACCTTTCTATTTGTATCTTCTTCTCCGAATCCGAATTTAAGCTTCTTGTTTCGGATTACAGGTTCAGCGATGACTTCTTTTTCAATGTCCTGTTTAATTTCTTCACTGCTTTTCTGAATACTTTTTTCATCTGTTTTATGCCCGCCGGAATTTGCGGGATCCGGTTCTCCTTTTGAAAACGTATGTAACGATACTTCCTGTAACTCGTCTTGATCCAGAAAATCCACACCATCTTCAATAGAAATAATTTCCTCAATATTACCGGGATCTTCTATACCGGCATTACCACGGCTCTGTTCGTAGTCTTCTTTTTTTATTCCTATGACTGTAAACTCACCTTCTCCCATATATTCAACTTCGGATAGTGTCATATCAACGAATATTTCCCCGGATTTTTTTTCCTTACTGTCTTCGTTAAGTTTGTCAACTCTGCCTCTCATAAGATACTTTTCCTTGTACTCGAAAAATTTTCCTTCCGAATAAATTCTTGCAGATATCTCTTCAGATTTTTTTCTTAGTAATGAAGGATCTTCTGTCAGCAGCTTTTTGTCACGGACTAAAACCCTGCCTCTTAATATTACATCGCTGATATCTTTTACGGATAAATTTCTTATTACAAAATCAGCAAGAACTTCGCTTTCCATATCGGGCACTGCCGGTACATTCCTCAGATCATCAAGCGATAATATGATCATGTCTGCGGATTTGTTCCTTTCAATGCTTCCGGTGATGTTTGAAATGCCGAAAAAATGCGACGGGTTCTGTATGGCAGTCTTTAAAAGATCTTCGGAACTGATGATGTTCTTTGATATCATAGATGAAAGTGTCTTTAACTCTGCAAAAATATTGTCTCCGGTAAAACCGGTTCCGGTAATGATGTTCACATCCGATAAAAACATTTCATCCAGATCAGTTTTCCTGTCCTGAAAATTCAGATAATCGGAAGGCGACAGAAGTATGGCAGATCTTTTCTTGGCTAAAATATCCAGCTCTATCTGATTCAGATGCGTAGGGTTTGAAATCACGGTTCCCTGTGAAAGCAGTTCCATCTCCGAAAGTACGTTGATGAAAGGTTTCCCGAAATCTTTTTTTACAGACTCAAATGTTTTTTGTGAAAGTGACGCATTAATAAAAAGCCGGAGCCTGTTTCCGGACAGCACCTTTTTCATCGAAGCAAGCGAGTAATTATTTATATCTTCATCCGTCCTGAAGCCGAGAGAAATATTTTTCTCATGTCCCGTAATGTCCGATAAAAGACCGTAATCATAAACCGTCAGGTTGAAATACTGCTCTATAAGATCGGAGTCTTTAAAATATCTGTCAAAAAAATCCTTGGATATTGAACTGCTGCTTTCGCTGATGAAAAGTTCGCCGTTCATAAGAGCTCTTGCATGGGATATGGAGAACAATTCGTGATTCAGATCCGAATTTTCCTTTGCAGAAAGGAATTTTTCTATGAGCTTCAGAGAAAGCCACGAGTTGATGTTTTCGTATGTGCATTTCCTGAAAAAATATTTATTCAGCGCATACGAGGAGATCAGATTGGAATTGAAAAATCCCGGCATTATGATCCTGTCGGAGGCGTCAATAATTACAGCATCGGGATATTTTGCCTTAAAATCTTTTTCGTTGAATTTTTTTTCATAATCAATAAGATATATTTTACCGTTCCTGACAAGAATATTGAAATACCCTGCTAAACCTTTCCTGTCAAGGGTTAATACCAAACCGTTTTTTATTACAATGAAATCTTCCATTATGTTTTCAAAGATCCTCTATGATAAATTTTTCGTTCAGAAAATACTTGCTGTCATACAATTTATTCTCATTGTCGTTGCAGACAGCGTACTGAAATCCTTCCCTTACACTGTAAGCTCCGTATTCTCCTTTTGCATTCAGCGCTATGAATCCGACCTGATAAATGTGGTCCCTGTTTATGTCAGAAAGCTTGTTCAGTCTGTAAACTCTTTCGCATGCAAGTCTGCATGCTTCCGTAGGAGTCTTTCCGTTTCGCATTAACTCAACTATCAGAAAACTTCCGCATGCCCTTATACATTCCTCGCCTCTTCCTGTTGACGCTGCGCCTCCGATCTCTCCGTCCACATAAAGTCCTGAACCTATGATCGGACTGTCACCGACTCTTCCGTGCAGTTTCCATGCCATTCCGCTTGTAGTGCACGATGCTGAAATATGACCTTCGCTGTCAATTGCCACCATCCCGATAGTATCATGATTACCGTCTTCATTTATTTTTAAAATTGTTTCCCTGTCAAGTTTAAAGTCATCCGTATGAATTTCCTCAGCCTGTTTTTTTCCGGATGCCTTCCATTCCCGGAATCTTTTTATTGATTCTTCCGTGAGAAGGTTCTCCGGAATGAAATCGTTTTTAAGAGCAAAGTCATAAGCTCCTCCTGCCGCAAGTATCGTATGCTCAGTATCTTCCAGTACAAGTCTCGCAAGACTTATAGGGTTGTGAATGTTTTCCACGCAGATAACCGATCCGATCCTAGCCCTCCAGTCCATGATCGCAGCATCAAGAGTTACAACTCCTCTTTCATCCGGCAGTCCGCCGTAACCTACGCTCAGTACTGCCGGATCATCTTCCGAAACTTTAACTCCTTTTTCCACAGCATCGAGGGAGTTTCCTCCGCTTTCCAAAATCCTGTACGCTGCTTCATTGGCAGCAAGTCCGTGCTTCCATGTGGAGATCACAACTGGTTTCATTTATCTCAATTTATATTTTATTTGAATTAAATTTTCCGTGAAAATAAATTCCGGAAATCAATTTATCAATTTATCATTGAACTATCTGTATTCAATACAATCAGAGATCACTTCAAATGTTCTGTCATATCTGTACTGAATGTTCATATGTCCCGCTTTGAATTCTTCGTGAATGAATTTAATGTTTTTTTTCTTCAATTTATTGCAAAAAATTCTCGATCCTATATGCAGATCGTACTCGTCATAAATTCCGGCATCTATGTATATGAGGTTTAATTTCCTGAGATTCGAATCATATCGTTCCGCAAGTCTGACAGGATCATGTTTCAGCCATATATCAAACACCTTTTTATCAAGTTCACCTGTTTCGGGATCAAACGGCATGCTGAAATTATATCCCTTAGTCCTGAATCCTGAAGGATCCGGGGAATAACAGCTCGCCATTCCTATGTCGTTAATAATCTCATGAAAATATTTCGGCTTCGGCTGTTTGAAGTTGATCTCCTTACGGATGAAATTCGCAATTGCCTTATGTCCCTTTCCGTAATTTTCTATGTTTGTTATGAACTTCGGAAAATGCGGGAGATAGCAGTATTCGAAATACATGTCACCTGAAGTCGAACACATTAATCCGAATATATCCGGGTTCTTCATCGATAGAACTACTGCTCCGTATCCTCCGCTGGACTTTCCGCAAACTGCGCGGCTGCTGCTGTGAGGAAGCGTTCTGTATTTTGAATCAATGTAATGAACTAATTCTTTAATTACGTAATCCTCGTATTTTCCCGTTGCAGTTGAGTTTATGAACTGGCTTCCCCCGTACTTCGTTATGCAGTCAGGCATCACTACTATCATTTCTCTCATCTTCTTTTCTGAAATGAGTCTGTCTAATCTCTGATGTATATTTTCTGAAAGAAAACTTACGTTAAGGTTCATTATTCCCTTTCCCGTAAATCCTGAGATAAGATATACGACAGGAAATCTTTGGCTGCCCTTGCTGAAATATGAAGGTGGAAGATATACGGGAAAATCTCTCACTGAAGGATCTCCGAGAGGATTGTTTTTCAGGATCCTGCTGTCGAAAGTTTCTAATACTATTGAACCTGTGTGTTTCATCTCTTTACTGTAAGTTTATTTATTTGTGCAAATTACAAATCTGCTTTCAGAGTTATTTTAATGTTTTCTTTTTCACCTTCAATAACTTTTACTTTGTATCCCGCATGTTCCGCAAGAGACGATTCGTCCGTACCGGTAAAATTATCTTCATACGCTTTTTCAAATGATTTTTTCAGTATATCATATCTGAACGCCTGCGGAGTCTGTATTGCCCATACATTTTCGCGGTCAACGGTTTTTTCAACAAAGTTTTTTTTATTGATCTTCTTCAGTGTCTCTGTAACAGGCAGACCTGATATGACGCAGTTGAATTTTTTTACTTCCTTTATCAGTTCTGCAATTTTTTCCATGCTTACAAAAGGCCGGACGGCGTCGTGAACAAGTATGAAATCATTTTCACTGCACTCAAGATTCATAAGTGCCCTGAAAACCGAATCCTGCCTGAGTTTTCCGCCCTCGACAATTCTTCTTATTTTAAAAAAATTATTTTTTCTTATGATCAGTTTTATTCTTTCAAAATATTCCAGCCTGGAAGCGATAATGATCTCATCTATCGATCTTATCTGATGAAAAGCGGAAACTGAGTGCGCCAGTATTTCTTTTCCTCCGATCTTCATGAACTGTTTCGGAGTATTTCCGCCGAATCTCGTTCCGGTTCCGGATGCAGGTATGATCACTTTTATGCTCATATATTCTTTTCCTGTCTTTGAATGTTAAAGTATAAAAAATAAAAAAGCCCAAACAAAAATCATTTGGACTTTATATAACCGCATTTTCTTTTTTCTTCAGCAGGATCGTCAGACTATCATCATTGCGTCACCGTAGCTGTAAAATCTGAATTTTTCCTTTACGGCTTTTTTATAAGCTTTCATGATATAATCTCTTTCTGACATCGCACAGGCAAGCATCAGCAGTGTGCTCTGCGGCATGTGAAAATTGGTTATCAGCTTGTCCACAATTCTCAGTTTCTGAGGCGGATGTATGAATCTGTCTGTCCAGCCTTTTCCCCATCTGACCTGTCTGCTTGTTATGACATTCGTCTCAAGCACTCTCGCAACAGATGTGCCTACTGCAATGACCTTTTTCCTCTTAGCAATGGATGCATTTATTATGTCGGCTGATTCCTTCGTCATTTCGTAATACTCCGAATCCATTCTGTGTTTTGAGAGATCTTCCACTTCTACAAGCCTGAAAGTACCGAGTCCGATATGAAGAGTCAGGTATACTATCTTCACTCCCTTTGCTTCGATTTTCTTAAGAAGATCTTTTGTGAAATGCAGTCCTGCAGTGGGAGCTGCTACTGATCCTACGTGATCCGCGTCAGCATAGACAGTCTGATAATCTTCCTTGTCTTTTTCGGTTGATTCTCTTTTTATGTACGGAGGCAAAGGCGTTTTGCCGAGTTTCTCAATGTACTTTGAAAAATCGCCCTGATAATTGAAACGGACTATCCTTCCTCTTGATGTAGTATTGTCAATTACCTCACAGAAAAGATTCTTGGTAAAAAATATCCGGTTACCGATTCTGACTTTTCTTGCCGGATCCACTACTACGTCCCAGATGTTTTCTTCTGTGGAAAGCTGTCTGAGAAGAAATACTTCAATCTTTGCTTTTGTCTTTTCCTTCGTGCCGTATAATCTTGCATTAAAAACCTTTGAGTCGTTTAAGACTAATACATCACCTTCATTCATATAATCAATCACATCCTTGAATTTCCTTGTTTCCAGTTCACCGGTTTCTTTGTCTAATA
The DNA here is from genome assembly GCA_018266895.1 of Bacteroidota bacterium. Classification (GTDB taxonomy): domain Bacteria; phylum Bacteroidota; class Ignavibacteria; order Tepidaquicellales; family Tepidaquicellaceae; genus JAEUSI01. Next base: position 63,138 of record JAFDZQ010000004.1, read on the forward strand.
CCATAAGTTTGCACTGATCTCTCGGAGTTTTCGGAACTTTTGCAATGAGATTCTTTGGAATCGGATATTTAAATTGGGAAAGTTTCATTTGTAAAATTAAATTAAAAAAATACAGCAGTTAAAATGATAACTGCTGTTATGGAAAACCGAACTTTTATTTAAAATTAAAAAAAGCTTTGAGTCCCGGATAAACAGCCGAAGCTCCAAGCTGCTCTTCGATCCTTAAAAGCTGATTGTATTTTGCAACTCTGTCAGTTCTTGAAAGCGAACCTGTTTTTATCTGACCTGCATTTGTCGCTACTGCCAGATCGGCAATAGTCGTGTCTTCTGTCTCACCGCTTCTGTGGCTGATAACACAGGTGTATTTATTTGTCTTTGCAAGCTCTATTGTATCGAGAGTCTCGGTGAGAGTCCCGATCTGATTAACTTTCACAAGAATTGAATTCGCAATATTCCTGTCAATTCCTTTTTGAAGAATTTCGGTATTGGTAACAAAAATATCATCGCCTACAATCTGTATTTTCTTTCCGAGCGCATCCGTAAGCAGCTTCCAACCGTTCCAGTCATTTTCAGCCATACCGTCTTCAATGCTTATGACAGGATAATCCTTTACAAGTTTTTCATACAGTTTCACCATTTGTTCGGAAGTCTTGTCAGGAATGCGGGATTTGTAAAATTCATATTTTCCGTTTTTCCACATTTCGCTTGAAGCGACATCAAGTCCGAGAAAAACATCCTTGCCGGCTTTATATCCGGAATTATTAATTGCTTCAAGGATCACTTCTATAGCTTCTTCGTTTGATTTCAGATTCGGTGCAAAACCGCCTTCGTCACCGACATTCGTATTGTAATTCTTTTTATGAAGAACATTTCTGAGCGAATGAAAAACTTCGGCGCCGCATCTCAGCGCTTCGGAAAAACTCTTTGCTCCCGCAGGTATTATCATAAACTCCTGAAAATCGACTGTATTGTCAGCATGTCTGCCGCCGTTGATTATATTCATCATCGGAACAGGCAGTGTCTTTGCATTTACTCCTCCCATATATTTGTAAAAAGGCATTCCGAGGTATTCCGCTGATGCGCGTGCTACAGCCATTGAAACACCAAGCAGTGCGTTTGCTCCGAGCTTTGATTTGTTTTTCGTAGCGTCAAGCGCAATGAGAACATTGTCAATTCCACACTGATCAAAACTATTCATATCCGTTATTTTCTTTGCAATGATCCGGTTAACATTATCAACGGCTTTTCTTACTCCTTTGCCGAGATATCGTTTTTTGTCGCCGTCACGGAGTTCTACTGCTTCTCTTTCTCCTGTTGAGGCGCCGGAAGGTACAATTGCTCTTCCTTTTATTCCTCCTTCGAGTGTTATTTCCGCTTCTAATGTAGGATTACCTCTTGAATCTAATAATTCCCTTGCGTGGACTTTTTGAATTAAAGGCATGTAATTTGTCAGTAGTTTTTTAAAAAAGTTTGATAAAATAACCTATAATTGAGCGGAAAGCAATTCAATTTCAGGGATATTCAGAAGAAAAAGCTTCATTCAATAAAAAATCGCTTAACTAAATTCTGTTTCATTTTTTCTTCGTTGAATATTCAAAAATAAAACTTAATTTAAGGAAGTGTTCCGGATGAAATGATTTTAAAATATAATATGGTACAAGGTAAGGACGGTTGTAAATTATTTTTAAAACTTAACCGAAAAATATTATAATCATGAAAATCAGAAGAGCGGAACCCGAAGAAACAGATCAGATAAGAACATTATTTTTTGATACTGTGACGAATATCAACTGTAAAGATTATGATGATGAGCAGATCTCAGTATGGGCTTCTGCTTACAACGACATAAAAAAATGGTCTTCAAAAATACAGGAACAGTATTTTATTGTTGCAGAAGATGAAAATAAGATAACGGGATTCGGTTCGATCACTTCAGACGGATATCTTGATTATATGTATGTTCATAAGGACCATCAGGGACAGGGTATTGCTACCGGACTTCTGAATAATCTTGAACAGAATGCATTTGAACATGATGTGAAAGAGATACGCGCCGAGGTCAGCATTACAGCGAGACCTTTTTTCAGAAGCAAGGGATTTGAAATAAGCAGAACTTTTATTACCAGAATAGGTAAAGTTGAATTTGAGGACTGTGAGATGACTAAAGTTTTGCTAAAGAAATAAATTAATCGGAACTGATCACCCGCAAACCTGTTTAAATACCCTCAGAAAATTCCCCCCGAGAATTTTTTTTATCTCTTCTTCAGTATAACCTCTTTCAACGAGTTTTTTTGTGAGCTCGGGATAACAGCTTGCGTCATAGAGTTCGTTCGGAGGTGTTATGCCTCCGTCAAAGTCGGATCCTATGCCAATGTAATCAACTCCAACCAGATTCTTAATATAGTCAATATGCTCGATCACTTTGTCTATCGTCGTTCCTGCTGCTATGTTTTTCTCCTGAAGGAATTTATTCCTTTCCTCGTTAAATTTAATCAGATCATCTCCGTATTTTTCATTCAAGGCATTCAGTTCGTCAGGATATTTTTCATAAGCATTCATTGTCCTGTTTTTATCCGCGTCCTTATCAAGAAAAGCATCATAGAAATTTATTCCGATGTATCCTCCGCTTTTTGCTATTGCTTTGATCTGATCATCTTTAAGATTCCTGAAATGCGGAGCGATTGAATAGCAGTTGGAATGCGAAGCTATGACAGGCGAAGAAGAATTTTCCATCACATCCCGGAATCCTGCTTCGCTCAGATGGGAAACATCAATAAGCATCCCGACTTCATTCATTCTTTTTATTACTTCAATTCCGAATCCGGATAAACCGCCGGGCTTTCCGTTTTCTGTTTCTTCTTTTGCCGAAGTAGAAATAAAATTTGAATTGTTCCATGTAAGTCCTATGTATCTTACGCCGAGATCAAAGAATGCATTTATGTTGTCTAAATTTTTTTCAATCGCAGTGCCGCCTTCTATTCCTATCAGACCGCAGAGTTTCTTCTCTGAAGTTATTCTTGCTATATCGTCATAACTCTTTGCGAATTCAAATTCCTGAAAATAATCCGTTTCAAAACTTTTAAGTCTGTTTATCTGTGATATCGTAAACCTGTAAGACTTTTTCACCTGATTCATCGGGATCCATACTGCGAAAATCTGCACATCCACTCCGCCTGCCTTGAATCTCGGCAGATCAGACTGAGTGAAATCATTTTTCTGTCCGAATACTGCTCCCTTGTCGAAAACTTTCCATATAAAGTCATTATGCGTATCTACAAGCAAAGCGTCGAAGTGTATTTTAAGATAATCTTTTTTTGCTGAACTGTCTGTGGTTTTCAAGTTATAATTTGTTAAAATAATTTTATCACTGCTTTCGTCCAAAAAAGTATTTACAAATCCGGAAGAGGAACCCTGACCGGTTACTTCATTTCCCGTAAATAAATTATTTCTGTCCGAAAACAGAAAAATGAGTACGGCAATGCAAAGAGGAATAATTAAAAAAATTTTATTGATCATTTTCATTATCAGTATTCAAGATCATCTTCCATAAAAGAAGACTTATCTGTATTGATTGCGACTTTTGCAAGCTCCGCATCGCTCTCACTGACAAAAAATTTTATAGGTCTTTTAAGCGCGATCCTACCGAGCTGCGTGTTGAAAGTTTCCATCGAAACGGAAATATTATAATCTCCCGTAACATTAAAAAAGATTTCTTCGTCCGTCAGCTTCGCCCGCACAAGGCTTGCCTCCATCGGATCATAAGTTACAAATACTTCAATTAATTTATTTTCCATGAATTATTTTGCAAGCTGGTTAAAGTTTAGCATAGGAACAAGTTTCTGATCATAAGGCGCGATGACAAACGAATTATTCGGAGAGTTTATGAGTTCTTTGAGCGTTTCTATATACTTCCACTGCAGGTACGAATTGCTTATTGTGCTGTTGATTATTCTCTGCGCTTCCGCAACTCCGGTTGCTTCTACCTGTTTTCTATCAGCTTCCTGTCTTTCTTTCTGAAGCACATAGACCATCTGCTGTGCTCTCTGCTCCGCTGCGATTTTTTCGTCAATCGCTTCCCTGACTTTCTGAGGCAGTTCTACGTTTCTCAGCAGGACTTTTTCAAGTATTATGCCTCTGCCCTGAAAAGAATTCTCTAATTTCTTTGCAACATCATTTACATAATCGTCTCTCTTCGAAGAATAGATATCAGTCGCTACAAAATTCACGGCTATATCCCTTATGGCGGTTCTGATCGCCGGAAGGATTATCTTGGATTCATAATCAACTCCTATTGTCCTGATAAGATTCGGAGCATCATCTGCGCTTAGTCTGTACCATACTGTCACATCAAGAAGAAGAGTAAGTCCGTCCGAAGAAAGCGTCTGGATAGGATCGCTTCTGTTACTTTTAACATCATTTACATCCTGATCATTTGCACCGCTCATTGTGTATGCCTGTGTTTTTATGTCTATCTTCTGAACTTCAATAAGAGGATTTACGAGATTCAGACCGCTTCTGAGAACATTCTCCTGAACGTTTCCGAACAATATCTGGACTCCCACTTCTCCCGGTCCTATCTGTACGATCGATGCAAACAATATTGTAAGGAGTATTCCTATTCCCGCAAAAATTCTCAGTAAGTTTACTATTTTTTCAAGCTGAAGATTGCTTTTTAACTGTCCTCTCATAACAGTTAAAACTACTATTGCAATGATCAGAAAAATTATAATGCCTGTCATAATATTTTAGTTAATGTTTTTAAAATTAATTTATATGTCAATCAAGTCTCTGCTTCTCTGAGCAAGTTCAATTGCTTTGTCAATGTCATCATTTAAAACTGTTATGTGTCCCATCTTTCTTCCTATTCCGGTTTCAGTCTTTCCGTAAATATGTAAAAATACATTTTCTGATTTTAGTAATCCGCACGCATTTTTAAGCTCAGCTTTTCCGTTTCTTGTTCCGAGTATATTGATCATCACTGCATTATCGCAGATCATTTCAGTATTGCCCGGAGGATAGTTCAGTATCGCTCTAATGTGATTTTCGAACTGTGAAGTATGACATGCTTCGATTGTATAATGTCCCGAGTTATGCACCCTCGGCGCAAGTTCGTTAACAAGTATTTCTTCTCCGTTCAGAAACATTTCAATTCCCATTACGCCTTTATAATCAAGACCTTCCGCTATTTTTAACGCTATTGCTCCGGCTTTGATTTTTATATCTTCAGATTGTTCCCGTGCTGAAATGACCTGATTGCAGATATGATCTTTCTGAATGGTTTCGACCACATTATAAACTTTTATAACACCGGATCCGTTTCTGACAACCTGAGTTGCAAGTTCCTTTTCAAAATTCACAAAACTTTCGCACATCAGCTTCCCCCTCTTTGAAAGAACACCAAATGCCTCTTCTATCTGATCTTCTCTTTCAATTGTGAAATTTCCCTTGCCGTCGTAACCCATTGTTCTCGATTTAAGAATAACGGGATATGAATTTTCAGACACAAACTCAAATATATCCTTCATTGAATCAGCTTTTGCAAATTCCGCAACCGGAATGCCTGACTTTCTTAGATACTCTTTTTGAAATAATTTATCCTGAATAAGTTTCACAATATCAGATGAAGGATATACATTCATCCCCTTATTTTCGAGAAACCTGATCTTATGATGATCAATGAATTCGTTTTCAAGCGTAATCAAATCGCACTTTTCGGAAAATGCGAGCAAAGTATCCTCATCGTTCCAGTCTCCCTTGTATTCGAACTTCGTGATCAGTCCTGCAGGCGAATTTTCTTCCTTAGAAAGAATGTGAAATTCAAATCCGAATTTATAGCATGCTTCCATCATCATCCTTGCAAGCTGACCTCCTCCGAGTATTCCTATCTTCACTTTAATGTAATATTTGTTTTAATGCCGGTTCAGTACAAATTATTGCTTAATTTTTTACATCCTGCCGAGCAGTCTGTTGTATTCGTTTTTATCCTTCAGAATGCTGATCCCTTTCTGAAGCTGTACGTCATAAGGAAATATTGCTTCGATCTGTTCAGACCCGCTTATTATCATTTTATTTATCTCATTTGCAATGCTGAGAGATATTTCGGTTTTTGCTTTGTCAAGTTCAGCTGATTCCTCTGATTCTGCTTCAGTCTCTAATTTTGCAATTGTGCTCTGAAAATCGTTTTTGAAATTTTTTGCCGAAGCAAGCTCTTTTATCTCTTTCAGTTTTTTCTCTATCTGTGAATCATAGGAAAAGTTATTCTCCGAAAGGAATGTCTTGAAACCATTAAAGAGTTTATCATCAGGAACAACGGTTTTTATCCCCGGATTTTTTTCTTTGTAATAGTTCGCAAATTTAAAAAACATATCCTTTGAAAGCAGCCCCTGGTATATTTCGCTTTCAGCTTCGACGGATACTTCGACATCCGGCTCAATTCCGCCGTAAGCTTTTACGATCCTGCCGTCGAGGGTTTTAAAATCCGTCTGGTCGTATCTGTTCTTATCCACAAACACCCCGTACTTGTTTTCCTTGAAATAATTCTTTTCTTGAATCCATCTTCCGGACGGAGTAAAATATCTTGAACCTGTTATCTTTATCTGTGACTTTTTGTCAAGATCTTTAATCTGCTGAACAAGTCCCTTGCCGAAAGATTTTGTTCCCACTATCACACCTCTGTCAAGATCCTGAATCGCGCCTGAAACAATTTCGGATGCTGAAGCGGTCTTACTGTTTATAAGGACCGCAACCGGAATATCCGGAGAGATCATCGGCTCTTCTTTGGAGAAATATTTTTTTTCCGAATCTGCTCTTTTCCCTTTTGTGATTAGAAGCAGACTGTTTTTAGGAACGAGCTTGTTAAGGATTCCCGTTGCAGCGTCAAGCAAACCGCCTCCGTTATCACGGAGATCGAGTACAAGACCTTTTAGTTCTCCTTCTGATTTCAATGACTTAATTGCATTTTCAACTTCACTTTCGGATATGCCTGTAAATCTGTCAAGTTTAATGTATCCGATTCCGTCGCTTTTAGGTTCCGGATATCCGTAGTAAGAAACATTTTTCAGAATAATTTCCTGCCTCATGAGGTTAAAAGAAATTTCCTCCCCGTCTCTTTCTATCTTCAGACTGACCTCCGTTCCTACAGGTCCTCTGACAAGATTTCTCGTGTTCTCAGCTTTCTGATTTCTTAAATCCACGCCGTCAATCTCTACGATCCTGTCTCCCACTCTGAGACCTTTTTTCTGAGCTTCATAACCGTTCATTATCTCTGTAATGATTATGCTGCTGTCACGGAAACTTACCGATATCCCGATTCCTCCGTATTTACCCGTGGAAATGAGATCCATCTGATCGCGGCTCTTTTCGTCAATGTAATTTGTATAAGGATCGAGCGTGGCGAGCATTCCTTCAATTCCTGCTGTCATGAATTTATCGGCATCAATCTCATCGACATAGTTAAGCGCGACTTCTTTATATACCTGTCCGAAAAGATCCATATTCCTGTTGATCTTTTCATAAATGTCATCGTCGCCCGAAAATGTAACTCCGAGAAACAATATGACGGTAATAATGAAAATAAAAGGAGATGTTCCGGAAAATTTTTTCTTTAGCATAAAATATTATTTTACTTTTTGATTTTCTGATGAAATTTATTGACTGAAAGTATGATCCTGTTTCTGATCTCGTCTTTTGACATTGTGCCGTCTATAACAACGAACCTGCCTTTATCGTTTTTTGCGATCTTAAGATAACCATCCGTAACCTTATTAAAATAGGAAATAGTTTTCCTTTCAATCCTGTCCTCATTTTTATTCATTAGTTTCTTTCTTCTGATGCTTTCCTCAATACTGATATGAATGAGAAAAGTTATGTCCGGTATGAGATTACCGGTTGCTGTTTTGTTTATGCTTTTAATTACTTTAAGATCCACTTTTCCTCCGTATCCCTGATAAGCAGTAGATGAATCATAATACCTGTCGCACAGAACTATGTAATTTTTTTTGAGATGCGGAAGTATAATTTCTTTCGTAAGCTGCTGCCGTGAAGCTGAAAACAGAAGAAACTCAGTCAGATCTTCCATCTTTAGATGTTCCTTGTCAAGTAAAATATCCCTGATCTTCTCGGAAATAACAGTTCCGCCCGGTTCTCTGACGGCAATTACCTTTTTCTTTTCCGATTCAAAATGTTCTTTGAGAAGTCTTATCTGTGTGGATTTGCCGCTGAGATCAATTCCTTCGAATGTTATGAACATAAAAATTTTTGAGTCAAATTATGTATTTCACCATACAATTTCAAAATAATTAAAAATGGCAGGAATTGAAAACCTTTAATGAAATTCGAATAAACAGGGACTACATGGACGGACAAAATTAGATCCGGCAAAATAAATAAAAAACTTCTTACGCAGATCATAAAATCTTCATATAAAGAAGCCGTATCAAAATAAAAGAAACAGATTCCGCATTTTTAAATAACACACATTAAACCGTTTCATTTTCAAGCTCACTTATTTTTCTAAGAAGCCAGTTTTTGTTTATTGTTTTATTTACAGTGATTTCTTTTTTCAGAGAGGAAAGTTTATAAGCATCGTGTTTTTCCCGGAGATTAAAAAGCGTTTTAATGTATTCACAATATTTTACTCTTGTTACTATTCTCGATTCATTTGTTAAATTGCTGCTTTTAATAAAATGCTTCAGAGCGTCATAAGAATAATCAAACGCAACCCTGTCATTCAATTCGTAATAAATATTCAACTGAAGGTGCTTAATGTCAAATTTCATAAACAAGTCTTTGCTCTGAACCTTCACTGCGTATTCAAGTGATTTTTCAAAATTCCCTTTTTTGTAATTTAAAACTGCCATTGAATAGAAATATACGTTATCTCTGAATTCAATGGGGATTTTATCCTTATATTTATTAATGAATTCTTCAGTGAATTTAACATCATTAGCAACGGATACATTTACTATTGAAGTAAACGCTCCGGGATCAATAGTGCCGTCAGGCTTTTGTATGATTTTGTTTTTAAAACCGATCTCAATTATGCTGAAATATTCATGATGAAAATTATTAGTAGTGATCTTTCTGTTGCCGAAGCTTGTCAGCAGACCGTTGTATAATCCTCTTAATTCTGTCTCGGAAAACAAACCGCTGTTCTGAGAAAGATTATCTTTAAATTCATTGAAGTATTCCAGACTGTCATTTACTGATAAGGCTTTGTACATACAGTAATAGCAATTTAAAACCGGATAATTTTCATGAGAATGTTCTTTTATATAGTCCATAATATTCTTTAAAACCGAATGATCTTCCAGTTCTTTTAAAAACAAATATGTAATATTGCTTTTTACAGGCGAGTTATAATTCAGGCTGTTGAGTATTACATTATGAAATGTTTCAAAACATTTTATAAGAAAACCTGTAATCAGATTTTCCGGAGATCTTATTAGTTCGTCATTTTTTTTAAACTGATTGTTAGCCTGCAGAAATCTGACTTTCAAATGGTACAGATCTCTCATCCCTTCATAATAATCAGCCAGATAATCATATTTAACCGTTCTGAAATTTTTCAGGAATGCTTTTTCCGCCGATTCAATTTTGTTTATGAAAATATTCAAAATATTCCTGCTGCTTATGGAATTTAAAAAATCCAGGCTTCTCTGCATTTCATTTATTTTATAGACTTCTTCCGAGAGAAATGACTCACATAATTTGCCCAGATCGTGTATCAGATTTTTCATTATTCCGTAATTGTAGCTTTTTCCCGGGAATATTTTCACCCACGCTTTTTCCTTTTCAAGATTATCATTTTCATAATGCGGAGCATATTTTTTTATCTCAAGAAATAATTTCAACACATTTTCTTTTTTATTGAAGTAAGGCGACCTGACAAAGTCCTCAAACTTTATCAGCTCCTGTTTTGAGAATGTGCGGAGGATCTCAAGTAATGAGCTTTTTAACATAATTTCAAATTACAAATAAATTTAACTTTTAACTTTTAACTGCTAACTACATCCGTCCAAAACGTTTAATTTAAAATTAATTAAGAATTTCAGATTTGTTCTGGGGCTGTCCAAAAGTCATAAATACCTGT
>JAFDZQ010000004.1:73256-84005 GCA_018266895.1 Bacteroidota bacterium
AATTTGAATTACATTTAAAAAACAAATGAAAATTACATATTCAAAAATATTTTGGACGGCAAAGACTGCTAACTGTTTTTTTCTATCTCTTCTATTTTATCAAGTATCCAATCCCTGTATATTGTTCTTTTCTCTTTAATTTCCATCCTGAATTTTTCCAGTTCAAATTTATCAAATGTTTCTCTCAGCTTAAACAATTTGTTCATATTATTGCAGAAATCGATACGGGCAGATTTGTCAAATGAAGCCACAGATTTATTTTTTGATAAAAAATGCCTGTATGAGTCCGCGACATAGCTGAATGTCACATCGTCAGCAAGCTCATAATAGTTCATCATCTGAATATACTTGACATGATGTTTCATATTAAAAAAGTTATAATTGATCCTTGAAAGATGCTCGAGTGACTTGCTGTATTCTTTTTTCCCGTAACAAATCAGTGCCCGGGCATAATTATTATCATTATCTCTCCTGTATCCGGGTATTTTATTGCCAAACTTTTGTGTAAGAATTTCAATTTTCTCGTATTTCTTCAATGAAAATGCAGAAATAATATAGATTAAGTATTCATTCCCATCCATCATTCCGTTTGGTTCAAGGAAAATGTTATTTTCTATCTTTAGATCGCCATTTTCAATAATTTCCTTATCAAAATTTATTTCCAATCCGGATCTACTATTTTTAATGCCTCTTAAAGAATTTGCTAAGCATGTCATAAGATCCTTTAAATCTTGTTTTGGAAATATGTCCAGACAATCCTTCAAAGATTTTTTAAAATTATAATAACTGTTTATGTCCGCAGGGTCTAATGCAATATTCATTTCGTGAAGACATTTTAATATCAGATAATTTCTTTTGGATTTATCTTTCACATCGTTTAATAACGGTAAAATTAAATTTTCATTCAGACCTGTGAGAAAGATTTTCGCTGCATTGCCTTTTCCCGGGAGTTTACTATATTTATGCGCGAGGAAATTATTGTATCTTTTGTAAAAATTAATGATAGTTGAATATATAAGATAATCCAGTGATTGGCATGTGAATTCGTATGCTGCCGTAGAACCAATATTATAATGCCTGTTATATATTGATTTCAAATTATAGAGTTTGTTTAAGTATTCATAATATTCAGCAATATTAAAATTTTCATTTTTTAAATCAGGATTATCATAAATTTTTTCCATCATGTCAATTTTTGATGAAAATACTCTTGTGATCTGCCTTTGCAGTAATGTTTCAAGAAGATCGATATTGTTTCGCATTTTATCATGATTTGCATGTTCTAGAGTAATAAATGATTCACTTAATTTTGTGAGTTCATGAATCAGATTCTTCATAATTCCGTAATTATAATCTTTTTCCGGGAACACATTCACCCAGATCTTTTCCTTTTCAAGGTTTGCTTCAGTAAAAGCCGGAGCAAATTTCTTTATCTCAACAAATAACTTAAGCACATTTTCCTTTTTATTAAAGTAAGGCGACCTGACAAAGTCCTCAAACTTTATCAGCTCCTGTTTAGAAAATGTGCGGAGGATCTCAAGTAATGAGCTTTTTAACATAATACAAAATTAGAAATTCCGAATTTCAAATTGTAAGTAACAAATTAAGAGTAATGAAAATTCTTCTTTCAACTTTTAACATTTATTTTTTCATGTGTTTATTACAAAGGTTTTCAATCTCAACGATGACCCAGTTCCACTCATTTTTGTAAAAACCGACAGTCTCTTTTCTTAATTTAGAGATCTCGAACTCATTAAAATTTTCTCTGAGTTTAAACAGATGATTAAGAAAATAATAAAACTTTTCCAGCTTGATCTTCAGGCGGTCGCTCAACTTATAATTGTTTTTAATAAAGTGCTTTACGGAATCATACTCATTAAGAAACATTTCGTAATCTTTCATTTTATAAAGACACCTGCCTTTAATATATCTTAAGTAGAGTTTCATAATGAAGTAATTAGGATCGATCCTGGAAATTTCATTAAGGGACTCCTCATATTTTTTTTCAACAAACAAATTCAATGACTTTACATATTTAATTATATTGTCCCGTACCCCTTCATCCAGTTTGTTAGAAAATTTATCAGAGAATTTATTGATCCTTTTAATGTCATAACTTTGAAAAGCCAGGCTTACATAATATACAAAAATATGTTCGCTTATTGCCCCGTGAGGTTCTGTAAGGATATTTAAATTGATCATCGAATCAAAAACCGAAAGTTTTTCCTCAGGCAGATTATATTTGGGATCAGCAATGATATCATTGGCATTGATAAGGCAGAAATGAAGGTCTCTCAGGTCTTTTTTTACCAGCATAGATAAATTATCAAACAATAGTTTTTTAAAACATGAATAACTTTTGCCGTTGGTATCAAAGAACATGCAATACATCTTATAATAAAGTTCAAGATAAAAATGATCTGTTTTGGAAATCAGTTTAGCATTTTCAAGTATCAAATGAAAGGATTCCGGACTGATCTGCCTTAAGAATAAAGCAACAGGATTATTTTCATAATTAATGTTCAGATCACTATTCGCGACCACAAGGTTTTGAAATATTTTGAAAGAATTGATCAGAAAACTTATTATCAGATTCAAAGATGAAACTTCAAGAAGTATATGACTTTCTTTTGTATTGTTTAGAACATTAGATTTAAGAATAAGCAAGTCGATCCAGAATCCATAGTATCCATTTACATTAATGTTACCGCGTTTTGTGCTGTTTGATCTTTCAATCTGATCAAACTTATTTAAAAACATTTTGGACAAGTTTTTTTCACTGAGAAAGGTAAGCAGATATTTGGATTCGGATAATTTATCCTCACCGAATTTAATATTTATCACATATCGTTCTGCAAGCTTAGTAAGGTCAAATATAATATTCTTCATAATACCGTAGTTATATTCGCTCTCAGGAAACAGCTCGAACCATACTTTTTCTTTTTCCAGTTTAATATCATTAAATTGGGGGGAATATTTTTTAATGATCAGCAATAATTTTATCAGAATTTTTTTTTTATTAAAGTAAGGCGACCTGACAAAGTCCTCAAACTTTATCAGCTCCTGTTTAGAAAATGTGCGGAGGATCTCAAGTAATGAGCTTTTTAACATAATTGCAAATTAAAAATTTCAAATTATTTATATACTTCAAATTACGAGTTCTTTTGCATCTTCGCAATAAATCTAACCGGCAATTTAAAATAGACATATTTGACATTTGTAATTTGATATTTGTAATCGATCTAAGAAGGTTTCAAAATATTTATTTCAAATCCTGCACAAAATAAGACTATTTATTAAAATATGTAAGTATGAAGCCGTGAAACTCGCCGAAAAGTTTCTTTGGAAAGTAAGACGGCTGAATATATTTTTGTGACAGTTCTTTAAAATAAATAATGATCCGTGAATGGCTGCGCGTGCTTATTCGCTTAATTGCATCACCGGTATGCTGGATTATTATTTATTTTTTTTAAAAAGCAAATCTAAAAAACGAAAGGATAGTCAAATGACAAAGATAAATTTAATTGCGGTTATGATCTCAATACTGTTTCAGTTGAATGCAAATGCAGGAACAGTATGTCAAACAAAAATCCCGAATGCGGATACTTATGCATATTCTTTTGAATTGATGCAGGAGGATAATGGAAACCTGGTCCTGGTTAAGTTTACCATTCCCGAAGATTGTTTTGTAAACATCAAAGTTACAGACTTAGAAGGTAATGCCATTCAGGAGCTTGTTCAGGATGAAATGCCCGCCGGAAACTATAATGTTTATTACAGTATATCGGGAAAGTATTTTAACGGTAAAGATAAATGCACCATGGAGGTCTATAAGACTCATGATGATTTAAAGGAAGCGGTTTATACAAAAGAAATAATACTTTCCGGCAAAATAAAATTTAATACAAACAAATGTGAATTTAAGGGTAACATTTAAAGTATTTAAAATTTATTGATTAATTAAATTAAAAACATCATGAAAGAAAAATTAGCAAATTCAAAGAGCAAATTGCTACAAAGTTATTTACTTACGTTATTAGCATTTGTACTTGTAAGTTCAGTATTTTCAAGTATCTCTTTATCACAAAACAGATCCATTACAGATCATTACTATTACAAAAACGCTCCGTATTATCTGGATCTGAACAAAGAAAATATTTATCTGGAATTAAAAAATGTAATGTCAAAAGATGAGTTCATTAATTCCTCTCAAAGTTTCAGGCAGCTTCTGAGCTATGACAACTTCAATCCTAATGATAAAAATCAGATTCTGAAACTGAATCTGATTTTAAGCGAGTCCGGATTATCTGATCTGCTGACAAATCTAAAATCAGCAGGAATTTACGAAAGCGTCTCACCGGTATTTACAATGCCTGAAGGCAAAGGAAATCCGAACACATTTATTGCGGCAAAGAACGAAATCATCGTTCAGTATAAGTCAAATCTTTCCGGTGCTCAGATCAGCGGAATTGAGCTAAGTAAAAACCTAACCTTTATCCGGAGTCTTGATCTTAGAGGAGGAGTGACGAAAGTTTACAGGGTTGATCAGAACGCTTTTTCAATGGACGCTGCAAATGAAATTTATGAAAGCGGAATGGTGAATTATTCCGAGCCGAATTTTCTTATGACTAATCTTCTTTCTTCTGTTCCGGACGATCCGTTATTTTCTCAGCAATGGGCTTTAAGAAATACCGGAAATAATATTCCGGGAGGGATCAACGGCATAGCAGGATGTGACATGCGGCTTGACAGCGCATGGAATATAACTTTGGGAAGCAATAAAGTTAAGATTTCAATTGTAGATACAGGTATTGATACATTGCATGAGGACTTACGGGGAAATCTCATTCCGAATTCTCAGTACAATTTTGTTAACAACAGCACTAATGCTTTTGATGAAGAGGGACACGGTACCTGCTGTGCGGGAATTGCAGCTGCTTCGGGAAATAATTCATTGGGCATATCAGGTGTCGCGCCAAATTGTAAACTGATAAATATTAAGATTGCCAGTCCTACAGGAATAACTTTCGCTGTTGCAATCAGAGGGCTGATTTATTCCTGGCAAAGCGGTTGCGCAATCAGCTCTAACTCATGGGGAGGCGGATCTCCTTCATCAGGAATTGATAATGCCATACTTGACGGAACGACATTAGGGAGAAACGGTAAAGGAACAGTTTACTGTTTCGCAGCAGGGAATTATAATTCTCCATTAATATATCCTTCAACAAATCCAAATGTAATTTCCGTCGGAGCTTTAAGTCCCTGTAATCAAAGGAAAAGCACAACAAGCTGCGACGGAGAAACTGCGTGGGGTTCCTGTTACGGACCCGGATTAGATATTGTAGCCCCGGGGGTAAAAATATACGCAACTGACATAACAGGAGCGGGCGGATACGAATCGGGAAATTATGCTGCTTTTTTTAACGGCACTTCAAGCGCAACTCCAAATGTATCAGGAATCTGCGCGCTTATGCTTTCCTTAGATTCAAATTTAAGCTGGAGTAAAGTCCGTGAATATCTTAACCGAAGCGCGGATAAAACAGGGAATTATTCTTACAATTCCACAGGACCGCTGCCGGATCTCGGACGCACATGGAATAATGAAATGGGTTACGGAAAAGCTAACGCTTACAATGCAGTGAGATACGTTCTTGGCAGCATTGGATTTACTTTTAATCATACTCCGTTAACAAACACCGATAACTTATCGGGTCCATATACTGTCACAAGCTCCATTGTTTCTGCCAATGGCGCTATCAATCCGTCGGGAACAAAATTATTCTGGACAAGAGGCAGTTCATTCGACAGCATTCCAATGACAAACATCGGCGGAAGCAACTGGACAGCAAACATCCCCGGAAACGGCTCACCGGCTGCATATAAATATTTTATTAAAGCATCTGATGTGACCGGAGTTTCCAGGACTTATCCGGTGCTGGCTCCCGGAACATATTTTTCATTTAATGTCATAAGTGACATTGCTCCTCCTGTAATTTCTCATACTGTCACGCCGGCTGTTCCTGTTCAGTTCTGGCCTTATAAAATAAAATCAATTGTAACGGATACAGTCGGAATTGATTCTGTGTGGGTTAAGTGGTATAAAAATAATCCGTCAGTCGTAAAACATTTTAAGCTGCTGAACATAGCCGATGACAGCTATGAAGCTTTTTTCAATTCGGTTAATTCTGATGTAACCATTGGCGATACAATTTTTTACAGAATATTTGCTCAGGACAGGTCAGGACTTCACAACCGTGATTCCACTTCACTGAATAAAATTACTATAAAATTACTCGATCTTTGTCAGGATTTCGTATCAGCGGATTTTCCTCCTCAGTTCTGGAATCTGGAATATGCTGCCGCACCCCTTTGGTACAGAGCATTACCCGGCGCATTCGGAGCCGGCTCAGGCTCGGCAATGTTTAATTTCTATAATGCAGAATACGGAGTGACGCAATCAATGATTACAAATCCTTTCGGTGAATCAATTGCAGGAGATTCTCTTAAGTTTGATCATGCCTATACTACATACATTAACGAGGTTGATTCTTTAATAATAGAAGTCTCAACTGATTTTGGCAACGGATATTCAGTTCTGGTAAAATTAGCGGGAGGTATTTCAGGACCTCTGAGAACAGCTCCGCCAACTCAGAACTCATTTGTACCGTCTTCATCGCAATGGGCTACAAAAAAGTATGCATTGCCTCCGGGAGTGAATATGATCCGTTTCAAAGCGGTCAGCGGTTTCGGAAATAATTTATATCTCGATAATATCTGCAAGGTGAACGGAACGACCGGCATTTCAGGCAGTCTTAATACAGAAATTCCGGGCGAATACTCATTATCACAGAATTATCCTAATCCTTTTAATCCGGTTACTAATGTGGAATTCGTAATTCCGAAATTCGGATTAGTTTCTTTGAAGATTTATGATATACTTGGAAAAGAAGTTGCAACCTTAGTAAACGAAAATTTACAGCCGGGAACATACAAATATAATTTCGATGCCTCGAACTTAGCGAGCGGGGTATATTTTTACAGAATAAAAGCCGGTGATTTTATTCAGACGAAATCCATGATGCTTTTGAAATAATATGAAATGTGAGATTTGAGACGAAAGACAACTCGTAACTCGTAATTCGTAACTCGTAACTCGTAACTCGTAACTCGTAACTCGTAACTCGTAACTCGTAACTCGTAACTCGTAACTCGTAACTCGTAACTCGTAATTGAAAAGAACAGCCCGTGAATTGTCCGCGAACATATTCACTTAATAGCATCGCCGGTATGCAGGGCTGTTTTTTTAAACGGAATTGATTTTTGATTATAGACTATAAATAAAACTTGTAACTACTAATTTTAAAAAAAATTTATGAATAATATTTATTTCACCATTAAAATCTTTTCATGTTTTTGTTTTCTGATTTTTTTAATCAACATCAGCCTTGCTCAGAATATTAAGAATGAGAAGATACCGGAAAGTCAGGTAAAAGAAGATATATATAAAAATCTCAGAGATGAAGACGGAAAAATATTATTTCCGGGCGAAGAAGATGCGATACAAAATTCCGTTTTCCATAGTGACTCGCCTTTGAGCAAATTCGGATATTCCGTGTCTTCAGCGGGTGATCTGAATGGAGACGGATACAGCGATATAATAATTGGTGCTCCTGATCATTTAATGAATAATGGTCAGGTATACATATATTTCGGAGGACTTTTCAATGATACTTCACCGGATCTGATCTTAAAAGGGCAAAACATTCAGAGTTTTTTTGGGGCTTCTGTATCTTCAGCAGGGGACATTAACGGTGATGGTTATAATGATGTCATAGTCGGTGCTCACGGCAGCTCTTCCGTTATTGGTAAAGCATTTGTTTATTTCGGTGGCGTTTCTATGGATAGTACAGCGGATTTAATTTTATCAGGAGAAAGCATAAATGACAATTTCGGCGTGTCGGTTTCCGGCGCAGGGGATGTGAATAATGACGGATTTGATGATGTAATTATTGGTGCTGATACATTCAATAATGCAACCGGCAGAGCTTATCTTTATTACGGTGGAATGAGTATGGATAACATTTCCGATGTACAGTTCAATGGAGTCATTTATAATAGTCAATTTGGTTACAGTGTTTCCGGGGCGGGCGACGTTAACGGTGATAATTTTGACGATATAATAATAGGTGCGTTCGGAACTTTACTTGGTTCTGGAGCTGCTGAAATTTATTTTGGGTCTTCTTCTATGGACAATACTCCAGATGTTTCAATTTCAGGGATTACATCCAGTGCACTTGGAAGATCGGTGTCAGGCGCGGGTGATGTCAATGGTGACGGGTTTGATGATGTAGTCGTTGGGGCAGATTATTTCGGATCAGCTACAGGTTCTGCAAAAATATATTTTGGTTCAGCTTCAATGAACAATACTCCGGATATTATTCTTTCCGGAGAAAATTCAACGGATAAATTCGGATGGAGTGTTTCCAATGCAGGTGATATGAATGGTGACGGCTTTGATGACGTGATTGCCGGAGCTCCGGGATATGCTTCAGGTAAGGGAAAAATGTATGTTTACTACGGAGCTGCTTCGATGGATGTGTATCCTGACATTATCAAAACTGGAGGAAATGCCAACAGTTATTTTGGTTATTCTGTGTCAGATGCAGGAGATTTTAACAGCGACGGCTTTGATGATGTAATTGCCGGAGCGTACGGAGAAAATATTTCAATGGGAAAAGTATATTTTTATCAGTATAGGGAAGACCCTCCGAGAACGGTTGCTGATCTGACATTGACAGGAGCTAGCGGCAGCGGACTGGGAATAATTTCATCCGATGCGGGAGATGTGAACGGCGATGGTTATTCGGATTTCATAACAAGCGCTGTATTTATGAATAACGGAGCGGGTAAAGTTTATATTTTCTTTGGAGGAACAAACATGGATAATGTTCCGGATTTTATAAAAAGCGGAACCACTGCGAATTCATCCTTTGGTGAGTGTGTATCCGGAGCCGGAGATGTGAATGGAGACGGATTTGATGATATTATTATCGGAACGAATAATTCGAGTGTCAATGGCGACGGAAAGGCGCAGATCTTTTTTGGCGGACAGAATATGGATACAATAGCTGATCTTACAATGTATGAACAGACGAATTACACACGGTTCGGACAATCATTATGCGGGGCGGGTGATTTGAACCATGACGGATACGATGATGTAATCGTGGGAGATATGGATGAGAACGGAGGAAGGGCATATATTTATTATGGCGGCGCATACATGAACAGTGGAATTGACATGATACTGTATTCACAAGCTCCATATTCACAATTTGGATATTGCTTTGCTCCGTGTAAAGATATCAATGGTGACGGGTATAATGATCTGGTTGTAGGAGCGCGATCATACAATTCCGGATTAGGAAGGGTTTACATTTATTACGGAAGCTCATCAATGGATAATACTCCCGACCTTATTTTACAAGGTCAGGTTGCGGGAGAAGAATTCGGATCCAGTGTAGCTACGGGAGACGTAAATGGCGATGGTTATGCCGATGTGATCTGCGGAGCTCCTTTTTACAACGCATATACAGGAAGAGCATTTTTATTTTATGGGGGAGCTTCAATGGATAATGCTGCCGATAAAATTTTTAACGGAGATACTACATCCGGATTCTTTGGAGACTATCTGACATGTGGTGATTTCAATAATGACGGGTATGATGACATAGTAACAAATTCCATTACATCCTACTTTGGCGGTAAAGTTAATTTTTATTATGGTAATCAAAATATAACTACTAATCCACAATTCACAATCAGTGGTGGTCCTTATTTAGGGAGATCTGTTGAATCGGTAAAAGACTTTAATGGCGATCATGTTCCTGATCTTGCAATTTCACAGAACTATAACGCTGATAATGTTTACATTTATTTTTCCAGACCGGAAGGGAACAGTAAGTTAACTTTTTACGGAGCTATACAGGGCATGTATAATCCGGTAACAGATTCAGAGATCCCTGATACAATCACTGTCGTATTAAGAAATAGTGTTTTTCCTTATCCAATAGTGGATTCTGCCAAAAATATTTTGCTGGGACCTTTAGCCGGACAGGATTTTTATTTTGGTAAAGTTCATAACAATGTGCCTTACTATGTCGAGGTCAAACACAGAAATGCTTTATCAACCTGGAGCGCAGATCCCGTTATTTTTTCTTATCAGCAGACATCAATAGCTTTTTCAGTCGCGGCTTTCTATGCTTATGGGAATAATATGATACAGGTTGATAATACACCATACAATGTTTTTGCTTTTTACAGCGGTGACGTGAATCAGGACGGAATAATAGATGCTGCTGACATGCAATTGGTGGACAACGATGCTTTCGAATCAATTGGAGGATATGTTGCATCAGATGTTAACGGAGATTATTTCATAGATGCTTCGGATCTATTTATAATTGACAACAATGCTTATAATTCAATTATTGCTGTAACACCGTAATGACATTTTTATTTACCTATTGAGAAATTGTGATATTGAAAGCCATCTCGAACTATTTCGAAATCCCTGACAATTTCTTTAGCACATTTGCAAAAAAATGAAAAGATTAACCAAAAATAGCACATCCGTCCAAATCGTTTTTAAATATGGTTATAAAATTATTTAGTATAATTATATTTTCATTAAAAAACTTATTATACTGCTACAAAACCCCTCCCGAACCGGGGCTGTCTAAAAAGTCA
>JAFDZQ010000004.1:84109-97047 GCA_018266895.1 Bacteroidota bacterium
AGGGTGGGGTTGTTTCAAACAGCTTACATTTTATTTCAATTATTTAATAGAAATAAATATTTTTTACAAAAAATAAATTAATTTGGACAACACTGCAAAAATAGAGTGTCTTGATTTTCTAAATGTATTGAATCCTTTATATTATTGCATTATTTTGACCCGCGACCTTAGCTCAGCTGGCAGAGCAAATGACTCTTAATCATTAGGTCGGGGGTTCGAGCCCCCCAGGTCGCACTTCTTTTTAATTTTAAATTTTAAATTATAAATGTTAAATGATTCTGCTTTTAATTTGTAATTTGACATTTAAATTCATAATTTGACATTTAAAATTTATAATTGAAACAGAACGCACTTTTTCCGAATAACTACCGATAACACGGGTTTTACACAAGTAGCGGTTCCGTGCTCTGAAGACCCGACTACGCTTTGCAGCGGCGGGCAAGCACATTTGTGATTAATCAAACGTTAATACTCCGCATAAGCATTTGTCGTGAAAGTCGCAATATTCGCCAAGCCCGAAACATTTCCTGCAAGAGAAGAACAAAAAATCATAAATTAAACTAACTTAAAACAACATGATAATATTTAAATCTTTAATCATTTGCATTATTGTAACAATTACAGGTGTATTTACCATTAACGCACAATCTAAGTTTGAACTTCCTCAATTAGGTTATGCGTATGATGCACTTGAACCTGTTATCGATGCGCAAACCATGCAAATTCATCATTCAAAACATCATCAGACCTACGTTAATAATCTGAACAAAGCGCTTGAAGGTACAGCAGCTGAAAATTTATCAATTGAGGAAATAATAAAGAATATCTCTCAATATTCTACAGCTGTAAGAAACAATGCCGGCGGTCACTACAATCATTCGTTGTTCTGGACTATTCTGACCCCAAATAAAAACACACAGCCATCTGAGCGTCTGATTCAGGCAATTAATCAGCAGTTCGGCTCTGTAGACAGCTTGAAAAAATTATTGAATAATGCCGCTTCTAATCAGTTTGGATCAGGCTGGGCCTGGCTCTCTTTAGATAAAAACAATAAACTTTTTATTTCTTCAACATCAAACCAGGATAATCCGCTAATGGACTTAACTGAAAAACAAGGAAGACCTATTCTGGGAATTGATGTTTGGGAGCATGCATATTATCTTAAATATCAGAATAAAAGAGGTGACTACCTGTTAGCTATCTGGGATGTAATTAACTGGGATGAAGTTAGTAAACGATTCGAAACGTCCGAATAGAATTCTCCGGAAAGAGATTTACTGTTGGTGATCAAAAAGTTTGCACTAACAAATTACCCAAATTCAATTGTAAGAATCAAACTTTTTGGAACACCAACAGTTGCGAGAGGTAACAAGCGGTCATAATATATAGCGGGTTTCGTGTAATTAGCAAGTTCAGTTCTTGCAGATTAGTTTATCTCGTTAGACAGGATAACAATCGCAAAACGGCTGAGTTCATGCCGCCGACCATGATTTTTGAAAGTCAGCACTCAGGGTATTGTACTGTTATGCTGACTTTCTGTTTGTATAGAATGATTTAAGTAATTCAGTTTTACATCAACTCCATTTTTATTATTATGAACTTTGATAAATTAGACACTGAAAACATTTCTGATATCGTCTTTCGAATGGATGAGTATTTGTCTTCCATGAGAGGGATGAAATATGATGAGGCATCAAAATTAACCGCCCGTTTGGAAAATTATATCTCAACAAAACATTAATTCATTAAACAAAATACTATGGAATCAAAAAATTCTTACACGATTGGAATTTTCGGCTACAACCGGGACTATGGTAAAATCCGCATTAAACCCCACCTCGCTATCTTCATTTTGAAACAAGTAGTAAATTTCAGCCGATTGTGTATCTACATACGTTACATAAAATCTTGTGTTTTCTATAAATTCAGAGAGTTTGGGGACACAATTATTTCTTTTTTCAGTATCAATCTACAATATATTTAACACTCATGACAGAAGTCTAAATCTCGTATCACTTTACATTATTCTTCACAGTTCAGATTAATACAACTGTTACTCTGACACTGGAATTATGACCGGACTGAGATCTTCCGTTACTCTTTCTATGCAGTAAATGGTTAATGTTATAGTATCTTTAGATGATGTAAAAAACGATTTTCAAAAACAAAAAACAAAATGGATAAAATCGAGTTTAAATTAAATCTGGCAACAGTTCAGAATGGAATCTTTGCTCATGTCAGTATTTTTATCAATGAAATCAACATTCTGGATTATTTAAAATGTACAGGCGGGGACGGTAGGTTATACGATAACCATTCTGAATTATGTATAGATGATCTTTGTAATATATTGTATTACAAAAACCATGATGAATGGAATGATGACGGAAGAGTTACTATCCTGGGCTGCATTTGCGGTGACAGAGATTGTGGTCCGTTCAAGGTCAGACTGGATGAGACCAGATACAGCGTAATATGGGAAGATTTTCATGGCAGAATAAATACAAATCCAATGATAAATAAATTTGAATTCGAGAAAAGTCAGTATTCAGAACAAATAGAATCTCTGAGTAAAATGCTGAAATCTCAATCAGTAATAAAGATGAAGATTGATATGAGGAGATTTGAACTGGAGGACAGACAGTTAAACTGATTACTTTTTTGCCACTGCGTATGAAAATAAATTGAGAAAATAATTTTTTGAGTATGATTATATGAATTATCCGGATATGAAAACATTAACCGAAACAAATTACCTTTCCGTTGCAGTGAATGTGCCAAAGACCTGAAGCAATGTTTTAGATCATTAATTGTCTCCCCAACAGCAACCGTGTCCGCATCCGTCAAAGCAATTTTATCTATTAGGATGATTCAGAGATAGTGAGAATAATTGCCTGAATAACTTATTTCACGTGAAAATTTATCTTTAAATAAAATTCAGCCCTGTACCTAAATTTTTAGTTTTTTAAAATAAAAAATCTTTCCTGAATAAGTTCTTTGTATGCTTTTTTAAATTCATTACTCAAAAAGCTTATCTCAATAAAGTTCATCCATTTGTCTAATGCTTTCTCCATTTTCTTAAATATATTTTCCTGTTGTCTTTCTTCAAGTTTTGATGAAGTAAAAGCTGATTTAAAGTCATTTCGTTTTATTTTTTTCTTCTTGCCGTTGAGAGTCAATGCCAATTCTTCTTTATCAGCCGGATTGACGAGAATAGTTGCGACCATATCATAAGCCGGTGACAGTATGTAACCTGAACTATTCATTTTAATTAGCGAGAAATTTTTCAGATGCATATCCGCATTCCCCGTAAGAAATGTAAAAACTAATTGTTCAAAAAAATTCACTACATCCAATCCGGGATTTACTGAATATTTTAATATTGTTTTAGCGATTTGTTCATATGATCCATTGTATTTTTCTTCAGTCAGTCTTTCAGTAAGCTGGCACATATCTTCCATATGTATCATATTTTTTTTATTGCGGTCAATTCTCTTAGTTATATATGCAAGATCACCTGACTTGAGCCTGATCAAACTGTGAGGGACAACGTTGATACTTGCTATATTCGCAAGATGCATTGTCAGATCTTCCACTTCCGGCAATTGCGGATAATTCTTACCCGGAGGTTTCAGGATATATCCTCCCCATAAACCAACTATCGTAAACCTTTTAGGTCCATTTTTATTTTGTGAAGCCGGCAGATCTAAAGAAATTTTGGGCTGAACTCCAGGAACTGTTATGTGACTTCTTACAACTTGCTTTGCCAGTTCTTCCATTTCGGATTCGGAGTAGGACAATTCAGGTGGATTTGTATGTCCAAAGATTTTTTTGCTGCATACAGAATGAAAATCTATTTCATTTTTTATAAGAAGCTGATAACAGTACAAGCATCTTTTCATATTTCACCCTCATCTATTATTGGATGAACGCTAACTGCACCTATGCAATCCCTGCAACAAGATAATAACAAACCCATTCTGTCACGGGAATTAAGTTTCCAGTTTTTTTCAGCAATATGCAGCAGCCAACCTTCGGGTATTAGCCCGTCAAAAAATGGAAAAAGCACTTTACTGTTATACATTAATGCCCTTAAAGGCAAGGTAAGACTGACCGGTTCAGGATTTTCGCTTTCAAGGTACTCCTTATCATAAATAAAATTATATCCATTTTCATCCTGAGTCAGTAAACCGGCTATGACATCATGCATCTTTATTTCAGCTCTTCTCATCTGTCCCCCTGTCCATTTTTACTGCACCAACCTGAAATCCAAAAAGCTGCAAAACCTGATTCACTTTATCCAGGCGTAATGTTTCCTTTCCTTGCTCCAAATCTCTTACGAAACGAAGTCCGACTCCCGCTTTTTGTGCCAGCTCAGGTTGCGTAAGATGTGCAGCATTTCTTTTTTCTTTTACAAACTTACTTAAAAACATAATAATATATTATTAAATAATGTAATTTTAACAATATATACCTTTTCGGGTATAAATTCAATATAATTTTACTAATTATATCATATCAGGTATAAATTAGTTGTAAACACTCAATTTATACCCTGAGGGGTATATAAATTTCTCTAATAAAAAGGTAACTGAACGTTGAATCGGAATGTCTAATACTTCAAAGAATTTACCGCTTGCTTCAAATCATCACTCTTAACGTGTGAATAAATCATAGTTGTCGTAATTGCCTTATGTCCCGCAATCTCTTTTACGATGTTCAGCGGAACATTATTTTTGATAAGCTCCGTGACAGCACTGTGTCTGAGAGAATGGCTTAGGCGAGAGTAATGAAAATCAAAAAAAGTTAAAAAGGAGTTTTATTTTAATACATTTCCGGCTGATTGCTGATCATTAGATTGTGAAGAAAAAACAGATGTGTTTGGAAAACGTTTCGAAAAAATAGCACAATATCGACACGTTTTTTAAACGTGTCTAAAGTATAGACATGTTTATTTGAGAAAATTGTGTAATTTAACATTCAGATAAAGGTTTTACTTTATAATTTTCAGATTTTCCTCCTGATCTTTTCCTCTCCCTAGTCCGTCATATCCGGACAATAAGAATAAAGATATTTATCAGATATGTCACAAGCAATTTTAACGTCATCATAAGAATTGGAATATAAATTAGTCTTCTCAAATATTAATCCAAGATTATTTTTATATCGGTAAAATTAATTTTGAATTTCTTTCGTTCAATATTACAGAATTCATTCAATACCTGAATACTAATTGAAGGAACAGATTCTTTAAGAAACAATTCTAAAGCTTTTCTTCTTTTTCCGGTATCTGATGAAAGAATGCATAAATCAGCACATTAGTATCTATGAATGATCTATCGTTCATTAGCTTCATCTCTGTTGAAAATAAAATCTTTGGTACTAATTAATACACCTTTATTAAAGTGCGATTCGATCTCTTCAATAGTCCAGGATTTTAATTTTTTATTTTCATTTCCATTTTGTTCAATATCAAAAGCAATTACTTCAATTTCTTTTCCAAGATATTCTTCAGGAAGTTTAAATTGAAGCTGATCTTTTGTTTTAGGTTTAATTATTTTTCTTATCATAATCCTTTTTTATAAAGCTAAACATTTATTGAATTTAATTCAATTTAATCGGTGTTAAAAAAACTTTCTGCGTGACAAAGTATTTTGCATAGAAATTAAATCAATATTGATTAATACTTCAATGAGTTCACGGCCTGAGGGATAATTATTTCTATGTCCTTGATAATTTATTTCTTCCCCGAGGATATTCGTATTGCCTTAAATCAATTTCGCATTCGGGAACCTGCTTATTAACAACAAATCCCTGCTGTTGGTTACCAACAACAATAATTCGTACATGTAAGCATCGTGATTTATTTTTGATAGATCCAATTTATGAAATTATCTGAAACTGAAATATACCTAAGCAATTAGTTAAGATTGCCGGAGTACTACCGGGAAATTTAGAAAAAAAATGAAATGTCTTCTTTGGAAAGAGTTTTAATGTTGGTGACCAAAAAGTTTGCACGAACAGTTTACCCAAATTCAATTGTAAGAATCAAACTTTTTGGAACACCAACAGTAGCGAAAGTAATGAAAATTAAAAAAAGTTAAAAAAGAACTTCAATTTAATGTATTTCCGACTGATTACTGATCATTAAATTGTGAAGAAAAAAACAGTTGTGTTTGGAAAACGTGTCGAAAAAATAGAAAAACATCGACACGTTTTTTAAACCTGTCTAAAGTATAAGACATGTTTATTAAAATAAATGAAATGTCATCTTTGTGAAGAGTTTTACAGTTGGTGATCAAAAAGTTTGCACTAACAAATTACCCAAATTCAATTGTAAGAATCAAACTTTTTGGAACACCAACAGGGGCGAGAAATAATTTATCAATTAAAAACACAAAACAATGAGAAGACAAAAAAACCAGCACGTGCTGCCTCACGGAAAAAAATGGGCAGTAAAAGGAGACGGTAACTTAAGGAATACCGCTCTTCTGAATTCAAAGAAAGAAGCAATAAAAATTGCCAGGAAGATCTCAAGACACTAGAGACGGAAGAATTGCAGGCAGGGTTAGTTTTGGAAAAGATCCATTTCCTCCAAGAGGGTAGATTTTAAACAACAAAGGTTTTTGAACCTGATAGGTATATTTTAAAAAACATAAAAATATAATTATGAAACCTGTAAGAATCCGGAATATATCCCGTTGAAGACAATTGGTTAATGCGGGAATACAGAGTTAAAAAGAATCAGATTACTAAAGACAAAGCTGAAGCAATGAGAAAAGTTGCTTTCAGGGAGAAAGTTAATAATTTCAATAGTTTTTACATTTGAATTGGGATTAATAATCATATTCGGTATTGATGATACAGTTAATATTTAATATTTTGTAAACAATGAACAAAAATAATTTAAAATCAAAATCAGAATTTGAAATAAGTAAAGGTTCTTTGGATGTCAAAAAGGAAAAGATTGAAAAGCTGAAGGAACTGATGCCGGAAGTATTTACTGAAAGTAATAAATTAGATGTAGATAAATTAAAGAAAACGCTGGGTGAATTTGTAAATGATGAGAATGAAAGATATGTCCTCAACTGGGCAGGAAAGAACGAATCGTTTAAAGTTCTGCAAACACAAACCACCGCAACTCTCGCTCCTGATAAAGAAGAATCAATAAATTTCGATACAACTGAAAACATCTTCATAGAAGGTGAAAATCTTGAAGTCCTGAAAGTTCTTCAGAAATCCTACCACAATAAAATAAAAATGATCTACATTGACCCTCCTTATAATACAGGCAATGACAGTTTCATTTATCCCGATAAGTTCGAAGAAAGCAAATCAGATTATCTCAAAAGAATCGGCGAAAAAGATGAAGAAGGATTTCTCCTAAAAGAAGGTCTCTTCAGAAAGAACAGTAAAGAGAACGGTCAGTATCACAGCAACTGGCTCTCTATGATATATCCGAGATTGTTTCTTGCAAGAAATCTTCTCAAAGATGATGGCGTGATATTTGTTTCGATAGATGATAATGAAGTTCATAATCTTAGAATGGTGATGAATGAGATATTTGGGGAGGAGAATTTTTTAGCCGAATTTGTTTGGAGGAGAAGAACTTCATCAGCTCTTGCAGAAAGACTAATTTCGGTTGATCATGAGTATTTAATAGCATATCAAAAATTAGATTTTTCATTTTTGGGTAATAAAAAAAATTATGCTAATTATAAAAACCCTGATAATGACCCCAATGGTCCATGGATGTACGATAATCCTACTGTTGGTATGAACAAAGATCAAAGACCAAATCAATTTTATGATTTAATAGATCCTGAAACTGGAAATATTTTTCCTGCAAATCCAAATAGAGTATGGGCATGGGCTCCACCAACTATGGAGAAACTTTTGAATAGTGGAAGAATAATATTTCCTAAAGATTCATCTAAACGACCGATGTTTAAAAAATACAAAAAAGACTTGAAGAGTGAAGTTAATCCAATATCTTCTTTGCTTCTTGAAGTTGGATTAAATTCAGAAGCCACAAAAGCTATTCAGGATTTATTCAATGGTTCCTTTTTTAGTTATTCTAAACCTTTATCTTTATTAAAATCACTAATTAGTAATTCAAGTAATTCAAATGATTTAATTCTCGACTTCTTCGCTGGTTCTGGCACAACAGCCCAAGCAGTTTTAGAATTAAACAAAGAAGATCAAGGAAACAGAAAATTTATTTTGGTTCAAATGCCTGAGAAGACAGCGGAAGACTCTGAAGCGTATAAAGCGGGATATGAGACGATAGCGGATATATGTAAAGAGAGGGTGAGACGTGTAATTGGGAACCTTACCTCCGGGGTTAGCAACCTCACCCCCGACCCCTCTCCAAAGGAGAGGGGAGACTCACTGAAAAGGAAGGGGGATTCTTTATCACTTTTTGGAAAGGATAAAATTGAAAATAAAACTCCGGGATATGTTACCGCTGATTCTGTTACATACAAAAAGTTAAAACCATTTACTTTAGAAAACAGAAAAAATCAGACTGAAGCGGAAGCGGTGATGTGGAATGTTCTTAGAAATAAAAAATTAGGAAAAAAATTCAGAAGACAGCATTTGATAGAAAAGTATATTGTGGATTTTGTATGTCTTGAAGAAAAATTAATAGTTGAAATTGACGGTGGATATCATGATCAAAAAGATCAAAAAGAATATGATACCGGCAGATCGGAAGGACTTTATTCGTTAGGTTATGATGAGCTAAGATTTACTAATGAAGAAGTGTTAAAAAACTTAGATGCAGTTATAGAAACAATTAAGCATTTCATAGACAAACATGAAATAAAGTATTCAAAAGCTCTCAATCGTAAAAAGAACTCGTCTATCCTTAATCACAACCAATACTCCCCTCTCCTTTGGAGAGGGGCCGGGGGAGAGGTTGATAAACAAATTCAAAATCCTCCAACTTCCGGAAGAGAGGTTGATAACTCACCCGGCTTCAAAGTATTCAAGCTAAAAAATTCCAATTTCAAATTATGGCGCGGAGACAACATAGAAAACGGAACTGATCTGTCCGAACAATTAGATGCATTCAAAGATCCAGTAAAGAAAGGCGCTGAAGATGATAATATAGTTTATGAATTAATGCTGAAATCCGGAATGGATCTGAATCTGAAAGTTGAGAAGGAGACAATATTTATTGAAAGTGCTTTATCCGGTAAACCAAAGAAAGATGATAAATTAGTTTCCGGTAATTTCTCATATTATAAAATAGATAATGGTAAACTAATAATATTCACAGAAGCATCAGGAGAGACTGGAAACTTCATTAAAGAATTACTCAAAAAAGAAAAGCCGGAGAAAGTAATCTGTTTAGACAGAATATTCGACGGAGATGATGAAACTAAAACAAATTTAGTCCTGCAGATGAGGGATGCGGGGGTGGAGTTTAAGACGGTATGAAGAGTTTGGTGGAAAACAAAATTAATATTACAAAGACTGCTAATGCTTCTGATTTAGATACTGCACCGAGAATTTTTACAACACAAGAAGCATATATATTAGATAAATCTAATTATAGAATTCTACGCTCAGAAGATTCTTCATGGAAAGACTGGACAACCAAATTATTATTTGTATTTATTGGTTCTTTATTTACATTAATAGCAAAAGTACTTGAAAAATTATCAAAGCAAGAGGAATTGAATATTGGCAATTGGTATTTTAAATGGGAAGTTTGGGTATGCATAATTTCTTTAATCGCATTTTTAATAATATCACTATTTAGTCATTTTACCAAAAGTGAGAGAAAAGAATTAGTAAAAGAAATAGATTTGCATTTCGAAAAAAGTAAAAAATTAATTAAAGTTGAAATTCAATCATGACTAAAAGTCAAGCTCAAATTAAACCTCTAGAAGGTTTTGAACAATATAATGAAATCGAAATTTGTTCAAATATAATGAAAAACATGAACATATTTAATTATGATTATATTACTCCTTTACTTATCGGAAAAGGACCAAGGCCTCAAGTTTGGTTATCAATTCGAAAACCAGAAACATTCACTTGGTTTTATGTAGTTTTTAAAAATACGCCATACAGTGATGAAATTTTAGTAGATACATCCAAAGAGTTTATAACATTAATAAAAGATATTGAAGGTAAGGTATTGTTCGACGCTAAGAAAATTTCTGATGAGAAAGTTAAAATAAATTCCATTGACCTTAGACCATTTGGGTTTAATATTTTTTGTGAAAATACAAAGTTGACTTTAGGTCAATATAATTTCTCAGGAAGCATTTTTGAGTCTTCTGAAATAAATTTTCAGACATCTTTAGAGGATTTGTACAAGACCATATTAAATAGATTCCCAGCTGGAAGAGAAGCTGCATACCTACTAAATGCCAAACAACCTGACCCACTTATAGTAAAAGAAAATTTAAAAAGAATTAGTTTAGGTGGAGATTCTGACCATAGGTATAGAGATGAATATTCAAAAATTGATGCGTTAAATTTTCTTAAAGTCTTAGAATATGTATTTAATAATCCTTTATCCACAGTCCAAAAACAGAATGTTTGATTTGGTAGTGTTTTAAAGAATTTTTAATAGATGGATCAAAATGTAATAAATAAATGGGCTTTAGACATTATAAAAAAAACGTCTTGTTTTTGGGAAAGGTTAGCCATTAATAATGAAATAATTAGAGAGAACGGTTTTTCTGTATTTTTTTCCCCTGTTTATGCTAATCCAAAGTTATTAATAATAGGGATAAACCCTGGGGGAAATTTTGCAAGAGATCATCATATATTTAATAAAGATCAAATAAATAACAAACTTCCAATTATTCATGATTATTTTCTTAATGATGAAGATGATTATGACCTTGCAAAGATTATGCGTTATTTATTCAACTTTAACATTTCCCTTTTAAAGAAAAGCGTTAAATTCAATTATTACTATTTTAGGACTCCATCGGAAAATGTTTTATATAAACAAAGGGAATTTCCAGAAATTTATAAATTTTGTACAGAACAAACATTGAATATTATAAAAGTATTAAATCCTGAAAAAATAATTACAGAAGGATTAGGTGTTTTTGATATGCTAGTTAAATTATTAGATTTTAAAAAACAGGAACCAATTAAAGAATCTAGATTAAATAAATTCCGACTAATACAAAGAAGTTCAAAAAATAATATTGAATTAATAGGATTAATACATCCGAGTGGTTCAAGAACAAGATTAATTTTTAATGAGAACAAAACAAAAATAATTGAAGAATTGAAAAAATCATTCATGTAATGAAACTCCACTTCGACTCAAATCAGGATTACCAACTCAAAGCAATTCAGTCAGTAATTGATCTGTTTGAGGGGCAGCCTTTAAATAAAGGTGACTTCGAATTTTCTTTATCGGATAATTCTTCGAGTCTTATGTTGAATGAAAATGGATTTGGGAATAAACTTGTTATTTCTGAAGGACAAATATCTGATAATTTAAAAAATGTTCAGAAAAGAAATGGAATTAAAACAGCACAAAGCCCCTCTCCTCTTGGAGAGGGGTTTGGGGAGAGGTTAAAACACGGAAGAAATTTTTCTATTGAGATGGAAACAGGAACTGGAAAGACCTATGTTTATCTAAGAACCATATATGAATTAAATAAGAATTACGGATTTAAAAAGTTTGTTATTGTAGTACCGAGCATCGCAATCAGGGAGGGTGTATTAAAAAATCTTGAAATCACACACGAACACTTTCAGAATATTTATGATAAGATTCCTTTAAATTTCGAAGTTTATGATTCAAGAAAAGTTTCTTCGTTGAGGACTTTTGCAACGAGTAATAATATTCAGGTTCTTGTTCTGAACATTGATTCATTTGCAAAAGATGAGAATGTAATAAATAAAAAAAATGATAAATTAACAGGTAAGAAGCCCGTAGAATTTATAAGGTCATCAAATCCGATTGTGATAGTTGACGAACCGCAGAATATGGAAACTGAAATTAGAAAGAAGGCAATTGCAAATCTTAATCCTCTTTGTACTCTTCGATACTCTGCTACACATACAAATCTTTATAATCTTATTTACAGATTAGACCCTGTTAAAGCTTATGATCTTGGATTGGTTAAACAAATTGAAGTTGATTCAATCTACACTTTGCATGGGAACAATCAGGCGTTTATCAAAATTGAAAATATCAAAAGCACTAAAACAAAAGTTACTGCAAAATTAAAAATTGATTTTAATGCAGATAATGAATTTAAACAAAAAAGCATTTCAGTAAAGACCGGAGATGATCTGTATGCATTGTCCAATAACAGAGAGATCTATAAGGATGGATTTATAATTAATAATATTGACGCATCCAGCGGAACAGTTGAATTTTCAAACGGAATAATTCTTGAGGAAGGACAAAGTCAGGGAGGATTTACAGATGAAATAATGAAATATCAAATTAAGAAAACTATAGAAGAACATCTGAAGAAAGAGAGAAATTACAAAATACACGGGATTAAAGTTCTTTCTCTATTCTTCATAGACAGAGTTGCAAATTACAGGTCATATGATGACAAAGGAAATATAGTACAGGGAAAGTTTGCAAAATGGTTTGAAGAAATTTACAAAGAGGAAATTTCTAAACCGGCGTACAAAAATTTGTTTCCGTTTGAAATGAAAGACCTGCATAACGGTTATTTTGCTCAGGATAAAGCAGGTCATTTTAAAAATACTTCAGGGGAGACTAAAGATGATGATGATACTTATCAATTAATAATGAAAGACAAAGAAAAACTTCTTGATTCAAATGTTCCACTGCGTTTCATATTCAGTCATTCTGCTTTGCGGGAGGGCTGGGATAATCCGAATGTTTTTCAGATTTGCACTCTGAATGAAACTAAATCAGAAATGAAGAAACGTCAGGAAATCGGAAGAGGATTAAGACTGGCTGTAAATCA
>JAFDZQ010000050.1:0-3115 GCA_018266895.1 Bacteroidota bacterium
TCTTCTCTGTATCTTTCCGCTTGACGTTTTTGGAACTGTTCCGGGTTTTATCAGCGTGATAGAATATACCTGAAGATCATGTTCCTCTGAAACAGCTTTCCGGATTGCTTTGAAAACTTCATCAGGATCGAAATTTTTCACTGCGTCCTTTTGCAGTTCCTGCACAATGCTAAGATGCTCTTCACCGTCCACTTCAATTGAAAATGCGCCTACACACCCTAATCTCAGCGCAGGATGACTCGCTTCCACGGTGTATTCTATATCCTGAGGATAATGATTCTGTCCCCGTATAATTATGAGATCTTTATGTCTTCCGGTAATGTATAATTCATTTTCAGACATAAATCCAAGATCGCCTGTTCTTAAAAACGGTCCCTCGTTTGTATCTGCAATGTGAGCTTTGAATGTTTCGTTTGTAGCTTCGTCCCTCTGCCAGTATCCCTGCGCAATTGATTTTCCCGAAGCCCATACCTCGCCGACTTCACCTTCTTTGCATTCGATTAGTGTAACCGGATTGACTATTGCTATTCTGGTGTCTTCAATTGAATTGCTGTGACCGACATGGATCTTTGATTCATTGTCATTCTCTTTTGCCGGGACGGCAATATTATTTTTTTCAATGGAACTGTCATCGAATCTTCTCATCACCGGTTCGTCAGCCGTGAACGTCGTGGTAAGGATCAGAGTCCCTTCAGCAAGCCCGTAGCCCGGACAAAAATGTTTTAATGCGAATCCGCATTCTCCGAAATATTCCGTAAATCTTGTGATTGTTTCAGCCCTGACCGGCTCGGCTGCATTCATAGCAACAGTCCAGGCAGAAAGGTCCAGAGTTTTTTTCTGCTCTTCGTTTATTTTATTTACGCACAATTCAAATGCAAAATTCGGAGCCGCATTATGAGTGCCTTTATATTTTGAAATTGCATTCAGCCATCTGAAAGGTTTCTGCACAAAAGCCTGCGGTGTCATAAAATAACAGGGATATCCGCCGTAAAAGGGGAGCAGTATTCCGTATATCAGTCCCATATCGTGATGGATTGGAAGCCAGGTAACCATAACGCTGTTTTCGTCGTGAGGATGAGACTTGTCAATTATATTAAGATTAGTCAGAAGATTCAGGTGATTTACCATAACGCCTTTAGGAATACCCGTAGATCCTGATGTGTACTGAAGATAAGCAAGCGTATTAGGTTTAATTTCCGGTTCTGTGAAATTTTCCGCTGACTCATCTGAAATAAGTTCAGTTTCTGTCCATTCAATATTTTTCAGCACTTCATCTTTTCCAAACTCGCCTCTTAATTCTTCAGTGATCTCTTTTGTAGAAAGTATAATCTTTGCACCGCTGTCTTTTGCTATTGCCGATATTCTGGACAGGGATTTATTCTTACCGGGAAGATGAAGAGGAACAGAAATTACACCTGCATAAAGACATCCGAAAAATGAATCAAGATATTCCAGTCCTGATTCATATATAAGCAGCGCTCTTTCTCCTTTTAAATTCATTGACTGAAGTCTTGCCGCTATGGATTTTGCTCTTGTGTCAAGTTCCCTGTAAGTAAAGCTTCCGCCTTCTCTTTCGCCATCTTCAAGAAAAACAAATGCAGTCTTCTCCGGCTGATTATCCGATCTCCATCTTAAAAGTTCTGTAAGTGTTTGTGTCCTGTGCTGAATATCACTCATATTGTTAAAAAACTGATTATTAAAATTTTAATAGAACCGCTAAATGTTTAAATTCAATTCCAGACTTTCCAATCCTCTCGAATGCAGCGATGCATGGTAATGATATTTCTTATCTTTTAATTTCATTCGCGGAAAATTTTCCAGAAGACTGTTGATCCCGGTTTCAGCTTCCAGTCTCGCGAGTCCCGCGCCTGCACAGTAATGAATCCCTCCTCCGAATGATAAGGGAATCACATTTTTTCTTTCTATGTCAAGTTTATCGGGATTTTCAAATTTTGCAGGATCCCTGTTGCCCGCGCCGAGCATGCATATAATCTGAATTCCTTTTTTAATTTCCTTTCCTCCGACAATTTCATCCTCATTTGTCCTTCTTCCCGTAAACTGCGCCGGGCTGTCATATCTTAGAAACTCATCTACGGCACCTTCAATAAGCCCCGGATTGTTTTTTAACTTATCAAGCTGATCCGGATTTCTGAGCAATGCGTATATTCCGTTCGTTATCAGATTTTTCGGAGCTTCATGAGCATCCATTGTCAGCAGAACAAGAGTAGATGTGATCTCTTCGATTGAAAGCATATCATCGTTATCCCTCAGCAAAAGCAGTTTAGTGATAAGGTCATCATATTTCTCAGGATTGGCAGCTCTCTCTTCAACAATCTTTCTGAAATAATCTTTTATCTCTTCTGCAGATTTGTAAATAAGCTGTAGGTCTTCCTGTGTATACTGATTTGTCACCACATCCAGAGTTCTCACTACCTGCGAAGCCCATTTGTCAATAATCTCACGGTCTTCTTTGGGGGTTCCATACATCTCAGCGACAGTCAGCGTTGCCAGCGGATAAGAAAAGTCTCTGATGAGTTCGAAATCATTTTTAGCCGGACCTGTCCTGATCTTATCAATTAAATAATCGGCAATTGATTTAACATTCGGCTTCAGATTAGAAACGAATTTTACCGAAAAAGCTTTATTAAGAAAAGTCCTGATCCTTGTATGTTCGGGAGGATCAAGAAAATTCACCCAGTGCTGACGCATTTGTGTCAGGGCATTTAACTTTGAATAATTCTGAGCAGTGATCTTTGTTTTGCCGAATCTGTTTCCTCTTCCGAATTTCTTATTGTTAAGTACTGATGAGATATTATCATATCTTGTAACTATCCACAAATCCTCGGACAAAAATCCTGTCGGGGATTTCATGTAAAAAACGGGATCATATTCTCTTAACTTTTGGTAAACGGGGTACGGGTTATCTATATTTTCAGGGGAAGAAAGAACTTTAAATAAATTAAAATCCTCATTTATTACAATATTTTTTGCAGTTTCTCCGGAATTTTTCATTATGAAAATTAAAATTACTGAAATGACAATAAAGACGCCTAAATGATTGTATATTTACAACTTAAATTAACTTAATTATAGAAGTTTTTCAAGATAATTGGTT
>JAFDZQ010000050.1:3221-5712 GCA_018266895.1 Bacteroidota bacterium
CTCGCTGAAAGCGGGCGAGGCATACCTTCCCCTTTGAAAGAGTCTGTCTCAAAACTTGTCATTCCCGCGAATGCGGGAATCCAGGAGCATCAAAAATAATTCAAACAATAATTAAATTAGTCCCTAATTATACCGGTAAATGCGAGAATGACAGTTAATTGAGTCTTCAAACAATACAAGAATATTATTGAGATAACAAGGAATGGATTCCCGCATTCGCGGGAATGACTAAATTCGTGGGAATGACCAGTTTTGAGACACTCTCGAAAGAGGGGAGAGTCGGGAAGGGTTTTGTAGCAAATTAACATGTTTTCCTATGAAAATTTAACTTTAACACAAATAATATGTTCTGATAAATCTCTATCAAAAGATCTGTGAAAATCTGTGAGGAAATAATATTGTCCCCGGAGCCGGATTGTCGGGAATTTAAATTTGATCTTAAATTTGATCTTAAATTTGATAACGAATGAAGTGTAATCTTTGCAGGTGCAGATCAGGTGTAATACTTTTTAGGATATTCGAATAAAAACAGTTTGCCTGAACCGGATTTAACTTTTTTCCAGGATACAGTATCAAATTCAATTCCGGCAATTCCCGAAGTCGGCATATTATCAATGCTGCTCCCGCATAATTTGTTAACTGCGAATGTTATTCCCGGATTATGTGCCAGAATAAAAACAGTATTAAGCTTATCATCTAATTCTCTGATTGAGTGAATGATTTCTGAATCTGATGCGAGATACAGATCACGTGATGATATTATATTCTCTCTTCCGTAATTAAACTTATCCGATATAATATTCGCAAATTCCATTGTTCTTACTGCTGTGCTTGAAAGTATCAGATCGGGTGCAATTCCTGATTCTTTTAGTTTTTCCGCCATGAAAGGAGCATCAAGCTGTCCGCGTTTATTCAGCGGCCTGTCGTGATCGCTCATTCCGTGATGTTTCCAGCTTGATTTAGAATGTCTTATTAAAAATAATTTTTTGATAAATTCTGTATGTTATGAATTCTGAAGTGTTTTAAAATTTTTCCGGAGATAGTTTAACTGCAATTGCATAAGCTGCAACTGCTGCTGTTAATCCAAAAATAAAAACTGTATAACATAATCTGAGATATCTGTTTTTCATGATCATTTCCTTCCGTAGATAAAAATATTCAGCATTAAAAGTCCTTGCTGCAAAATCAGGATCTGTTAATAATGCATCATTTATTTTTTTTTCAAATGCATGATGGTCTGAATCCGTGTATAATTCATCACTGAAAATATTAAATTTTTTATCTCCGGTATCATTTGCTGCTGCATTTAATTTATTGATTACGGGAAAAGCTGCCATGACGGAAACAAGGATGCAGATTAAACTTGTCAGAAGCAAAATCAAGGCAGGTATCAGCAGTAAACTGTCTGTATCATACTTTGTAATAAACGCTGAAAAAAATCCGGTGATAAGAAACATAAATGTATTAACACTGATCATATTCATTGTCTTCCTGTCGGCAGAAGCGCAGGACTGAATAATCTTATGTCCCGCATTTATTAAAAAAACGTCTTTGTTTTTTGAATTTTTGGAATTAATGTTAACGACCGTATCTGATTTGATCTTATCAGCAGTCTCTTCCCTGAGTCTTTTTCTTTCATCAATGATCTCCTGTCTCTTCTTTTCAATCTTTTCTTCCCTGCTGGCTATTTTTCTGTATTCTTTCTGAAGTTTAACTAATGTTTCTTCTTTTCCTTCATCAAGAGTTTTCTTAGCATATTTTGTAAAAAACTTATGGCTTGTCAGGAAATCGGTATTAATCTTAAGCCATTCAAGATCAGTATATTTTTTATTTGCCGCATTTTCCCATTCTATGCGAAGAAGATCTGACCTTCCCTTGTAATCTTTTGTGCCGATATGAAAGAGGTCTGCATCAGCCATTATTTCTTCAAGAATATTTTTAGGAGTCTGCGGGAATCGTGTTGCATTTATGCATCCGATAATTTTTTCGGTTTTTTCCACGTTGTAATTTCGCTCTTTCAGAAAATTCCGCGCAATTTCAATGCTTGAATCTTCGTGGTTATGACTTCTTTCAACGAATCCCGTATCGTGTAGCCAGGCTGCTAATGTAACTATCTCTGTGTCTTCCTCACTCAGATTCATCTTTCCGGCAATTTTCCTTGCGGCTTCAGCAACTTCTTCCGTGTGTCTGTAATTGTGATAAATATAATGCGGGGGAAGTCTGTTCTTAAAAAGATCAAATACAAACTCTGAAGCTGCATCAGTAATATTCTTATCCGGCTGATTCATTGATTACAAATTTTTCAATAAAAATATGGAATTTAATGATGAGTTTAAACAGTATTTAAATACATTCTGTGAGGATGAAGCACTACCGTCCAAAACGTTATTAAATATGGTTATATAATTATTGAGTGTAGTTAAATTTTCATTGTAAAACTTATTATATTGCTACAAAACCCCTCCCGAACCCTTTTATGTTAAAGGTCAAG
>JAFDZQ010000051.1 GCA_018266895.1 Bacteroidota bacterium
AGTGATTCAGACAATGTACAACATTCGTATGAATCTGTGATTTAGAAAAGTTATTTTGTAAAAATTTAATATATCAAATGAAAATTTTAGTTGTTGACGACGAAAGAGACATTCAGACACTCTTTGAGCAGCGTTTCAGAAAAGAGATTAAAGATAAGATCGTTGAATTTGTTTTTACATTTTCAGGAGAAGATGCGCTTGCTTATCTCAACGATCATGCTCTTGAACAGGAAGCAATCTTAATCTTGTCTGACATAAATATGCCCGGAATGAGCGGACTCGAATTGCTGGAAAAGATCAAACAAAAGTATCACAAACCCCCGCCTGTCGTAATGATGATCACG
This sequence comes from Bacteroidota bacterium, assembly GCA_018266895.1. Classification (GTDB taxonomy): domain Bacteria; phylum Bacteroidota; class Ignavibacteria; order Tepidaquicellales; family Tepidaquicellaceae; genus JAEUSI01. Next base: position 345 of record JAFDZQ010000051.1, read on the forward strand.
GCATACGGAGACGGTGAAAATCACAGAATAGCGCAGGAGCTGGGAGCTGACGATTTTTTAACTAAACCCGTTGATTTTGCGCTTTTAAAAGAAAAACTTAAAATTACAAAATAATGGCTAAAATTTTGGTAGCTGATGATGAGACTGATCTCGAAATGCTCATCAAACAGAAATTCCGTCAGAAGATACGTGAACATCAGTATGAATTTATATTTGCAGTGAACGGAATAGATGCCCTGGATAAAATCCGGCAGCATTCTGACGTGGATATATTACTGAGCGACATCAATATGCCGGAAATGGACGGTCTCACTTTATTAAGCCGGCTGAATGATTCAAACCCGCTGATAAAATCAGTGATTGTTTCAGCTTACGGTGATATGGAAAACATACGGACTGCAATGAACAGAGGCGCATTTGACTTTATTACAAAACCAATCAATTTTGAAGATCTGGCTCTGACAATCGAAAAAACAATCAGTCATGTTATGCAAATCAGAGACACCCTGAAAGCCATAAAGGAAAATAACATTTTAAAAATGTATGTAGATGAGACTGTGCTGAATTTTATGAACAGCCGTGAATATGAATCATCGTTAATGCTTAATGAAAATGTTGAAGCGACTGTGGCGTTTATTGACATCTGCGGTTTCACTGCAATAAGTGAAAATGAAACTCCCGATAAAGTAGTAAAATTACTTAACAGTTATTTTGATGTTATTGTGAAAGAAATTATTTCTCAGGGAGGTTATGTGGATAAATTCATCGGAGATGCTATTATGGCTGTATTCAGGGGCGAATTTCATCTGGACAGAGCAATTGAAGCCTGCCTTGCAGTCAGAACCAGAATAGATAATCTGCCGGAGATATCTGATAATATTTCTTACAAGCCGAAAGTTGCGATAGGTTTAAACAGCGGTGAGATGATCTCAGGCAATATCGGTTCGGCCAGTCTCAGAAGGCTTGATTATACTGTGATCGGAGATACTGTCAACATTGCACAGAGATTGCAGTCTTCAGCCGCTCCCGGAAGGATACTGATAGATGAAGCCTCTTTTAATAAAGTAAAAGAATCCTTCAACTGCCGGCTGGTCGGAGAAGTAAGTCTGAAAAATAAAGCAAATCCGGTTAATGTTTACGAAGTGATGGATTAATGATTGAACAGTATTACCGGCAATTGCAGGCGTGGATAAAATTATTTAATAAACTCCCCAGTTAACTTTTATGTTGTTTTTTTCAGCATACAATTTCCCGGCGCTGATAAGTTTATTATTGAGTTCTGTATACCCTGAAAAATATTTGTCATTAATTGCACGGGATTCAGACTGTATTTTATCCTCCGGAATGCCTTTGTCAATTGATTCTGCAAGTTGCATGTATTCATTTTTAAAAACCGGTAATACATATTCATACAAAGCAATAGAAGTCTTAATTATTTCTTCAGTATCCTCAGTAACTTTCAGTTCCTTTACCTTTTCGTAATTCTCTTCAATGGATTTTATCTTTTCATTTATTATTTCACTCCGTTTCATCACAACTGTTCCATGGTCTTCACCAAGTTTCAAGGAAGGAGATTCAAGCTGACGGTACATTCCGTTGGTTGCAAAACCAAAGAGCAGATTTGTGTTTAACACGGTGATGTTGAAATATTTTTCCGGAGGAACAGTACCGCAGGAAATTAAAAGCAGACAACAGAAAATATAAAGAAGTCCGTTTGTTATATACTTTTTCATAAAATTAATTTTTGGATGCAAGTAATGCAAATTATATTAAAGATTAAATATATTTATCATTCTGAGATTTAAATATACAGATTCTCCGGTCGGGAACAAGTTTCTTAAAATATACTTCTCATAATTTATTTTTCACATTTCTCTTTTTTTACCATTTGACGTTTAATTCTGACACAAATAAATTGCATAGGTTTTAGATATTAACTGACCGGAAAATTATTTCAATAACTGGAGAGGATGCCATGAAAAAATCAGCATTAAGTATTTGTGTAATCGTTTTTGTTTGTTTTGTATCAAATGTTTCATTAAAATCACAAACAGGCTGGTACTGGCTCCAGCCGAGTCCGACAGGGAATTCTCTTAACTGCGTATCTTTCCTTAATAAAGATACCGGGATCGCCGCTGGTAAATCAGGCGAATTAATTAAAACCACCGACGGAGGCAGCAACTGGTTTCCTCTCAGCTCCAACATTCATTCTGATCTTAACAAAGTCTGCTTTATAAATTCCGCAATTTGCATTGCAGCAGGTAAATCAGGCATGATTTTAAAATCTAAAGACTGCGGTGATTCATGGTCAGTAATAAGCAGCGGTGTAAATACAGATCTTTTTGATATGGAATTTACGGATAATTCAACAGGTTATGCAGTGGGATTGTCAGGTACAATAATTAAAACAGTTAGTAAGGGAAATTACTGGTTCAGTCAGAATTCCGGAACTTCATTGCCGCTTTACTGTGTGAAATTTTTAAATGAAAATACCGGAGTTGCAGGAGGATATAATGTAATTCTGAAAACTACAAACGGAGGAATCAACTGGATAAATCTGAAAGTAAACATCTCTCCGGCTGTAAGCATTGCGGGAATTTATTTATCGGACAGCATGAATATTATTGCAGCAGGGAGTTCGCCTTCCGGTGATGTTTACAGATCTTCTGACGGCGGATTAAACTGGATAAAATATTCAATGGAACTTCCGCTCTTGTTCGGAGGATCTGCCGATCTTTTAAAGAGCATTTCTTTTCTTAACCGCGACACCGGATTTGCCGTTACATCCTACGGTACGATTTTAAAAACAATTGACAGAGGGTTAAACTGGCAGAAGGATTCAGCTTTCAGACCGGGTTATGATAAAACCGGAATATTTGAAAATGTATTTATATATGACATAAATAATATTTTTATTTCCGGCGGCGGAGGCACAGTAATAAAAAGTTCTGACTGTGGTAATCATTGGTATATAAAATCCGGATGTAAGAATGATATCACTGCTTCATATTTCCTTAACGGAAAAACAGGATACTGTGCAGGTGAAAAAGGAATTATAATGAAGACTGATAATCACGGATTCAACTGGATCATTCAGGACAGCGAGACAGACTTCAGACTGAATACGATTTATTTTTCAGATTACAATATCGGTTTCGCGGCAGGAGAGAACGGGATCATTATGAAGACTACTGATTCCGGAAATATATGGTCAGTACAGAAAAGTAATACATACGGCACGCTGAAAGGAATTTGGTTTATAAATGCTGAAACAGGTTTCGCTGCAGGAGGAAATGAAAGCAATGGTTCAGGTCTGATACTGAAAACGACAAACGGCGGCGAAGTCTGGAACTCTGTTTACAATGTTTTATTCAAGGGAATATTTACTTCGGTATGTTTTGTAAACAGTTCAAACGGATATGTCTGCGGCAGGAAAGGAATTATTCTGAAAACTACTGACTGCGGAATGTCCTGGACCGGGGAAAATGAAATTCCGTTTGACCTTAATTCAATCACCTTTAAAGACTCTTTGAACGGACTTGTATGCGGGTCTGACGGAGCCGTTTATAAAACAACGGACGGAGGGGAAAAGTGGAACTTCACCTTCAGCGGAGTTTATAAAAACCTGCTCTCTGTCAGATACGGGAAAAACGGAAAGGCAATTGCAGCAGGCGAAGCAGGAACTGTCATAACTTCATCAAATGGAGGCAACAGCTGGATCAGACAAAACACTTTCACTTATAATGATCTGTATTCTTCTTTTTCGGATGAATTTTCTGCAACAACAGTTTTCGGAAGTTTCGGCACCGTGATGAGATATTCTGAAACAGGCAGTTCATTTAGCTATCATAAATCTCCTTCAGACAAACGGGATGAACTGCTTTATCAGAACTTCCCTAATCCTTTTAATCCTTTTACAACAATTGCATACGAACTAAGATCTCCCGGAAAAATATCACTGATAGTCTATGATATAAACGGAAGGGAAGTCAGAGAACTGTTCAGCGGTTTCAGGAACGCGGGATTTTATTCAACAGATTTTTCCGGAGCCGGACTTCCTTCAGGTGTATATTTCTTTGTACTGACCGCTTCATCACAATCATTTATCAGGAAAATGATTTTGCTCAATTAGTTTAACAAGTTCTTTAATTAAAAAATTGGTCAGGCAATGATTTGTAAATCCTGACATTCACGGAAAGCCTTTAAAATCAATAGTCAGACAGGGTTTAAAAATATTTTCACAAATCGGAAATTTTACCTTTTGACTTATTTGCAATAAGTATTTAGTTTGCAGCAGTTGAAAAAAATTCATGAACATCAAAAATATTTTTCAAATATAAACAAACATTTTTATGAAAACATCAATCTTACTTAAGTCTTTAGCGCTCATTCTGTTAACTTTAAATCTTAACGGAAACGCATCAGCCGGAGTGATCCCAGTGAGTAACGGATACAGTACGAAATATCTTTACGCATCGGCAGAATCAAAAATGAATTCTGTATCAGACGGAACTATTATTTGCTGGCTGGAAGATTCTTTCAGGGGATCGTTGGAAATTCAGAAGCTGGGAATCAAAGGAGAAAAGCTCTGGATTGAGAACGGACTGATTGTTGACAAAGATCTGGGAAGATTTCCTGATCCTGACACCGATTTTCCACTCGTTTTCTCTGATAACTCCGGTGGAGCTGTGGTGATATACAGAAAAGTATTTTATCAGGAAGAAGAAATTTATTGCGCAAAGATTTCTTCTGAAGGTGAAGTTATCAGGAAGGTTTGCCTCTCATCGCGTTCCGGAGGTTATAATTTCAGTCCTGCTGCAGCTGTTACAGCAGATAACTGCATTGCCGTTGTCTGGGAAAATTTCATCTCAGGCGACTTTGATATCCAGGGTCAGAAAATAGATCTGAACTGCAATAAACTCTGGAATAATGGAGATGAAGTAACTGTATGCGGGCAATCAGATGATCAGAGAAAACCTTATGTAATGTGTGACCGGAAAGGTCAGTTGCTGATCTCCTGGCTTGATACAAGGATTTCTTTGAATTCATCTGAATTTGGTTATGATCTGTATGCTAATAAAATTGATGAAAACGGAGAGTTCACAAATTTTGGAAATTCGGGCAAACTTATAATGAGTTTTCCTTCTCACGGGAATTCAGTCAGGAATAACAAATTGCATTATGATGAAAATGCTTTTCACGGTAAAAGTCCTGCATCCGTAAGAAAAGCCATGTTTTATAATCATAACATGATTCATTCTGACAACAATTCGGCAATCACTGCAGTTGATATCAGGGATCTTGAAACAGACAGTTACATCAGTGTATTCAAAATTAACGAAAACCTGGATGTTGTCTGGAATCGTGATATAGAAGCAGAGTCATTTCAGCAAAATCCTCTGATTACTTCTGACGGCAGTGAAGGTGCTGTGATCGTATGGAATGACTTAAGGAACGGCGGGAACAGTATTTACGGAATGAGAATTAACGGTTCAGGCAATGTAATTTCGGCAGGAGATAACGGTCTAAAAGTTTCCTTTGACAGCGGAAAGAAAAATTCAGTCAGATTACTTCCCGATAAAAGAAACATGAGCGGGCTGCTGTTCAGAAATAATAAAGTATTCATACCCTGGACTGTTTCAGATTCCCGTGATCTGTTCCTTGCCTGTTTTGACCTGTCTGCAGGTTCGCAATACAGGCTTACTCCCGAACTGATAACCAACGGTATTTCAGATGCCAATTGTATAAGTGTTTTAAGCAGTAATGGAGAGAGAACAGTTGTTTTCTCAAAAGAAAATACAATTTTCGCTTCCGCGGAAAACTATGAAGAAAAAGTCTTAAATATTAAATCGAAACATCAATTAAATCTTTCGAATTATCCGAACCCTTTTAATCCGGTTACTAAAATCAGTTATGAATTGTCTGTTCCGGGATTTGTCAATGTGAAAATATTTGATATGGCGGGAAGAATTGTCAATGAACCGGTCAATGAATTTCAGAATGCAGGAAGACATGAACGGACATTTGACGGGAACAGTTTATCAAGCGGACTTTATTTTTGCAGGATCGTTTCAGGTGATTACAGTGAAACTATGAGAATGACACTTCTGAAGTAAGTAGCCGGTTTAAATTTGTGGCACATTAATAAATGTGCCACAAATACTTTTTATTTTATCTTTTTAAAAATATACCCGCCTTTTTCTGCACCCCAGACCTGCCTGTCATTTTCATCATATCCTCTGTCCCAGCTTTTAATCCCTTCATCTGTAATTATAACTTCTGAAGTTGCGTACTTCGCTCCACGAAGATCGCTCTGACATTCCTTTCCTGTTGTGCTTCCTTCGTAGCTTCCGTCATTCATTAGAGTAAGAATTACAGAACAACCTCCTCTCATTTCAAGGGAATCCGGAGTAACTCCCGAAAGAGGATTTTCCGATTTCCATTCGCCTGCAAATCTGGCGGGATCTTTCAGCGTGAATACAGCGCTTTCAAATCTTCCTTCATAAGTATTTGTAATTTTATATACTCTCTGTCTGTAAGGCTTATCCTGCATTGATGCAACTGCCTGTTCTACATACAGCCATTTCCCGTCGGATCTCTCAGGCCATATCCTTTTCATGTGAAGCCTTATGTCATAATAACCGGAATCACTGACGGACTGTTCTTCGCTGCTGAATGATCCTTCCATCATCTTAATAAGCCGTTCCGTATCTGTGCTCTTAACCTGTGAAAATGATTTTGGTGATGCCAGCGCGAATAAAAACATCACTAAACTTATTGAACATCTCATTTAATTTTAAATTTACTTTTTAATAATGCTAACGGGAATTACTTTCAGAACTCTTTTTAAAAATATTATTTTTACCTGCTGACTCCTTCTTAATTTTTTCCTTGAATTTAATTACCTTATTAAGAATTCTTTTATCGGATGTACCGAGAATTTCAATTGCAAGCAGCGCTGCATTCTTTGCATTATTTATTGCAACCGTGGCGACAGGCACACCATACGGCATCTGAACAATTGACAAAAGTGAATCTAATCCTTTAAGTGCTTTTGTCACAACAGGAACTCCGATCACAGGAACGGGTGTATATGCCGCGCACATTCCGGGTAAATGAGCTGCTCCTCCGGCACCTGCTATTATTACTTTTATTCCTCGCCTGTGTGCTTTTCCGGAATATGAAGCCATAAGTCCGGGTGTCCTGTGAGCGGATGTGATCTTCATCTCAAAAGGGATACCGAATTCTGCAAGAACTTCCGCTGCCTGATTCATTACGGGCATATCAGAATCCGATCCCATTATTATTCCGACCAAAGGTTTGATCCTGGCTTTTTTCAATTTACTTTTAAAATATTTTTAATTCCTCTGGATGATCAGAAGTGTAAGATCATCTCTCTGGACAGTGTTTTTGGAAAACTTTTTTACGTCACTGACAAGACCCTTAAGCAGTTCATTAGCTTTTTTGTCGGCATTGTTATTTAGATACAATTCCAGATTATCAAGACCGTATTCGGTTAGTTTGTCATCCATTGCTTCATTCACGCCGTCAGTGTAAAAAATTATCTTGTCATTTTTTTTGAAATCAAAAACTACTTCATTGTTATTGCCTTCGGCTTCAACAGTTCTCATCGCCCCCAGGGCAATACCGTGTTTCCTGATCTTAAAGATTTCTTTTGATTCACCTGATATTTTATAAGGAGGCAGATGTCCGGCATTGTACAGATAACATTTGTTCTTCCGGACATCAATTATAGCAAAAATAGCTGTCACAAACATTTTTCGGTTTTGCGTCTTCCTGATCATACGGTTGAGTTTCTCAATGACGATACCGGGTTTTGAGTGATCTTCAAGTATAAGGTGCATGCAGCTTCTCAGTCCCGAAAGTAATAGTCCGCTTGCGACACCGTGTCCTGATACGTCACATATAAAGATACCGATTTCATTTTCGGATACTTTAAAATAATCAAAATAATCTCCGCCTACCTCGCTTGCAGGCAATGATACTGCGGCAATTTCAAGGTCTCCTATAATTGCTTCATTTTCCGGAAGCATGGAAAGCTGAATTTCCCTCGCATAATTCAGTTCCTTCTTCATTCTCAGATTTTCATAATTCTTTTTGTAACTGAAGTCATACTGTTCATAAAACTTCTGCTGTCTTTTTCTCTCTGAAGTAAGCGCTATTATCAGAAGAATTATGCTTACTATCAGATTAGGAATTCCGCTTGTTAAATCCAGTTTCTGATTTAAGACAATTATCGAAATCAGAGGAATAAAAAATCCTATAGCAAACAACTGTATGATTTCAATTCTCGAAAATCTGAAAATCATAATGAGTATGCAGAACATTATTATAAACTGTGCATAAGACCCTGATTTTTTATCTCCGACAGTGATATTAATACTTCCGTCTTTTTCATCTGTCAGAACTTTTTCGGTTTTCTTTTTGTCACCGGCTGAATTTGAATTTTTATTCTCACCGGGATATAAAATATCAATCGTAAGGAGCATTAATAACTGAACTATCAGAAATATATAAATATATCTTCTGATATTATTCATGTTAAAAATTTTTTTGTACTTAAATCTTAAACTAGTAAGGACAATCAGATTTATGATGGAAATTACGAGAGAGGCATTGAATGACTGAAGATCTCCGATATTTACTGCAGTGGTTACTAAATATATGAAAATAAAAATCAAAAGCACCGGTCTGAAAATCTTAAGATTCTTTCTGTCTAAATACAGATTATAAGCCTGGTCACGGGGATAATTCAGATAGTGATCAAATGTTTCTAACAGATCCAAGTTTCAATAATAAAAATTATAAAATGTATACTGAATAAATTAACGGCAATATTATTTTATAGTTGCGGACTCAGGAATCTCAGGATTATTTCTCCTGAGGAGGCACATATTCATCGGGAAGCTTAATTCCTCCTCCGAAAAAAAATTCATTCATCTGATCCTCAAACACCTTGTCGGTTGCAGGAGAAGTAAGATCCAATCGGTATTCATTCACGATCATCTTAAAATGATCAAGGAACATTTTAAAACCCTGCTTTGAAACATTGTCAAAAACCTTCTGCCCCAGTTCGCCCGGAAGCGGCGGTTTATCAAGCCCGGGAAGGTCCTGATCAAGTTTTATGCAATGTACAATTCTGCTTTCTGCCATTTTATATTTTATTGTCTTTTAATTTCCTGTTTTGAAATATCTTCAACTCTTGTTTCAAGAACGGTATTTATATTTTTCTGGTCAATGACGGCTTCTATCAGCAGATCCCTGTCGATTATGTTCGTATCATAAATTGAGATCTTTTCCGGCTGCTCACCGAAATACTTTTTTAACTGAGTGCCGACATAATTATTTGTAGCAACGGTATAATTTTTTGTATCACTGATCTGTTCTCCGTTAATCAGAAATTTTTCAATGAAATCATCATCACCGGCAAGTACTTTTTTGGAATCATAAATGATCTTTACCCCTGATACTATTATCATATCGCTCGAACCGAGTTCATCTATTTCCATCACCCTGCTTTTAATATTGTTTTTTATCATCTGCATAAGTCCTTTTCCGCTGATGACAAATGTAACGATTGTATTTCCGAACGGATTAATCTCCCAGATGTCATTTATTGTAATATCGCCTTTCGGAAGATCTTTTCTGATTCCTCCTGAATTCAGAAACGCAATGTCCGTACCTGCTTTCTTTCTCACGGCGTCAGCCTCCCACTGCCCGAGATTGCTTTCCTCAGAAAACCCTCTTTTCCAGTCAGACTCAAGTTTTCCTATGACGTTCATCAGATCGCCCTGTACTGCTGCAAGCATTGATTCCACTTTTTCCTGCGCTTTCCTGTCATATACAGAAGAATCCATTTTAGTTTCTATAAGTCTTCCGAAAAATTTCAGCACAGTGTCCTTTTCCGTATCGACAGTCATGTCAATTTTTCCGAGCCAGCGTGAATAAGAACCTGCCTGGGATATATATACTCCTTTTACGATTTCAGGTCTGAATAACGGAGTATGAGAATGTCCGCCGATGATTATGTCAATGTCTTTTGAAAATTTCTCCGCAAGTTTTTTGTCTTTATCCACTCCGATATGAGTAAGAAGAATTATCAGATCGCATTTTTTCTTTTTCAGATATTTAATACCGGCAGTTATAACGGAATCAGTGTTCAGCATTTCAATATCAGACACATTTTTCGGCAAAGTCAGAGTCATCAGATCAGTAGCAGTAAGACCGATTATGCCGCATTTTATGCCGTTGATCTTTTTTATTACATAAGGCTTTCCGAAAGTTCTTTTTTCAGATTTAATAAAAACATTTGCAGACAGATAATCAAAGTTAGCTTTCTTCAGCGCGGAATCAAGCGAATACTGGCCGTAATCAAATTCATGATTTCCGATTACAAAAGCATCAAGACCGTAAAGATTAAGAAGTTCTATCTGAGAGTTTCCTCTGGTTATCGTTGATATAGGCGTTCCCTGAAAATCATCACCGCCATTCAGCAAAAGAGTGTTTTTTTCACGAAGCTTGTTTATGTATCCCAGCATATTTGAAGTGCCGCCAATGTAATATGATTCGGATTCTCCCGTAACTGTGTCTTTCTTCGAGATCCTGTAAGGCATATTTCTTGCATGAAAGTCATTCCAGTGAAGTATTGTGAGTTTCCTGATCTTATCCTTCCCGGACTTTGAATCGCTTTTTTGCGGATAAGCAAAGGATGTCAGAGCAAGAATTATGAATATTGAAAAAATGTATTTTTTCATAAAATATTTAATATGATAAAAAAGAATTTGAATTAAAATCTGAGCATTAGGAAAGATCTGATTATACCCGGATTAAAAAATAAACGAATAGTCTGTAATTTTTTTTCTGCCTGCCGTTAACAATAATTGAAAATTGAAAATTGATAATTGATAATTGATAAGTCGGGATGACTGGATTCGAACCAGCGGCCTCCTCGTCCCGAACGAGGCGCGCTACCAAGCTGCGCCACATCCCGATAATGATTTTAAAATTTATGAGTGATAATATACTCAATATTCTTTTTCAATAAAATATTATTATTATTTCAGTTTCTCCGCTCCGAATACTTTTACTCCCGATCCTTCTGCAAACAAAACATTACACGGTTTCTCCTCATTTAGAAATGAAAATGCAGCACTGTATATCTTTCCGAAATCAAAATTGTGACTGTAATCAGTAACAGGATAAATTTTCCAGACCGGATGTTCTACTTCATATACTAAAGTATTTCCCGAATGATCAGTACCAAACCCGCTCGTATGTTCCTTGAAAAAATGCTCTGTTGAGGATTCCCCGGGTGTGAAAGGATTGTTCTCTGCATTAAGTCTGATAAAGTATTCTGAATTTTTCAGCTTTAATTTATATTCTGCTGAAATCATATTCCCTTTGTTTATTTTTTCTTCAATATCCGCAGTTAAATACGGCTCATTATATATTTTATTTGCAATCAGAGAAACCATGAACTTCGGAACGAATTCCCTGATAAAAACCACTCCCCTTGAGTTATTATTCTTCACATAAAACCTGAGGTTTATTTCCGGAAAATTTATATGAAACGGAATCAGGATTCCTTTTACTCTCGTTTCAAGAAACTGAAAAGCTACAAGACTAATAAAAGCACTTTTATCAATTGTATCAAGCACTAAACCTTTAGGAAGATAAGGTTTTAAAACACTTACATCTGTTTTGTATGTAATGTTTATCAGATTCCGCCATTCTGCAGTCAGAAAAATTCTTTTTTCCATCAGTTGAGAAACAGGTTTAAGAAATAGGTTAAATTTAGTGAGTTATTCTTTCAATAGAAATAATTATTTTCAACGGCAATAAAAATTAAACAAAATTAATGAGCGAAGATTTAAAAAAGATACGGGAGATTGAAAACAATGAATGGATAGAATCTCTTGACTACATTTACCAGAGCCAGGGTCCGGAAAGAGTTACGGAACTGCTGAGAAAACTTCAGATAAGAGCGCAAGAACACGGAATTAATATTCCTTTTACTGCAAATACTCCTTATATTAACACAATTCCTTTGAATAAACAGCCGGTCTATCCGGGAAGCCGTGAGATTGAAAGAAGAATCAAGAGCATTCTCAGATGGAATGCTATGGCTATGGTCGTGCGGGCTAACAGGGAATTGAGCGGCATCGGAGGTCATATTTCCACTTACGCTTCTGCTGCTACACTTCTTGAAGTAGCATTTAATCATTTTTTCAGGGGTAAGGATGATCCGAGCGGTGGTGATATTATTTATTTTCAGGGTCATGCAGCTCCGGGAATTTATGCAAGAGCCATGATTGAAGGAAGGATCACTGAAGATGATCTTAATAATTTCCGCAGAGAACTCTCTTCCAATAAAAGAGGTCTTTCATCTTATCCTCATCCCTGGCTTATGCCCAGATTCTGGGAATTTCCTACCGTTTCAATGGGACTCAGTCCGATAATGGCTATCTATCAGGCGAGATTCAACAGATATCTTGAAGACAGAAATATTCTTAAGACTTCCGATCAGAAAATATGGGCTTTCCTCGGTGACGGTGAAACGGATGAACCCGAAACTCTCGGCGCCATCACTCTTGCTTCAAGAGAGAAACTTGATAATCTGATATTCGTGATAAACTGTAATCTTCAGCGACTTGACGGTCCAGTCAGAGGTAACGGAAAAATAATCCAGGAACTCGAAGCGATATTTAAAGGCGCAGGCTGGAATGTTATAAAAGTGATCTGGGGAAGCGACTGGGATCCGCTGCTGGAAAAAGATAAGGACGGATTATTAAAAGACAGAATGGATGAAATAGTTGACGGACAATTTCAGAAATACACGGTTTCAAGCGGGGACTTTATCAGAAAAGATTTTTTCGGAACTGATCCGAGATTACTGGAGATCGTAAGCAAATATTCTGATCAGCAGCTGCAGAAACTAAATCGCGGAGGTCACGATCCGGCAAAAGTTTATGCCGCTTATAAAAATGCAGTTGATAATGTCGGTTCTCCTACAGTTATTCTGGCTCATACTATCAAAGGATACGGGCTCGGTGAAGCAGGCGAAGGAAAGAATATCACGCACTCACAGAAAAAATTAAATGAACAGGAGCTGAGAGAGTTCAGAAGCCGGTTCGGCATTCCGATCTCTGATGAAGATATAGCTGAAACACCTTTTTACAGACCTTCACCTGAAAGCGAAGAAATAAAATATTTAACGGAAAGAAGGAAAGTGCTCGGAGGATTCATTCCGAAAAGAGATGTAAAATCCGCTCCGCTGAAATTTAATTCAGATGAACTCTTCAAAGAATTTTACGAAGGAAACGGTGACAGAGAAGTTGCGACTACAATGGCATTCGTTCATCTGCTTTCAAAATTACTCAAAGATAAAGAGATCGGTAAATTTATAGTTCCTATTGTTCCTGATGAAGCGAGAACTTTCGGAATGGAATCTTTATTCAGACAGGTAGGAATTTATTCCCACATCGGACAGATATATGAACCTGTTGACAAAGGCAGTCTGCTTTATTACAAGGAAGAAGAAAATGGTCAGATACTGGAAGAGGGGATTACTGAAGCGGGTTCAATGTCTTCGTTCATTGCAGCAGGAACTTCTTATGCCACTCATGGAATTAACATGATTCCGTTTTTTATTTTTTACTCAATGTTCGGATTTCAGAGGATTGGGGATTTAATATGGGCGGCAGCAGATTCCAGAACAAGAGGTTTTCTTATCGGAGGTACGGCTGGCCGGACAACTCTGAGCGGCGAAGGTCTGCAGCATCAGGACGGTAACAGTCATATTCTGTCTTTGCCGGTTCCTAATCTGAAATGCTACGATCCGGCATTTGCATACGAACTCGCTGTTATTATCAAAGACGGAATGCACAGAATGTATGAAAAACAGGAGGATATTTTTTATTATCTGACTGTTATGAATGAATTTTACCTGATGCCTCCTATGCCTGAAGGTTCGGAAGAAGGTATTCTTAAAGGGATATACAGATTTTCAAAATCCAAAGTGAAATCACCGAAACTCAAGGCTCATCTGCTTGGAAGCGGAACCATACTCAACGAAGTGATCAAGGCTCAAAAAATTCTCGAGGAAAAATATAAAGTGTCTGCTGATGTCTGGAGTGTTACAAGTTATAAAGAACTGTATATGGATGCAATTGACGCTGAAAGATATAACATGCTTAATCCTGAAAAGAAAAACCATATACCATACATCAGCCAGGTCCTTAAGAATGAAACCGGCGTGTTCATTGCAGCTACAGATTACATTAAAGCTTTACCGGCAATGGTGTCTAAATGGATACCCGGAGATTTCTGTTTTCTCGGAACGGACGGTTTCGGCAGAAGCGACGGAAGAGAAGAGCTGAGAGACTTTTTTGAAGTGGATCACAAATACATAACAGTTACTGTTCTTAATTCTCTTGCGAAGGAAAAGAAAATAGATCCGATTGAAGTGGAAAAAGCTATTAAAGATTTCGGATTGGACCAGAATAAACCAAATCCGGTTAAAGTTTAATTAATAATGCTTACAAAAGAAAACATTAAAGAATTAAAAGCAAAAGGTAACGACGATATTGCTTTTTTGATTAGAGAGAATTTGAAAAGCAATAAGTACATTCTAAATATTCTGGAAAATTTGGGGCGATTACCAAATGACTTTGACGGAAGTTGGCTACCTGAATTACTCGAAAATAAAAGTCAACAAGTTAGATATTGGGTTGTAAAAAATTTAGGTAAAATCTCTAGTGATCAAAATTTAGATACATTAATAAATGTTCTTAATTGCGAAGAAGATACTACAGTTAGAAGAGAGGCAGTTTCTTCTATTGGTAGAATGAGAAATCCAAAAGCACAAAATATTTTAATTCAAATACTAAATGACAAAGATCCAAAAGTTATTATACAAGCAATTAGAGGACTTTTAATTTTTAAAGGAAATGAACGCATTGATAATTGTTTAAAAGAATTAATAAATCACGAAAATGAAATGATTCGAACAGTTATTTACAAAGAATATTTTGCAAATACAAAAGATAAAACGAACCAACAACCACATTCAAAATCTTATGATTTTTTAAAAAATGTAATTGTTAATGGAGATGTTAGAGAAATTTTAAGAAGTATTCCTGAAGAAAGTTTTCATTTAACTTTTACATCACCTCCATATTATAATGCCAGAGATTATTCTATTTATCCAAGTTATCAAGCATACTTAGATTTCCTAAATGAAGTTTTCTTAGAGGTATTTAAAAAAACAAAAGAAGGTAGATTTTTAATAGTAAATACTTCACCGATAATTATTCCAAGAATCAGTCGTTCTCATTCAAGTAAAAGATATCCAATTCCTTTTGATTTACATCCATATCTTGTTAATATGGGTTGGGAATTTATTGATGATATTATTTGGCTAAAACCTGAAGCCAGTGTAAAAAATCGAAATGCTGGATTTCTTCAGCATAGAAAACCTATAGGGTATAAACCAAATGCTATTACTGAGTATTTAATGGTATATAGAAAACAAACCGATAAATTAATTGACTGGAATATAAAACAATACAATTGGAAAACAATAAAAGAAAGTAAAGTGGAAGATGGATATGAAACTTCAAATGTTTGGCGAATTGATCCAAAATTTGACAAAACCCATTCTGCAGTTTTTCCAGTTGAATTATGTAAGAGAGTTGTCGAATATTATTCCTTTAAGGGTGATTTGGTTTTTGATCCTTTTGGCGGAAGTGGAACACTTGGAAGAACTGCTAAAAGTTTGAATAGGTATTTCTTTTTAACCGAAATTGAAAAGAAGTACTTTGAATACATGAAATCATTTCTTACAAAAGACACAATATTTAATGAACTATCTTCTAAATTTTTAACATATCCAGAATTTAAAAAAACAATAATTACATGACTTTAACAGAGCAAGTTGCTAAAAACATTATAAAAAAATTACTAAAAGGTGAGGATTATCGAATTGAGGTAATTAATTTAATAAATGCAGAATTTTTACAATTTGCAATCGAATTTTTCAAAAAAATAGTAAATGCAAAATTAAAAAGTCAAAACATAACTTCGGATTGGTACAAAAATGAATTTTTAAATCCAAAATTACCCCCAAAGGAAATCGCAATAAATTCAGGATTAAACAAGAAGACAATCCATAATATGTTCAATTCTTCTACTAAAGAAATTATTATTGATGCATCGAATGAACATTACGATATTTTATATAAAAGTATTCAACAATTAGTGAAAGATGAGCATGAACTTGAATTAACATTAACTATTAAGTTCAAAGGTGTAAGTGTAGATTTAAATGTTAGTGAAAGTTTAATTGTAATAAACACTCTTGCTGTAAAGAGATCTGAATTAAGAGGAGGACTTTGGAGTACGGCTGGAAAGAGGGTTGAAAAACCATTAATGGAAACTATTTGTAAATTATATTCTGTGAATCAAAATAATTACAATGCAAAATTTAAAAAAAATATTGCAAAAGGGTTTGATAGAGAAATAGATTTTTATCTAATAAATGGAAACTCAGAATATTTATGTGAAGTCAAACTAATGGGAATTGGAAATCCTGAAAGCGCTGATGCTGTTATTGCAAGATCAACAAATGTTTTTATAGCTGATAAGCTCTCAATTCAAAATAAAAATCAACTTGATAGCTTAAAAATAAATTGGGTGGAATTGAGAAGTGAAAATGGATTTAGAAGATTTAAAATTGCATTAGAAAATTTAAAAATTCCATATGAAGATTATAACGGAAACCTCGATTATGATTTAGAGAAAATATTCAGTGAAATATTTCAAAAAGAAGTTTAATTAAAAATTTTATATGATAAAAGAAGTAAAACTGCCTGAAGTTTCAGACAATGTCGAAACAGGTGATGTAGTAAAAATTCTTGTTTCAGTTGGTGATAAAATAAAAATAGATCAGCCGGTAATTGAGCTTGAGACTGATAAGGCAATGTTTGAAGTTCCATCCACTGAAGAAGGAACAGTGAAAGAGATAAATGTAAAAGAAGGACAAAGCATTAAGATCGGCAGTGTAATTTTAAAGCTTGAATCAAACGGCTCGGAAAATAAAAAAGAAACTGAAACAATAACTGAAAAAAAGGATGAAGTAAAAGAAGAAAATAAATCAGCTGATATTTTAAAATCAGAACCAACAGCTGAAAATAAATCAGTTCTTTCTGAAAAAAAAGTTGAAGAAAAAGCAGAATCTCCTGCAATACTCAGATCAGAAGATCCGGTTCCTTATCATGCAAAACAGGAATCCGCGCCTGCAACCCCTTCCGTGCGAAGACTTGCAAGAGAGCTGGGAGTGGAGATTGACAGAGTGTCAGGATCAGGTCAGGGCGGAAGGATCATGGAGGAAGATGTTAAGAATTTTGTCAAATCAAAAATGACTTCCCCGGACAAAGGAATTTTTGTATCAGCCAGATCCCTGCCTGATTTCGGAAAATGGGGAGAAGTGGAAATTCAGCCAATGAGCAAGGTAAGAGTGATTACAGCCGAATCTATGGCTAATGCCTGGTCTGCAATTCCCATGGTAACTCAGTCAGACAAAGCTGATATAACCGGGCTTGAAGAATTCAGAAAAAAATATTCCAAATCAGTCGAAGAAAAAGGCGGACATCTTACTATAACTTCAATGCTTGTAAAAGTTTGTTCTGAAGCTTTAAATAAATTTCCTCAGTTCAATTCCAGCATAGATGCAAATAAGAAAGAAATTGTTCTGAAAAAATATTTCAACATCGGAATCGCAGTTGATACAGACAGGGGATTGCTTGTTCCTGTAATTAAAAACACAGATAAAAAATCAATCACTGAAATCTCGGCAGAACTGAATTCATTTGCAGAAAAAGCCCGAACAAAAAAGATAACTCCTGATGAGATGGACGGCGGTAATTTCACTATATCAAATCTCGGAGGAATCGGCGGAACTCATTTCAATCCGATAGTTTATTCGCCTCAGGTCGCCATTCTCGGAGTTTCAAGGGGAAGCAGGGAAGCTGTTTACATAAACGGGACATTCGAACCAAGGATGATGCTGCCGCTTTCGTTAACTTATGATCACAGGATCATTGACGGAGCCGATGCTGCAAGATTCTTAAGATGGATAGCTGAAACATTAGAAAATCCGATGATGATGAATTTGTAACGGAAAGTTTGTGCTTTCAACACAGAGATTGTAACATTTCAAGATTTAGATTTAATAAAAATTAATTTACAATTCTATTTAAGAGTCTGTATTAATTGCGGAACATTAAAATTAATCAATATAAAATTTATTAAATTTTAAAAACATCAAATTGATATATTTATCTTTGTTCAAAAATCTCTGTGTCTCCGTGACTCTGTATTTAACTTAACCCGTTTTAATCCGAAAAATCTTTATCCGTTAATTTTCTCATAACTTTTTTTCCGGAAATTATTTTCTTTGTTTCAATCCTTTTTTCTTTTGAAGAATCAGAAGGTTTGGTCTTCTTTCTTAACTTTTCTTTTTTTAATGCGCTTTCAATCAATTCATAAAATCTTTTCCGTGCTTTTATTTTATTCATTAATTGAGAACGCTCAGTCTGAGCAACGATCTGCAGGATTCCGTTTTTATCAATTTTATTCTCAAGTTTCATTAATATTTTATTTTTCTCATCATCATTAAGAACAAGAGAATTTGGAACATCAAAATTAAGTTCGATCTTAGTCTCTACTTTATTGACATTCTGACCTCCCTTTCCGCCACTGCGGGAAGATTTGAATTCAAATTCACTTTCGAAATTTCTGTCTGCTATGTTCATTTTATTAAATCACCATTTATATTTATGTATTCATAAAATATATACTGAAACTCATCACTCATAAACTTTTAACTCGTAACTTGAAACTTGAAACTCGTAATTCGTAATTTGTAATTATTTTTTCGGTCTGTAAATATGCGTACTCTGACCGAAAAACACTTCCGCCGATTCCATTATTGTTTCTGAAAGAGTCGGATGAGGGTGGATTGTAAGCTTTAAGTCGGTAACATTTGCCCCCATTTCAATAGCAAAAACTCCTTCAGATATCAGATCACCTGCTCCGGGTCCTGCTATTCCTACTCCGAGGATCCTTTCTGTTTCAGGATCTATGATGAGTTTTGTGAGTCCGTCAGTATTCCCTATAGTCATTGCCCTTCCGGATGCAGCCCATGGAAATTTTGCAACAGTCACTTTTATATTCTTCAGTTTTGCTTCCTTCTCGGTTAATCCGCACCATGCTATTTCGGGATCTGTAAATACTACTGCAGGAATTGCCTTAGGTTCAAAAACAGATTTATGACCTGCTATCACTTCTGCGGCAGTTCTTCCCTCATGTGAAGCTTTATGAGCAAGCATCGGCTCACCTGCCACATCTCCTATTGCAAAAATATTCTTTTCCGCTGTTCTCATCTGATTATCTACTTTAATAAATCCTTTTTCATCAATTTCTACTTTTGTATTTTCCAGACCAAAATTCTTAGAGTTCGGCTTTCTTCCGACTGCAATCAGTACTTTATCAAAAATCTTTTCACTTCTGTTTTTATCTTTATCTTCAAATATAACCTTTATTCTCTTTCCTGTTTCCTTTGTCTCAACGACTTTAGTATTTACCATAACCGTCTCAAATATATTCTTAATATGTTTATTCAAAACAGCAGCCAGATCAGTGTCTGCTCCTGAAAGTATTTCAGGTAACATTTCCGCGACAGATACCTTTGAGCCGAGAGCCGCATAAACCGTTCCTATCTCAAGTCCGATATAACCTCCTCCGATTATTAAAAGTGTTTTTGGAATATCTTCAATTTCAAGAGCATCAGTTGAATCCATGAATACAGGAGATTCAATGTCAACACCCGGAATTATGAAAGGATGCGAACCCGTGGCAATTATCAGATTTTCAAAATTCAGTATTTCCTTATCACCGTTCTCTTTCGAGAGTTCAATGCTTTCATTGTTCAGGATCATTGCTTTACCCTGTACATAGTTTACTTTTCGTTGTTTACAAAGCTGACCGAGTCCGCCTGTAAGTTTATTAACGGTATTATTCTTCCATTCACGCAGTTTACTGAGGTTGATTTCAGGTTTCTTAAATTCAATGCCGAACTCTTTTGCTTTTTCTGATTCAGAAATAACATTTGCAGAATGAAGAAGTGCTTTTGATGGTATACAACCTTTGTACAGACAAACACCGCCTGGGTTTTTTTCATTGTCAATTAAAGTCACATCAATCCCAAGGTCAGCAGCAAGAAATGCAGCAGCATATCCTCCGGGACCTGCACCGATAACAATTAAATTCTTTTTATTCAATATTTTTCAATGTTTTAAGATTTAGGGGGAAAATAAAGATTCGAACTGATTTTATGTGTATAAAAAGCAATTTTGTAAAAATTTGCAAGACATAAATTTTTTTTTATAAACTTAACTTTTTACATTAAGTTTTTATTTTAAATTTTTTATATTACTTATATTTATAAACTAATTTGAAAGGGAAACAAATGAAAATTTTAAAATACATTTTTCTGTTCTTGTTTATCTCGTCACTCGGATATTCACAGAATGTAAAGATTACTGATTTTGATATTCCGGTAAGTACAGCAAGGAAATTCCTTGTAAACGGATTTTACAGCTGGGCTGAAACAGATCCGGATGATTCATTATCAGCGAAACAAGTTACAAGCAACGGCAGATTAGAAGCGATCTATTCGCAGTTCTATTCTTCACCCGGAATGAAATGGAATCTGGATTTTACAGGTGGTTTAAGCTCCTTAAGAGAAGATACAATCAGATATTCTTATACACTTGCAACAGATTACAGTAAATATTTCAGTAATACAAAAGGATTTTTTGCTAATGCCGAATTAAAATCCAATTTCTTAAGAAAAAGAGAATTCGGAAAAGACAACAGACCTGAAGTAAATATTTTCGGCGGCGTTGGATACGGAAGACAGGTGAATGCAACTTCACTTGCTAAAGCAATCAGAATAGATCAAGACCTTAAAAAAGGCGGAGTAACATCTTCATTCATGCCGAAATCCACAATGCTTAAAATTGCTCAGATAATTGACAGGGAAGGTGAGTACAGAGATAAATACAAAGCTTTGTACGAAGCAAGAATTATTGAAGACATTCAAAAAGAAGTTGTAAA
The DNA here is from genome assembly GCA_018266895.1 of Bacteroidota bacterium. Taxonomy (GTDB): domain Bacteria; phylum Bacteroidota; class Ignavibacteria; order Tepidaquicellales; family Tepidaquicellaceae; genus JAEUSI01. Next base: position 21,543 of record JAFDZQ010000051.1, read on the forward strand.
TTCAGGAGTTTCTAAATCTGAAAGCCTGAGTTCATTAGGATTTATGAGAATCAGAGACGTTCTCTATGGTACAAATCAGTTCATCAATCCGAGATTGTACGGCGGAGATATCAGACTTGGTGTTGCATACAATCTTTTAACCAGAAACGAAGAAATTAAAAGACCTTCGGCAACAGCCGATCTCAGAGCAAGATATGCTTATCCTATCGGAATAAAACATCAGATCACTTCATTTGCTGATGTAAGTTCCCCTCTTGACAGCAATTTTGCTAAACTTGTTACAGGAACAGCCGGAGTCAATTATTATTACAATCTGACAAACAGAATTTCTTTTAATGCAGGTTACAGAGCTCAGTTAAATCAGCTTTATGCAGGCAACGGATCTGTTGGTCTTGATAAATCAGCTGTTGATCACTTCTTCTCAGCAGGATTCACTTTCTATCTTGAGAACTACATTACATTTAATCTGATCGGCGGAGTTGAAAAATACCATGCACTTTCAACAAGGTACTTTTCAAATGCTTCTGTAGGATTTATCATATTCTAAAAACAGATTTAAATATTCCAATAAAAAAAGGTGTCTGAAAAGACACCTTTTTTATTTATACCCGCAATTTGTAATGTAATTTACTTTCCGTTTAAATTCTTACCGCATTTCCTGTAAGAAATATTTTTTTCAGCTTCCTTTTTTCTATATCAAACTTTACATACAGATATTCACCTGATCTTGTAAGAACTTTCACTTCATCCTTTTGATTTCTTAATATGAAATATATCAGCGCAGATGACAAAGCGCCCGTACCGCAGGCAAGAGTCTCGCCTTCAACTCCTCTTTCATAACTTCTGATTTCAATTTCACTTTCATCTTTAGAAATTTCCCTTACAAAGTTCACATTCGCTCCTTCCGGCATAAGGTCCTTATGCATCCTGATATTTCTTCCCCATTCTGTGATATTCACCTCTTCTAAACTTGTTATCACCGGTTTTTCAATTTCATCAATGAATATAACTATATGCGGTGATCCGCATTCAACATAAGAACAGTTAAGCATTTCCCACCATTCCTGAAAATGAACCTTAAGTTTGAAATTGGTTTTTATTTTTCCCGGAGGAGGGAAAGCAACAGATATCATCCCGCCGTTTAAATTCTTGCATTCATAAATATCAGAAACAGCTTCGATCTTAAGATCTGTCTTATCCGAGATCCGGTTATCTTCGATAAATTTCACAGTGCATCTTAATCCGTTACCGCAAAGAGCGTTACCTGTTCCGTCCCTGTTGTAATAATTCATTTTGTAATCGCTAACATCAGAATTCTCTACATAAATTACACCGTCGGTTTCACTGTTTTCTTCCGACGAACAGAGTTCAATGGTCTTTTTTTCACGGTCTGTAATCTCATTTTTAAGATTATCAATAATGATGAACTTATTCCCTGCTCCCGAATATTTCTGCATTGTCTAATATACTCCTCTTGAATTTGTCTTTTTTGATATTTTAATATCCCTGAGCTGCGGAGCTTTTATCCTGATCTCAAGAGAAAATCCCCTGTAAGTTCCGGCAGGATACCAGTTGAAATTAAGCTCCCAGGAATTCAGATCCCTGTATGCCGTCAGATAAGGAGCGGCAAACTGTGAGTTTACAATATCATAACTTGCTGAAAATGTGAATCGCCATTTCTCGGTAAGATTAAATGCAACATTCCCTGAAAGATTCGAACTCCTGTTAGTAACGATTTTTCCCGGTTTTGATTCCGAATAATTAAATCCGAATCCCCCGCTGAAAGGAATATCGAAATTTATTTCATCAGCTTTATTCATTCTTACATCTTTATATTGTCCCCTTCCCTTAAGTGAATCGTACAATACAACAGTATCTTTTTTTAAAGGGATGTTTTTATTTGAGAATCCGAAATTAAAATTAGTTGACATGCTGAAACTGAAATTAGTCAGATCAGCTATCTTTCCGTCCGTACCAAGCAGGAATTTATTAATTCTGGTGTTAGATAACTCATCGAATTTATAAAGATTAAAAGAGGCGCTTCCGGAAATATTAAGGAAATTTCCTATGCTTGTTCTGAATCCGGTGAACAGTTCTGAAAATCTCAATGAGTCAGCTGCAAAATTGTAATTAATTCCTGCATCAAAATTAAGAAGCTGAAACTTGTTTTCAGTTGTGTCATTCAGCTTTGTCTTCATTTCAAAGACATTCCCGACCGAAAAAGAAAGAGACTGAGATTTTCCAGAAGGAGCGCTACCGAAAACTTCCTTTTCAAATATGGAATACTTTACTTCCTGACCTGAAGCATTTGTATATGTCCTGTAATAACCCCACTGAGGGTCGGAAAAATCAGGCTGATACGAAAAAGAGACCGAAGGAGTTATCGTGTGTCTTATACCGGTAACATTGTAAATTTTCGGATTGAAAATACCCACAAATCTTGTTGACAGACTTACACCCATACTAAAAAATCTCATGGCTTTAAATCCTTTCTCATCATTAGTTACGACGGTACTGTCGGACGATTGAAAATTTCTGGTAATATATTTGTTGTACCAGATTTCATTGTATGATATAAAAGGTGTAAGATTAATAAAATCAAATCTCGGAGTCAAACCGAGATTCAGATTATGCCTGATTCCTGACCGCATATCATTGTATGTGCTGTCTGTGTTCTGAGAGGAATTTACCGTTCTTTTTATTCTGTTATTCAGAAAACTGCCGTTGTATGAGTAATTAAAATATTCATAGAACTTTTTACTGTAGGAATCGGAAATATCAGATTCAAAGGGATAAGTCTGAGATATTGTAAAATTTACAAAGGGAATTCTTTCCGTAACATCGTTTGTCTGAAGATTCTGATCTCTGAAATAATTCGCGCTCAGTGATAAAGGTGTCCCTTCCCAGAATTTAGAATAAGTAAGATTGGAAAGTACATTCTGAAGCAGGAGTTCGGAAAGCGAATTTGTCGTTACATTATAAAAATTCTTACTGCTTACAAAGGCAAGACTTGCATCAATACGCGATGTAGGATTAATCTGCTGATTATGAGTTACATTGAGACCCCATGCATCTGACTGCTGGTTACCGAAATCAGTGGTTTCTCCGAGTCTCAGCCTGGAATAACCTCCGTTTACATTTCCCGAAAAATTATATTTCAATGCATATCTGAATTGCCCGTAAAGATCGGTTCTTCCTTTTGTAAAATAACTTCCGGTCAGTGCAAGATCAGTGTAATCATTTATTGCCCAGAAGTATCCGAGCTTTGATATGTATTTTCCGTATGTGCCGTCATCTCCGAAAGTCGGAGGGATCAGACCTGATGACCTGCCTGATCTGTTAGGAAATACTCCGAACGGAATCCAGAAAACTGGAACGCCTTCAATGTACAGAAAAACTGACTGTGCAATCACTTTATCATTGGGAATCACTTTCATTTTCGGAGATAGAAAATAATACTCCGGGTCTTCCCTGTCAGTCGAAGTCGTGTAAATCCCGTTCTTAATAAAAAGCACTTCGCTTGTTACTTTCTTTATCCTGTCACCGAAATAATATCCTACCTCGGCTTCGCTGAAACCCATAGATACATTACCCTGCTGAGTTTTAAAATTGTATGATAATCTTGCACCTTCATACCTGTCATTTCCCTGAAACATGAGCGGAGTCTGTAAAAACTTTCCGGCATTTGAAGTATCAGGTATTCCGTATGCTTCAAGAGTCTGCGAATCTTCATCCATGTTAATTCTGCCCGCATCGAGTTTCAGGTCTTTGTAAACAAGCTGCGCTTCATTGTACAGATAAACTTTTTTGTTTTTCAGATCATAAATGAGAGAATCTTTTGCCGTGTAAATTATCGGCGCATCAACATCTGATTTTGCGATACGGGAAGTATCCGTATTATCAGCAGCCGGGAGTGAAAGTGAATCATTACTTTTAAAAACTGCCAGTGTATCCTGCCGCTGCTGCGGAAAGCATTTGATACAGTAGAGAAATATAAAAATTATTAGGACAAATCTGTTCATCGTAAGTCATTTTAAACAAATCTGTTCACTAATTAAATATAATAAATGAGTTTATCCGCAGTTTGTGCGGCATAATTATTAATTTTTTTTTCTGTTACCGGATACTTTTTATCTGTAAAACTCATCCTCAAATCCGCCGAAGCTGTCCCCGCCCTGAGTGAACATACTTCCGACAAGATCCTTATATACTACTATGGCATCGACTTCATCCCTTGCAATCTTGGAATTCTGATGCAGCCCGTCAAGCACAAATTCCATAAGCGATGCAAGTTCGTTTTCACTTTCATAAAACTGAGGATATTTTTTGACAAACTTCTCAAGTCCGTCAACTTTCCTTAATTCGCTTAAGTATTCTTTGAATGTCATATCATCCTTAATATTCACTTTGCCGCCGTACTGAAACCATTCCAGAATTTCAGAATACGGATCTTTGACATCTTTTCCGGTTTCTGTTTTTTTCTTTTTCATCAGCGGATCCGGAAAATACTTTCTGAAAATTTCCCTTACGGACTTTGACAATAATGCCTTTGCTACTTTTATAGATCCTTCCTGCTCGCCCTCAAAAACCAGTTCCACTTTTCCTGTTATTCCGGGAATGATCGAAAGCAGATCGCACATCCTTGGCATAATCATATCGTCATTGTTCATTATAGCCCTTCTCTCTGCATTGCTTATAAGATTTTCCGTGGATGAAATTGTTAATCTTGCGCTTACTCCGGATTTCTGATCCACGAATTCGCTTAACCTCGCCTGTACAGCTGTCATCTCTATTATCTCCCTGAAGTAATAAGGTATGATTACTTTTTTTCTGGGGTTTCTGTCTGTCCATGAATATGTCTCGGTGATTTTGATCCCGTCTTCAAGCGCTTTCGGATAATGTGTAATAATCTGAGAATCTATTCTGTCTTTCAGAGGTGTGATGATGTTTCCTCTGTTTGTGTAATCTTCAGGATTTGCAGTAAACACCATCAGGACATCCAGCGGAATTCTGATATTGAAACCTCTTATCTGTATGTCTTTCTCCTGCATGATGTTAAGCAGTCCGACCTGTATGCGAGGCTGAAGATCAGGCAGTTCGTTGATTACAAAAATACCTCTGTTCGTTCTGGGAATAATTCCGAAATGAATCGCTCCTTCATGAGAATAATGAAGGCGCTGATTTGCAGCTTTTATCGGATCAATATCACCTATCAGATCCGCAATATTGACATCAGGCGTGGCAAGTTTTTCACTGTAACGCTGATCTCGAGATATCCATTCAATTTCAGTATCGTCTCCTTTTTCGCTGATCATATCTGTTGCGAATTTTGATATAGGATGAAAAGGATTGTCATTTATTTCAGATCCTTTTACAATCGGTATAAAATCATCAAGCAGATCAGGAAGCATTCTTGCAATTTTTGTTTTTGCCTGACCTCTGAGTCCCAGAAGTATTATGTCATGTTTTGCAAGAAGCGAATTTACTATTGAAGGAATTACAGTATTCTCATAACCAACTATCCCTTCAAAAATTGTTTCTCTGTCAGCAACTTTTTTGGTAAGATTTTTTCTGATTTCATCTTTTACGGACAATGTCTCATAACCGGAGCGCTTAAGTTCTCCGAGCGTTTTTATTTCTTTTAAATTCATATATGTATTAAATGTAAAATTAGGTTAGAAATGACAACAATTCTTTAATTCTGAAAATTCAAATATTCTTTTCAACTGACGAGATCCGGAAAAACGGATTTCATATAATTATTCTGAAAAATCTGTTTTTTTTAATGAAGTCAATCATTGGAATGAATTCCTTATTTATCTGACTCAGGCATTTTCCCTTAACCGCTGAACTGAATGTAAGAATTCAGTAATTCGATCTTTTCATCTTTTTGTGTATTGTCATAAAGCATCAGGTCTCTCATAGAGATAATCCCTATAAGATCCTGCTTTTCGATTACAGGAATGTGTCTTATTTTTTCCTGCTTCATTATCTGCAGACAATACTCAGGTGTATCGTGAGATTCAATAAGTATGATGTCTTTGGTCATCACATCATCTATTTTTATAACCGTAAGATCCAGATCCTTTGCAATGCATCTGCGGAGAAGGTCTCTCTCGGAAAAAATTCCCTTTAGCATGAGTTTATCCGACTGCTCGAGTACCGGAACCGCTCCGATATTGTGCATACCCATGAATTTTGCAACATCTATTACATACATCCCTGTTCTTACAAAATGCAAGGGTCTGTTGTTTAAAAATTCCTTCAGAGTTTTCATTATCTGCCTCCCGTAATGGTTTTTAAGAAAATATACAATAATTTTACAATTTGCAATTATAACAATAAACAGAGTAATATGATGCGTTCAATTCTGTAAAGTTTATCGCATAAAAAGTTTTATAAATTTTATTATGCTTAACCGTAATTAAATTTTTTATTTATCATATATCGGACATTATTCACTGAACTTACTTTTGCTTAGAAATTCAGTCTGAATTAATATATTTTGCAGTTACTTTTAAAAAACTAAATGAAAATAATCATTATCGGTACGGCGTATCCTCTTAGGGGCGCTATGGCGCAGCTTAACGGCATACTGGCGAATTATCTTTCGGAGGATAATGATGTCGAAATATTTTCTTTTAAAAGGCAGTATCCCAAACTTCTGTTTCCCGGAAAAAGCCAGGAAGATACAAGCGGCAATGATATAATAAAAAAGAAAATTCCGAATACTCAGATAATAGATTCAATAAATCCTTTTAACTGGCGCAGTACAGCAAGGAAAATCGCAAAAAAAAATCCCGATCTTCTTATATTGAGATTCTGGATACCTTTTTTTGCTCCCGCATTTTATACTATTTGCAGATATGTTAAAAAGAAAACCGGAGCGAAAATTTTATTTATCTGTGATAATGTCATTCCTCACGAACACAGACCCGGAGACAGCTTTCTCATAAAACTGATATTCAAAGCCGGGGATTATTTTATGATTCATTCCAAAAGCGTTGAAGAGGATCTGAAAAAATTCGTAAAAGGCAAACCGTATAAGTTAACACCACATCCTATATATAATATTTTCGGCGAAGCTGCCGGTAAAGAAGAATCGAAACGGTTTCTGAAAGATGATTTTAAAATTGACCTTGCTGATGAAAAAGTTATTTTATTTTTTGGCTATGTAAGAAAATACAAAGGACTGAATTATCTGATAGATGCAATGCCGGAGATACTGAAAAAATTGAAAGTCAGGCTTCTGATAGTCGGCGAATTTTATGAAGACGAATCAGTCACGAGGGATAAGATAAAGGAACTCATGTTAGAGAACAATATTTCGATTGTTTCGGATTACGTCCCTAATGAGAAAGTGAAATTTTTCTTCTGCGCTTCTGACTGCGTTGTACTTCCTTACATCGACGCGACACAGAGCGGAATTACTCAGATCGCATATTACTATGACAAGCCGGTTATCGCGACAAATGTCGGCGGGCTGTCTGAAGTTGTCCTTAATAATAAGACAGGTTTCATTGTTGAACCGAAAAATTCCAGAGCAATTGCCGACAGTGTAATAAGATTCTATGAACAAGGACTTGAAGAAAATTTTTCCCGCAATGCAGGCGAGGAGAAAAAAAATTACTCCTGGGAAACTTTTACGGATGCAATTAAAAATTTAGTAAAACAGTGAACTCAGCAAGTAACAATTTCATAAAGATTTAATTATTAAATATTAATTATTTATTGCCTTGAAGTACGATCCCGTAAAAAAAGTTTTCGGCGACATAGTTTCCAATAATGCTTTTCTGAGAAAAGTATTCTATTTTCTTCTTGACCTGATGTTTCTCCGTTCCTGGCATGTTAGAAAGAAGATAAGACAGTATTATCCGGAAAACACCGTAATGAAAATTTTCGATGCCGGAATGGGTTTCGGACAATACACTTATTTCATGGCGAAGAGATTTCCTGATTCAGATATACTTGCCATTGATGTAAAGGAAGAACAGGTAGAGGACTGCAGAAAATTCTTTTCGAAAACAGGCTATGGCAAAGTTAAATTTGAAATCGGAGACCTGACAAAGATAGATTACAAAGAACAGTTTGATTTCATACTTTGCGTGGATGTGATGGAGCATATTTTCGAAGACGAACTTGTATTCAGGAATTTTGCAAACGCCCTGAAGAAAGGCGGAAGACTTTTAGTAAACACACCTTCAAATCTCGGCGGAAGCGATGCTCATTCGGAAGAAGATGACAGCTTTATTGAAGAACATGCTCGCCTTGGTTATTCGAAAGAAGACATTACAGAAAAAGTTAGCAGAGCCGGACTTGAAGTAACGGATTTTTCCTATGCATACGGAAAGTATGGAACCATCTCCTGGAGATTCGGCATCAAATATCCGATACTTATCGCCGGTGCATCTAAATTTTTTATTCTTCTTTTGCCTTTTTATTATCTCTTTACTCTATGGTTTGTGCTGATTTTGATGTGGCTTGATCTGAATACAGACAATAAGGAAGGCACAGGTGTATTGCTTGTCGCCGAGAAAAAATAATTTTATCATTTAATCTTTATTAATTAATTAAATGTATATACCTCCGCATTCGTTAATCAAAGACATTCAGGAAATCCATAGTTTCATTGAGAAGAACTCTTTTGCCATACTTGTTACCAAAAACAACGGCACGATAAACGCAACTCACATTCCTGTTTTGATCGAAAAGATTGAAGGAATTTACGGAACTCTTTACTGCCACATCGCAAAGGCAAACAGCCAGTGGATAGATTTTGACAAAGACGTTCTTGTGATTTTTCCCGGAGCTCATCATTACATTTCATCATCCTGGTATGAGACAGATCAGAGCGTGCCGACATGGAATTATCTTTCTGTGCATGCTTACGGTGAGATGGAGATCGTAACTGACCGCGGGGAAAAGATAAAGATTGTTAAAGATCTTGTAAAATATTTTGAAGGTAAAGAAAGCACATACAGCACTGATAATCTCCGCGAGAGTTATTTCGAAGGATTGCTGAACGGGATTGTTGCATTCAGGATATTGATAACAAAGCTTGAAGGAAAACAGAAGCTTTCTCAAAACAGGTCTGAGGAAAGTCAGAAGAGAGTGATATATGAGCTGGAAAAAGCGGACAATGACAATGCAAAACTGATTTCGGATTTAATGAAGAAAAATCTTGACGGCTAACGTTAGAAAAAGACAGCGTTATATGTATTGCATATACTTTTATAGCGAAACGACAGATAAGCCTTTACATAAATTTTTCAGAATTTGAAAAAAATATTATTCGTAACATACTACTGGCCGCCGAGCGGAGGTGCTGGAGTGCAAAGGGCTTTAAAATTCGTAAAGTACCTCCCGGAGTTCGGAGTACAGCCGTATGTACTTACAGTTGATGAAAAAAAAGCAAGTTATCCTTTTACTGACAATACTCTTGCAAATGAAATCCCCTCTTCAGTAAATGTGAGAAGAACGGATACTTCAGAGCCGTTCGGAATATATTCAAGACTGACAGGTAAAAAAAGTATTCCTACAGGATTTTCGAATGAGAGTAATCCGGGACTGATACAAAAATCATCGCGATTCATAAGAGGCAATTTTTTCATACCCGATGCAAGACGGGGGTGGATAAAGTTTGCTTTGAATGAAGCGCAAAAGATAATCGACACTGAAAACATTGAGACGGTTATCACTACAAGTCCGCCTCACTCGGCGCAGCTTATCGGACTTGAGCTGAAAAAAATTTATAATGACAGATTAAACTGGATCGCCGACCTCAGGGATCCGTGGACTGATATTTATTATTACAATGAGTTTCATCATCTGAATTTTGCAAAGTTGAAAGATCTGCGGTATGAGAGCGAAGTTCTTAACAAAGCGGATTTCGTAGTTACGGTCAGTAATGAACTGAAAGAATTATTCAAATCAAAAACTTCCGGGAAAAAAAATATTTATGTTATTCCTAACGGTTATGACGAAGAAGATTTCATGTTAAAAAGTCAGGAAATAAAATCACCTGATGGCACTTTTATCATATCATACACCGGTACTCTTGCTGAAAGTTATAATCCGAAGGTTTTCTTTCATGCTTTGAAAAAAGTTACTGAAATGTTTCCCGGAACAGTTATAAAGCTCAGATTTGTAGGAAATCCGTCATCATCTCTGATAGATTATGCCGCAAGTATTTCTCTAAGCAGAAATCTGGAACTGATACCGGCAGTTTCACATGACGAGTCCGTAAAGTATCTTATGAAAAGTGATTCTTTGCTTCTAGTAATACCCGATGTTAAAAATGATAAAGGCATACTTACAGGAAAGTTATTCGAGTATCTTGCTTCCCGGAAGCCCGTTATATGCATCGGACCTCCTGACGGCGAAGCTGCTTTTATACTGAATGAATGTAAAGCCGGTAAAACATTCGCAAGGTATATGGAAAACGAACTGACACAATATATTTCCGATCTGATAAACAGTTGTATCAAAGGAGAAGATATTAATATTCAAAACGATTTTTATAAAAAATATTCCCGCAGAAGTCAGGCGTCGGAGTTATCAAAGATCATAAAAGATCCGGCTAAAATTGTTTAGGAAATTTTGAAACCGGAAACGATTATTCAGGACAGAGAAGCAGAAGCACCGGGAAAAACGGGAAATAATACTAAGTCCTCTGTATCACTGTTGCTGTGTGTTGAAAGAATTTTAATGCTTTTGAGGCAGGCTGCAAGGCGCGGAAATGATTTAGTTCAGGTAAATGGATAGTAGTAAAATTTTTCATTTACATGATGAATCTGTTAATATCAAATAATACTTAGAAAGTTATTTTGTTTTAAAGTATCTTTACCGAAAATTTTAATTAACATTACAGAAATAATTTTTACTGATGGCAAAACAGATCTCAAAGCAAAAAACGGTATTGAAAAATCCATCTTCTCTTTCAGGAATCAGAGCCGGCAACACCAACAGCACATTCTTAAGATATGAAAACCTGATTTATATAGGCATCATACTTCTTTCCGTGCTTATTTTTTTCAAGGATGGTGTTTTCAGCGGAAAGGTGTTTGCAACGAGCGACATAATCGCTTCCGATTCATTCAGAACTTTTCTTGATGACGCAAAAAAAAGCGGAGTTTTCCCGCTGTGGGTTCCATATATTTTCATGGGGATGCCGAACTTTCCCATCATTTCCTATAATCCGCGATCATATGATTTCTTTTATTTCATCTGGGATTCTGTTTACGGAGCGATCACGAATTCTTCGACTAACGGAGTTCTTCCGGTAATTCTTTATTATGCAATATTCGGTATAGGTTTTTATCTTTATTCAAATTATAAATTCAAAAATAAGTTAATAGCATTATACTGCGCTCTGACGGCGACATTTGCAACTGACTTCATTCAGCGGATTGTTGTAGGTCATAACACAAAAGTCCTTGCTCTTGCATTTTTTCCGCTTATACTTTTATTTCTTGATAAGCTGATTGATTCGTTTGACGATAAAAGCAAATCTGTTTTTTCATTTCAGAATCTTATCAATCTATCTCTGCTTGCACTGATGCTGCACATACAGCTGAATTCAAACCATATTCAGATGATATTCTATGCATATCTGATGCTGGGAATTTATCTGCTGTATCTTATAATTTACAGAATTGTTAAGAAGACTCAGATATCCGGAATAATTAAAAGCGGCATATTCTTTGTGATCGCCGCTTTGCTGGCTGTGGCGATGAATGCCGATGTTATGATGACAATGAAAGAATACAACAAGTATTCAATGAGAGGCGAAGCGGGAATAGAGGCGAAGATAGATAAAAAAGTTGCTGACGATCAGCCGCTTGATTATCAGTATGCGACGAACTGGTCTTTCAGTCCGGGTGAAGTCATTACTTTTTTGCTTCCATATTATTATGGTTTTGGTGATGTTGAAATAAAAGGGCAGAAAGCAAATCTTTACTGGGGACAGATGCCGTTCACGACGAATCCGATGTACTTCGGAGTGATAGTTCTTATGCTAGCAGTCGCGGGAATATTCTACAATTTCAGGAAGAATCCGTTCGTACAGGCGATGACAGTCATCTCTGCAGTCTTTCTGTTTATGTCTTTCGGGAGAAACTTCTCACTGATTTATGATCTGTTCTTCAATTACTTTCCTTACTTCAGCAGTTTCCGCGCTCCTGTGATGATTCATCACTTCATGAACATAGCAATTGTAATACTTTCAGGATTCGGACTGAAATCTGTAATTGATATCTTAAAAGAAAAAACAGGACAAGACCGCATAAAGAAATTATGTTATGTTTTTTTCGGAATTGCCGGACTTATGTTTTTAATTTCTATAGTGGGTTTCGAAGGTTCATATACTGATTCAGTTTCTTCAAGCCCTCTCGCTGAAAAACTTAAACAGCAGGGAGCGAATGCTCAGCAGATCAGCCAGTACATCAAGCAGCAAATAATACCGAATGCTTATGCAAACTCAATCAGTGACCTCAGGCTTCATGCATTTTTCATTGCGCTTGTGGCAGGTCTGATGTTTATGTATGCTGCAAACAAGGTAACTGCAAAGATATTTCTCGCAGGGACAATTTTAATAGCTGTCATTGATCTTTGGAATGTAGATTTCAAAACGCTTCACTGGGACAGTCCGGGTGAAACTAAGAACGCTTTTGCTGAAACGGATTACACGAACTGGCTTCTTAAAACAAATCCTGATACTTATACATACAGGGTTGCCGAGTTCAACGGCGGAAGACTCACAACAGATAATACGATGGCGTATTACAGACTGCATTCTTTCAACGGTTATCACGGAGCAAAGATAAGGATATATCAGGATGCGGTGGATGTAGCCGAAGGAGAGAATCCGCTGCTGCTTACGCTCGGAGGAGTGAAATATATAATTTCCGATAAACCGCTGCAGGATACTTCATTTGTTCAGGTTTTCAAGGGAACAAAATTTATTTACGAGAATAAGAACTTCATTCCGAAGGCATTCTTTGCAGACAGTTACAAAGTTGAAAAAGACATAACTATACTGAATAATATCCGTGATATGAACTTCGATCCGCGAAAGACTGCATTCCTGGAAAAAGACATAAATCAGAAAATTGACACGCCGGATTCAAATGCAAATGTTAAGCTTACGAAAGGAGACATACACAGTCTTGAATATGAAGTAAACGCATCAGGAAACAATCTGCTTGTATTCAGCGAGATATATCTTCCATTCGGATGGAAAGCTTATATTGACGGCAAAGAAACGGAGTTTTACAAAACAGATTACATACTGAGATCCATTGTTGTCCCGCAGGGAAAGCATAAAGTGGAATTCAGATACGAACCGGCGGTATATTATACGGGAAAAACTATCAGTACCGGGGCGAATGTTCTTCTCGGAATCATACTGCTTGCAGGAGTTTTCGGATTTGTAACAAACAGGAAGAAAAATGACACCACGGGGAATGTTAAAAAAGATGAGAATAAATAGAACAACTAATAACATCTGTTAAGTATTTTTATATGTGCGGAATATTCGGCGTATTAAATTTTGATGAAGTTAATGCAGATTTCAGATCGCTTCAGGCAGCCGTAAACATTATCAGGCACAGAGGTCCCGATGACGAAGGTTACGCTTTATTCAATACATTCAAAAACAAATCCGAAGAAAGATACGGAGACACTTCTGCAATAAAAAAAGGGAATCATATACTTTCAGCATCCTCTGAATCATTCAACCTTGCATTCGGATTCAGGCGGCTCTCCATATTAGACCTGTCAGTTAACGGACATCAGCCCTTTTTTAATCCGGAAAAAAATATTTGCATTATATTTAACGGTGAAGTCTACAACTACATTGAGATCAGGGAAGAGCTTACCGCAAAAGGATACAGATTCTTTACCGGAACAGACACCGAGGTGATAATGAATGCCTACATTGAGTGGGGAGAGGAATGTCTTGGCAGATTCAACGGAATGTGGGGAATAGCGATTTATGACATGAGAAAAAACCTTCTCTTCTGCACGCGCGACAGATTTGGAGTAAAGCCGTTCTATTATTTTAAAGATGATAATAGATTTGTCTTTGCGTCCGAACTCAAATCAATTATAGAATATTTCAGAAACGATACTTCTTTCAGAAAAGAACTCAATAAAGAAAATGTTTATGATTATTTTGTTTATAATTTTGCTGATCATAATGAAAATACATTCATAAAAAACATAAAACATCTTCTTCCGTCTCATTTTATTAAAATACAGGGACGGGAGTTTTCTGTCAGAAAATATTTTACTCTCGAAGTGAATAATGAGATGGGAGTTTATGATGAAGGTAAATTCGAAATTATTAAAACGAAATTTTCGGAGTTAATATATGATTCAGTAAAACTCAGATTAAGATCGGATGTGCCGGTAGGAACCTGTCTAAGCGGCGGACTTGACTCATCAACCGTTGTAACACTCATAGACAAAATACTTGAGAACAACAATACACTATCAAATAAATCAGCCGCCGGCAAAGGACAGAATACATTTTCGGCAGTGTATGACGATGCATCCATTGACGAAAGAAATTTTATTGAACAAATAGTAAAGAGTACAGACAGCAACTCACATTATGTCTTTCCCGACAAGGCGGATTTCCTAAAAGATGCTGACGATTTCATTTTTCAGCTTGATGAGCCGTTCGGAGGAACTTCTCCTTACGCACAATGGAATGTTATGCGGCTTGCCCGGGAGAATAATGTAACTGTTCTTCTCGACGGTCAGGGAGCGGATGAATCGCTCGGGGGTTATGAAGTTTACTTCGGTTTCCTTTATTCAAATCTCCTGAAGCAGGGAAATTATCTGAACCTGTTTTCAGAGCTTATGAAGAATTTCAGGAAAGGAATTGAAATTTCAGTAAGGGGATTTAAATATTACAAAAATTCAAAGAACAAAAATCTTAAAAGTTCGTCAAGCGCATATTACAACCTGGATTTTCTCAAAAGCCATACAGACAGAAACATCCTTTCTTACCGGACAAAAGACAATCTGAATCAGAAATTATATGAAGACCTGACCCGGTATATTCTGCCTTCTTTGCTGAGATTCGAAGACAGGAATGCAATGAAATTTTCCATTGAATCCCGGACGCCTTTCCTCGATTACAGGATCATCAAACTGCTTTTCCAATCGGAAGGTATTTATAAAATGCACAACGGCTGGAGCAAATGGATACTGAGGAATTCAGTAAAGGACCTGGTTCCCTCAAAGGTTGTCTGGAGGCGTGATAAGAAAGGATTTCCGACACCTGAAAGAAAATGGATGATGAAGATCAAAGAAGATTTTATTTTATGCGTTAACGAAAACAGGGATGAGCTGAAAGAATATCTGAATATTGAAGACATTATTCTTAATTACGATAATATAGTTTCCGATCCCGGAATAAAATCTCATTTTATATGGAAGATTTATAATTTTTCCAAATGGAAGGAAATGTTCGGAGTATCATCTTAAGTCATCAGAAATCATTCAGCAAACATTTCGTCCAAAAAAATATCAGTCAGATTAAACCGGAAAATTTTACCTCATCTGATTAAACCTCAATTCAGTTTTTCAATTCCCTGTCAGGTAAGCAGATTAATACAATAAGAATTGTATTTAAAAACGCATAACACTATTTTTGAAAAATATTATTAAATTAAAAATTCAAAATATGAAAACAAGAATTACTAAAGTAATATATATACTTACAATATTAATTTTTTCCTCGAATTTTTATGGTTGCGGATATAATACTCTTGTAACGATGCAGGAAAGTGTAACGTCTGCCTGGTCACAGGTGGAAAATCAGTATCAGAGAAGAGCGGATCTTATTCCGAATCTTGTAAAGACTGTTCAGGGGGCTGCAGACTTTGAAAAAAGCGTTCTGACAGAAGTGACGGATGCCAGAAGCAGGGTTGGTCAGGTAAAACTCAGTGCCGAAGACCTCAGCGATCCGCAGAAATTCGAACAGTTTCAGAAAGCTCAGGATCAGCTTTCATCAGCATTGTCAAGACTGCTTGTAGTTTCCGAAAACTACCCTCAGCTTAAAGCAAACGAAAGTTTTCTTCAGCTTCAGTCACAGCTTGAAGGAACTGAAAACAGAATAAGTGTTGAAAGAAGAAGATACAATGAAACAGTTCAGACATACAATACAGAAGTCAGAAGTTTTCCATCACTGATAATGGCAAAGATATTCGGATTCAAGGAAAAAGAATACTTCAAAGCGGTGACAGGAAGTGAGAAAGCTCCTGATGTTAATTTTGACTTTCAGAAAAAATAATTAATAATGAGTAATGAGTAATGAGTAATGAGTAATGAGTAATTTAAATGAGGTGAAGGATTTAAAAGATATGCCATAAATTTTATTGTTTATATGAAAGAGAATGTTATTAAAGTTAAGTCGTTTAAATTTTCTGTCAGAATCGTAAAGCTTTATCAGTATTTAACAAAAGAAAAGAAGGAGTATATACTTTCAAAACAGATATTAAAAAGCGGTACTTCAATCGGTTAGAAGAAGCAGATGGCGGTATTTCAAAAGCGGATTTTTCAAACAAGATATCATTGTCTTATAAAGAAGCAAAAGAAACTCATTACTGGCTCAGATTATTAAAGGAGACTGATTATATAGACGATAAGATTTTCAATTCATTAATTGAGGAATGCAATGAACTATGTAAGATATTATTTTCAATTTTAAAAACAACACGTATAAGTTCAAAGAAAAACTAAACTGAATAAAAACAATATTCATTAATCATTATTCATTAATCATTGTAAAGCTTTGCAGGCAGTAATTATGGCAGGGGGATTCGGGACGAGGTTAAGACCTCTGACTAATAACATTCCCAAACCGATGGTACCGATTGTCAACAAACCGATATTAGAGCATATCATTAATCTGCTTAAGACTCATAAAATTAAGGATTATGTAGTGCTGCTTTTTTATATGCCCGAAACAATACAGAAATATCTTGGTGACGGAAGCAGATTCGGGGTAAAAATCAAATATGTGGTTCCTGATCAGGACTTCGGAACTGCCGGTGCTGTTAAGCTTGCGGAAAAATATATCAGGGATAAATTCGTGGTTATAAGCGGGGACGTATTAACGGATTTTAATCTGTCAGAAATAAAAGACTTTCACGACAGGAAAAATACTGTTGCAACACTTTCTTTATACAGATCAAAGAATCCTCTTCAGTTCGGAATAGTGCTGACAGATAAAAAGGACAGGATAGTGAGGTTTCTTGAAAAACCGTCATCATCGGAAGTGTTTTCCGATACTATCAATACCGGTATTTATTTTTTCAATAAAGAAATATTTAACTACATTCCTGAGGGAGAGAATTTTGATTTCTCACAGAATCTTTTTCCTCTTTTGCTGAAAAGCGGCGTGCCCATTTACGGATTTAAAACAAAAGGATACTGGAGGGATGTCGGAAATCTGGAAGAGTATATTGAAGCAAACATGGATACGCTGAAAGGAAAACTGTCATACATAAAAGTTACCGATAAACGGGGAAACTGCATAAGCAGCAAATCAAAGATTGACAAAAATGCTGATATTGATAACAGTATAATAGGTGACAATGTAGTTATTGAAAAAGGCGCTGTGATTAAGAATTCTGTTCTTTGGAACGGAGTAAAGGTAAGTTCGGGATCAAGACTTTTATTTGACGTGATTGGAAATAACTGTTACATCGGAACAGGCACAAGGATTAACGATTATGTTTTCATAGGAGAAAACTGCAATATTGGAAATAATGTATTCATCAGTTCCAGTCTGAAGATATGGGACAATAAGCAGATTGAAAACGGCGATAAAGTCACACGCAGTCTCATATACGATGACAGATTTTTCAGCGATCTTTTTACAGATTCCAGGATCACCGGACTTTCAAATCTGCAGATCAATCCGGAGTTCGGATCAAAACTCGGAACTGTCTACGGATCATCAATAGGACGAGGAAAAAAAGTGCTCATTGCAAGAGACAGTGATCATGTATCAAATATGATAAAGAGATCGATAGCCAGCGGTATAATGTCTGCCGGGGTAAATATAATAGATAATCAGGTGATTCCGATTCCGATATTAAGACAGGAACTGAAAAGCGGCGAAGGGTCAGGAGGAGTATTCATCAGAAAGTCTCCCTTTGACAGAAAGTCATCGGATATAATATTTTTTGACAAGGACGGAAGGGATCTTTCAAGCAACAAAACAAAATCCATAGAAAGATTATTTTTCAGCGAGGAATATAAAAGAGCGGATTTTGACAAGGTCGGATCATTTAAATATCAGGAAAGGACGAATGAAAAATACATGAAGCATTTTCTTGGCTGTCTTGATCTGCTGGCAATCAGAAAACGGAAGTTCAAAATAGTAATTGATTATTCCTACGGAATTACTTCCACCATATTTCCGAACATACTCGGCGAATTCAACTGTGATGTAGTTTCCCTTTCCGCTCATCTTGACAGCGAAAAGATCACGCGCTCGGAGGAAGAACTCAGAAAACTGCTTGACCACGTAAGTTATGTAGTAAAGTCTCTAAATTATGATATCGGATTCATGATGGATTCAGGCGGAGAAAAAATCTGGCTATCTCTTTGTGACGGTAAATTATTAAGCGGCGACAGGCTACTTGTCCTTGTTCTGAAACTGTTTTTAATAGTTACGAAAGATGTAAAGAAAATAGCAGTCCCGGTACAGGTATCAAGAGAGGTTGACATTGTGGCAAAGGAATTCGGTGTTGAAGTTGTAAGAGTGAAAGACACTCATTACTCGATGATGATGGCATGTGATGATGCTGATGTTAAATTCGTAGGCGGTGTCAGGGGAGGATTTTTATTTCCTGAATTTCTTTATTCCACCGACGGTATGTTTTCAGTTGCAAAGATCCTGGACCTCATAGCAAGAAGCAATCAGACAATGGAAGAAATTGAAAAGTCGACTGTAAAACTCTTTATGTTAAAGGAAAACATTATCTGTTCAAAGGAAGAGAAGGGAAGCATTATGAGGAAGTTCATGGAAGACACGATCATGTACAGACAAGAGCTGATAGACGGTGTAAAAGTATTCATTGACATAAACTCAACAGTCCTTTGCATTCCGGATAAGGACAGGAACATTGTGCATCTGGATGTCGAATCGAATACCAGACTTAAAGCACAGAAATTAATGAAAGATTTTAAGAAAATGATTGAGAGTTATATTAAAGCAGGATAAAGTTTCAGGAATTTCAGTTGAAGTTAAAAATATTTGCAATACAAATTTTTCCAATAATTAACAGTTAAGATATTGATATATGAAAATAAGCGAGATTTTAAACGAGAAAATTATTTCGACCAATATGGAATGTACGGACAAGGACGATGCAATAAACAAAGTCATTGATCTTGCAAGCAATTCCGGATTAATGCTTGACATTGAAAGCGTCAGAAAATGCGTATTTGACAGGGAAGGACTTGTTTCAACAGGTGTAGGTAAAGGATTTGCAATTCCGCACGGAAAAACTGAACAGATAAAAGATATAGTTGCAGCATTCGCAATATTAAAAAATCCCATAGACTTTGATTCCATTGACCTTGAACCGGTGAAATTCATTTTTCTGATAATCGGAAAAGAAAGCCTTCTTAATGCACATATAAAATTACTGAGCAGGATTTCAAGACTCATGAATAAAGATGAATTCAGGGATAAACTTGAAGAAGCCGCAAATCCGTCGGAGGTTTTACAGATTTTTAAAGATGAAGAGATGAATTATCTTGATCTTTAACTCTTAATTAATAATCCGTTATCTAAAACAAATACAAATTAATAATCCTGTTCAGAAATTTCAAAACCTGAATTCCGAACAGGATTTAATTTTATAAAACAGATTTAAACAATTACTTAATTCTTTTACACTCAAATTTTCTTCCCTGAGTAAAAATAAGTTTGTTGACTGTTCCATCCGAATCCCGAATAAATTCTGCCTGGGCATCCACTTCCTTTAAAAAGAATTTATTATCAGTTTCCGGATGCATGATAAGTTTTTCCTGACCTGTCGGCTGGATATATAATTTTCCGTCCTCCACAAAAAATTTCAGAATAAATCCCGGCTGCAGTTCGTATTCTCCTTCAAATATTTTCATCGCTTCAGGAGTCAGAGTAATTTCCTTTCTTTCCGAAGGAATTTCCACATTCACCTTCAGACATACATCTGCCGGACCGAAAGTGACAGGGTAATCAAATACTTTCAGAGCAGTTATATTACCTTCATTGTTTCTGATGAATTCAAATCTTTTCCCGGAATTTTTTACAAAGAATTTATCTTTTTCATATGGGAATAAGCCGAATTTACTTCCGCCTGTTCTGCTCATTATGAGACTGTCTCCCCCGTTCATTACAAAACGGTATTGTTTATCATCCGAAAAATTCTTCAGAAGTCTGGCTCCGTTCCTGTTAACTTCAAATGCGCCTGTATATTCATCAAAAGTGCTTTTGTCAAGATTAATTGCAGCCGGTTCTTCATCACTTATGTCAAGAATTTTCAAAAGCATCTTATTCATTACCGCATCCGGAGATTTACCTGAATTGTTAGATAACGCAGCGATAAAAATTTTCTTTTCCGGAATATAAATCCCGTCTGATAAAAATCCGTTGATCGCTCCTCCGTGTCTGACAATTGTATAACTGTTATTACCTAAGTGAGTGACATTCCATCCGTATCCGTAGTTTGAGTTAACGCCGTCAGCAAGTATATACGGAGACCATGCTTTTTTAAGCAAAGAGACCGGAATTAGTTTCTCGCTCACAAGAGCATTATTCCATAAAAGCAAATCTCCCGTCGAACTTATTATATTCCCCGCCGAAAATGGCCATGACCAGTCGAAATATGACGCTTTAACATAAGATTCTTTTTCAGAAGGCTCGTATCCCGTGGCGAACTTAGAAAATTTTTTATCCCAGTCACCGAAATAAGAATGCTTCATCCCTGCTTTATCAAAAATATTTTTCTGTATGAAATCCTCATAGGACATTCCGCTCACGTTTTCTATTATGATTCCGAGAAGGAAATAAGCAGAATTTGAGTAACTGAAATCAGTACCCGGATTAAATAATAGCTCTTCATCCTGAAAGAACTTTAAAACATCATCCCTTGATGATTTCTTCTGATAAAGCTTATCAAAATCCTTTATCTCGGTAAAGCTTGGGATGCCGCTTGAATGAGTCAGGCAGTTTTCAACAGTTATAGTTTTTCCGTGTGAATTGTAATCAGGAAGATATTTTTTTATGTCATCTTCAAGTTTTAACTTCCCTTCATTTGCAAGTATGAGAATACCTGCCGCCGTGAACTGTTTGGTCATGCTTCCGATCGCATAAACATTTTCCGGATCAGTTTTGCTTCCGGTTTTCAGATCCGACATACCGTAACCTTTTTTAAAAACCGGAACTCCGTTTTCCGAAATAAGTACTGAAATTCCGGGATCTTTTTGCGGATAAGAGGATTTTAGCAGGTTGTCGATATAATTAATTTTTTCTTTGCTGAATGACTGCGAATAAGAAGTATTCTGAAGGGAGAATACAGCAAATAAAATAAATATATAACAGTATAGTTTTTTCATTATGAGTGTGTGGTTTGTGATTTAAAAATAACGGTGTGAATTAACTTAACTTACGGCTTACTATTTTGTATTGTTTCATAAAGCATAACTGTTGATCTGATTATAAATTCTTATAAATTAATTTATGAATTTTAAAAATTTATTCAGCCAACCCAGGAAAGTTTGTTTATTACAATGATCCCGAAACAATTTTGTGTAAAAATTATTGAATATTTTTTTTAAAAACAGTCCGATACATTTAAACGAAAGTAGTCAGGGTAACTATACACTTTCTACAAAAATATAAATCATTTACTTCGAAATACAACTGCAGAATCCGTACAGTTACCATTCCCCGAAAACTACCTTCTGATTTTAATTATTATAAAATTAATACGGGAGGTTAATTGCACGCCAAAAAATCATTTAAACATTCAGATAGCTTTAGGAGCAATTTTCAGTAAATTTATCTCAATATATTTTATTTTTACAGAATCCTCTATGCAGTAAAATTAAGTGTAAGATTTACTTCAGTTTAATGCTGTTAAGCAATTGTTGTTATTTCAGTTTTTTAAAAAAGTTAAAAATTTTAAACTTTTTAAAATCGACCTATTATGACAAACCAAACATATAATAAACCTTTTCCCGTAGATCCGCATCTGCAAATGATCGAGCCGGGTTTGTTCTCATTCCGAAACGGAACAGTTGAAGATGTAAACGGGAATATATACAGGACGATCATATTAAATGATCAGGAATGGATGCTCGAAGATCTGAAAGTCACACATTACAGAAACGGGGACGAGATCACTTTCGGAGGTTTAATTGATTATAACGGAGAGTACAAATCGCTCAAGGATACGGGTAACGGAGAATATTACTGTTATTCTGAAAACAACGGAGTCAATATTTATTTTGACATGAATATTCTTTTTTACAACTGGTATGCCGTCAACGATCCGCGGAATATCGCTCCGAAAGGATGGCAGATTCCGTCTGAAAAAGACTGGAAGAAAGTTACAGAGCTGATCACGGAAAAAGGACTGCTTGTAAGCAAGACGCTCGAGCTTTTTCATTACGGAATAAAGCATGACACTGTCTGTCAGTATCCCGTAGTTAATTTCTTCGGGAACTGGTGGTCGGTCACGCAGAACCTTAACAATGATGCCTGCGCTTTTTATACTGATTCCGAACATTTGAATCAGATATATTATTATTTCCTGAATAAAACCGCAGGATGTCATGTCCGCTGTGTCAGACAAATAATCTGAGGATTGTTGTTTCCGGGAATCCGAAGGAATGTTTTTGTCATAAACTGGAACGGATTAAAAGCATTCAGTTTTAAGTTTAATGTTCAAAAACAAATGCATACTTTTGTAATAAATCAGTTCATTTTCACGAATTGTATTTATTTCATTAATAAACTATTCCGGGAATTTTGCACGAAATAAATTATTCGGTTTCTTTCAGTAAACCTCATACACACTACTGTGAAGTTGAAATATCGTTGAACACTGCTGATCTGGATTCTGTGGTTTTTTCAATGCCTGTCTGGACACCCGGCTCTTACCTTATAAGGGAATTTGCAAAAAATGTCGAAGGAGTCTGGGCGGAAAATTTTTCAGGGGAAAAAATCCCTGTTGAAAAAATCAACAAAAACTCATGGAAAGCCGATACTTCGAAAAGGAAAAACATAAGATTTAAATACAAAGTATATTGTAACGAATTAACCGTAAGGACAAGCGAGATTAACAGTGAACATGCTTTCTTAAGCAATGCAGGTGTGTTCATGTTTGTCAGAGGTTATGAAAACAGGAAATGCATTCTTGAAATTAACCTTCCGCCTGGCTGGAAAAAGATTTCAACCGGGCTTTCAAAAGATTCTGAAAGTGTTTACTCTGCAGAAAATTATGATGTGTTCATCGATTCACCCGTTGAAGCCGGGAATCAGAACATTCTTGAATTCGATATTAAAGGAATCAGACATTACATTTGTCTTTCAGGAAAGGGAAACTATGACGAAGACACTCTCATAAAAGATTTCAAAACAATTGCCGAAGAAGAGATAAAACTTTTAGGCGGGGAAATTCCATATAAGGATTACACTTACATTGTTCATCTGGTTGAAAAAGGCGGAGGCGGGCTTGAGCATCTGAATTCATTTGTAGTGCAGTTCCCGAGATGGAATTTTACAAATGAAAAGATCTACAAAAAATTTCTGGGACTTGTTTCTCACGAGTTCTTTCATTTATGGAACGTGAAAAGGATCAGACCGGAAGCACTCGGTCCTTTTGATTATGACAATGAGAATTATACAAAAGGACTGTGGGTTGCCGAGGGCTGGACAAGTTTTTATGATAATCTGATTCTGAGAAGATGCGGTATTCTGACTGACGAAGAGTATTATGAATTTCTCTCTGTAGAACTGAATGATGTAATGAGATTTGAAGGGAGGTTTCATCAGTCAGTTGAAGAATCAAGCTTTGATACCTGGATAAAGTTTTACAGAAAAGATGAAAATTATAATAACACACAGGTATCATATTATACAAAGGGCGCTATTGTTGCTTTGATGCTTAATCTTGAAATCATTAAAAGCACCGGCAGTAAAAAATCCCTTGATGACGCACTCCGCATACTGTATGAAGATTATAAAAAGGACAGATCGGCGGGTTATTCAGATAAAAGAGTTAAGGAAGCAGCAGAAGAAGTCTGCGGGAAAAAGTTAGATGAATTCTGGGATAAATTTATACACGGAACAGAAGAACTTCCCGTAAATGATTATCTGAATTATGCGGGATTAAAGTTAGTAAACGAAAACGAAACTGAATCAGTAATGCAGGATTTTGAAGTCAAGCTTATTGAAGGAAAACTTATAATCACAAAAATTCATGCCGGTACATTTGCTTATGAATCGGGACTAAATGTTAATGATGAGATAATTGCATTAGACGGAATCCGCATGAATGAAGAGCTACTGAACAGTTTTTTTAAAGACAGGAAAAAAGGAGATAAAGTAAAATTTCTTATCAGCAGAAAAGGACTTACAGAAGAAATAGTTGCTGAACTTCTGAACCCTCTTCCGAAATATAAGATCGAAGCACTGGAAAACAGAACTTCCGAACAGGAGAAAGTTCTTCTGAAATGGCTTGCTGACGGAAATAGTTAACAGACACAAATAACTTAATAATTTATCGTTCATTACAAAAACATTAATTTCAAATTCAGACAATGAAAAACTATATTCTGATTTTCCTTATGATGGTTTTAATTTCAGGAAGATCATATTCGCAGTATACAAATGTATTGATAACAAACACCGGTTCACCTAACGAACCTTCGATCTGCATCAATCCGAAAAACACAAACATAGTAGTAGCCGGCTCGAATCTTAACTTTTATTTTTATTCAACAAACAGCGGATTGAACTGGACAAAGCAGACACTGACTTCGACTTACAGCGTCTGGGGAGATCCTTCAATAACCGTGGACACGGCCGGAAACTTTTATTACGGACATCTGACAAATCCTTCGGGAGGTTATTTCATTGACAGGATAGTAGTGCAGAAATCAACCAACGGCGGCGTTAACTGGAACAACGGTTCTTTCGCCGGATACATTCCTCCTAAGCAGCAGGATAAGGAATGGCTTTGCGTTGATCCTGCGAACAATAACATTTACATGACATGGACGCAGTTCGACAGTTACGGCAGCAGCAATTCATCTGACAGTTCGACAATACTGTTTTCAAGATCGACTGATGCGGGAACATCCTGGAGCACTGCATTAAGAATAAATAAAAAAGCCGGAGACTGCATTGACGAAGACAACACAGTTGAAGGAGCTGTTCCGTGCGTCGGACCTAACGGTGAGATTTACACTTCCTGGTCGGGACCGCTCGGAATTGTATTTGACAAATCCACAGACAGAGGACTGACATGGTTAAGCGATGACAAGTTTGTAACGACACAGCCGGGAGGATGGGACTTCGGTATTGAAGGAATTTACAGAGCAAACGGATTGCCAATTACTTCCTGTGATCTTTCAAATGGTCCGAACAGAGGAACGATATACATAAACTGGTCTGATCAGAGAAACGGAACGACCGATACAGATGTATGGCTGATCAAATCAACAGACGGAGGAAATACCTGGAGCAATGTAAAGAGAGTGAATGACGATCCGGCAGGAAGACAGCAGTTCTTTACCTGGATGACGATAGATCAGGCAACGGGTTACCTGTACTTTGTTTTTTATGACAGAAGAAATTATTCAAATACGCAGACAGATGTTTACATGGCGAGGTCAACTGACGGCGGAGAGACATTTAACAATTTCAAAGTGAGCGCAACTCCTTTTACACCGAACTCCTCAAGCTTCTTCGGAGATTACTCGAATGTAACTGCACATAACGGAAAAGTAAGACCGATTTGGGCGAGATTAGATAATACATCACTTAGTCTTTATAATGCTATTGTTAATTTTACTTCGTTCATAAATCTTAATGTGAAAGTTCTTACGGAAGGAATGTTTAATCCTTTATTCAATCGGCTGATGCGCAGAGATACTGTTAAAGTTTATTTAAGAAATTCTTTTTCACCCTATGCTTTAATAGACAGCGCAAAAGGAATAGTAGATTCACTGAACCTTATTGGGCTTTTTATATTCAGCAATGCTCCGTCGGGTAATTATTATATTGTCACAAAACATTTTAACAGCATTGAAACGTGGAGCAGAGCGGGAGGAGAGGTAATGCTTAATAACGGTACGGCATATAATTATGATTACACTTCATCTGTTTCGCAGGCATACGGAAATAATTTAAAACTGAAAGGAACCAAATATACTATGTTCAGCGGTGATGTAAACCAGGACGGTATCATTGACGCAAATGATCTCAGCAGGGCGGATAATGATTCATACAATTCAGTAACTGGCAGGTTTGTGAGTACGGATGTTACGGGAGATAATTTTGTAGACGCTCAGGATGTAAGTGTGATTGAAAATAATTCGTATAGCATGGTGAGTGTCAGCAGACCATAGTATAAATAATTCTTCTGTTCCCAATCGGGAGATTGGGCACAAGAGGTATAGATATTAATACTGATATAACTGCTTCTTCTGTTCCCAATCGGGAGATTGGGAACAAGAGGTATAGATATTAATATGAAATAACTGCTTCTTCTGTTCCCAATCGGGAGATGAGGAACAAGAGGTAAATCAAATGGATGCTTGAGAAATTTATTTAAATTGCTTTATACTATTGTATTCAAACATTCAGAAAATTATATTTGCAATGTGAAAAAATACTTTTTAAAAATATTCGCCGTTTATTTTTTAATTCTTGCTCTTGTCCCCTGTTCGGATATTTGCTCTTCCGGTGTTTGTTTAACGGATAAGGAAGTTCATATAGAAAGCACCGGCGGAGACAACCATTCTGATGTTTGCACACCTTTGTGTGTCTGCATCTGCTGCAATAATGTCATTTCAGTTCAGGATAATTTCGATTTACTGCACTTTCAGATTCATTCAAAATTAGATCAGCCGGAAAATATAAATTTCTCATTCCATTATTCTGACTCTTCATCTCCTCCTCCCAAATCATAATTCTGTTTCTTAAATAAATTTTTAGTGACTGTTATTTTATGACAGTTCGCATTTTTTTATTAAATCTGATTTATGATCAACAAAATCATTGCTTTTTCAATAAAGCAAAAACCCGTTATAGGAATATTAGTAATAATATTAATACTCTCGGGAGTATATTATTCAATTAAGCTTCCTATAGATGCCGTTCCGGATATTACAAATAACCAGATACAGATAATAACTTCAAGTCCGGCATTGTCGGCAACTGAAGTCGAAAGATTCATTACTTATCCGGTGGAAATTGCAATGAAAAGTCTGCCTGACATTGTCGAACTGCGTTCCATTTCTAAATTCGGTATTTCAGTTGTAACGGTGGTCTTTGAAGATAATGTGGAAATTTATTTTGCAAGAAATCTTGTGTTTCAGAAACTCAAGGAAGCAGAAGAGAATATTCCTGACGGACTGGGTAAACCGGAATTAGCTCCCGTCAGTACTGGACTCGGGGAAATATATATGTATGTTGTAAGACCGGAAAACCGGAATGATACTTCATACAGCGATATGGAACTTCGTACAATTCAGGACTGGATAGTGAAAAAACAATTGCTGGGAACTGAAGGCGTAGCTGAAGTAAACAGTTTCGGCGGCTATGAACAGCAGTACCATGTTCTGGTAAATCCTGATGCCCTGCGAAGTTATGATCTCACTCTGCGGGGGATATATGAAGCTTTGATAAAAAACAACAGCAATGTCGGAGGAGGATATATTGAAAAAAATTCCGGTCAGTATTCTGTCAGAGGCATTGGATTAATAGAAAAGATAGAAGATCTGCAAAGGATAGTCGTCAAAAGCACTCACGGGATCCCCGTTTATCTTGACCAGATAGCTGACATTGAATACGGTAAGGGTTTAAGAGTGGGAGGCGTGACTCAGGACGGTAACGGCGAGGTGGTTGCGGGAATTGTAATGATGCTTAAAGGCGCAAATTCAAGAGAAGTCGCAAAGAGAGTTCATGAAAAACTGGAAGAAATAAAACCTTCTTTGCCGCCCGGAGTTACAATTGATGAATTTTATAACAGGGAAGACCTGATAGACAAAACAATTAATACTGTAAAAACCAATCTGCTTGAAGGAGGTGTGATTGTAATCGCCGTACTTGTTTTGCTTCTTGGAAATTTCAGGGCAGGATTCATAGTGGCTTCTGTAATACCTCTGGCAATGCTTTTTGCTGTAATTATGATGAATCTGTTTAGAGTATCCGGTAATCTTATGTCACTCGGTGCGATTGACTTCGGGCTGATAGTTGACGGCTCAGTGATCATAGTCGAATCGGTGATAGTTGCCATCGCAGCAAAAATAAGGCTGAATAAAAATTCATTGACAAAGGAAGAACTTGATGAAACTGTTTACACTTCATCCTCTGCAATTATTAAATCGGCAATATTCGGCATTCTCATAATCATTGTTGTATATCTTCCGATTTTTGCGCTTGGAGGCATCGAAGGCAAAATGTTTAAGCCGATGGCTTTCACAGTAGGATTTGCGCTTTCAGGAGCATTGCTTCTTTCCGTTACTTATGTACCTATGATGTGTTCGCTGATTCTTAAAAGAGATCATAAGGAAAAGGTAACAGTCTCGGACCGGATCATGAATTATCTGAAAAAGATTTATCTGCCTGTGCTTGAATTTGTTCTTAGAAATAAAGCAATGACCGTAGTCACCGCCCTGATTTTTTTGATAGTCAGTTTAATAACTTTTACAAGGCTCGGCGGGGAATTCATACCGAAGCTTGATGAAGGTGATCTTGCTTATCAGATTGTCAGACTTCCGGGAATATCACTCTCAGAATCAATAAACATCGGTACGGAATTAGAAAAAATACTGAAGAAAAAGTTTCCGGAAGTAAAAACTGTTGTTACTAAAACCGGAGCACCTGAACTTGCTACCGATCCGATGGGTCCTGAATTCAGCGATGTGATTGTCATTTTAAAACCGCAAAATGAATGGACTTCCGCTGAGACAAAAGAAGAACTCATAGAAAAAATACATAACTCTCTCTCAATTGTTCCGGGAATCGGATTGTCATTTACACAGCCGATTGAACTTAGGTTTAACGAACTGATTGCAGGCGCAAGAGGAGATATAGCGGTAAAAGTATTCGGCGATGATTTAGACATTCTTAATAAGAAAGGTAATGAAATTGCATCACTGATGAATAATGTAAAAGGGTCTGAAGATATTTCAGTTCAGCAGGTAACCGGTCTGCCGCAGCTTCAGATAAAGATCAGCAGGGAAAAGATTTCAAAATACGGCATCAATGTGGAAGATGTCAACAGCGTAATAGAGACTGCGATTGCCGGCAAATCAACAGGCGTTGTTTTTGAAGGAGACAAAAAATTTGATATCGTGTTAAAGTACAGGAGTGAATATACAAACAGTACAGAGGCGATCAGAAACATTCTGGTTTCATCTTCAGATAATCTGAAAATACCTTTATCCGAACTTGCGGATATTGAAATAAAGGAAGGACCGGCGGAAATATCCCGGGACAACGGCAAAAGAAGAATAGTGGTTCAGGGAAATGTGAGAGGAAGAGACATTGAAAGTTATGTTAAAGAATTAAATTCAGTTTTAAATTCCGGAATCAAACTACCGCCCGGATATTTCATTGAGTACGGAGGTCAGTTCAAAAATCTTGAAAGCGCAAGAAAAAGACTGATCATAGCAGTTCCTGTCTCATTATTTTTTATTTTCTCACTGCTGTTCATTACATTTAATTCCGTAAAACAGAGTATGCTTGTTTTCTCGGGAATTCCTTTCGCTGTTGTAGGCGGAATATTCGCTTTGCTGATAAGAGGGCTGCCGTTCAGCATTTCAGCAGGTGTGGGTTTTATCGCATTATTCGGAGTAGCGGTGCTGAACGGAATTGTAATGATCGCATATTTTAACCGGCTGGAAGAAAGCGAAGTTTCTGACGTTCACGAAAGGATCATCAAAGGAACAGTATCAAGACTTCGCCCAATATTAATTACGGCATTAGTGGCATCTCTGGGATTCATACCGATGGCATTGTCTCAGGGTTCCGGAGCTGAGGTTCAGAGACCGCTTGCCACAGTAGTAATCGGAGGGTTAATTTCCTCTACTCTGCTTACACTGATTGTTCTGCCGGTACTTTACGGAATATTCAATAAACATACTAATCCGGAATATACATTTGAATCAGAATAATTTTAAAAATTTAAATTAAATAAATATGGCAGAATTCATAAAAAAATATAAAGGAATACTCATTATCCTTTTAGGTGTATTATTCTCTGTTTATGTGATCAACGGCATTTATGAACACAGCATAATTCCTGATCACATTCATTCTATTGATGATAAAGCGGAAAATGAAAGAACCGATGAAGATAAAATTGTAATACTTGAACGCTCTTTGCAGAAAGAGCCGGGTAAAGTTGATGTAATGCTTCAGCTGTCCGATCTTTACATTAAAACAGATAATAAAAAGTCGGCTAAAAAAATGCTCAATAAAATTCTTGAAATTGATCCTTCAAATAAAGAAGCCGGAGAGCTTCTTAAAAAATCAGAGTGATATGTTTCCATGCTAAAATTTTCTGAAATCATTTAATGCATGAGATATTAAAAAGTAATAATTTCGGGTTTATTCTTTTGGCTGTGTTCGGTCTGAGTAATTTAGTTATGGCAATATTTGCAGATTCTGTAATTACAGTATTGGTAAATCCAAATTGTCTTAGACTTTTAAATTCTAAATAAAACAAATTAATATGAAAGTAATAAAATTAATTTTACTTACTGTCTGCTTAGTGTTCTTTGGAAAAGCAGCAGTATCACAAAGCAAAATGAAGCTGGATGATGTGATTAAAATCTCTATAGAGAATAACCTGTCAATTAAGTCATCAAGATTTAATATTGAAAAAGAAAAAGCTGTTAACCTTAAATCTTTCAACATCCCGAAGCCGGAGCTTTTCATTGAATATGAAGGAGTACAGGGAAGCCTGAGCAATGCTGACAGCAGGAAAATCGGCATCATACAGATGATAGAATTTCCGACTAATTATTTTTTGCGTTCGGATGTTCAGGAATCACAGATCAAAGTTGCAGAGCAGCAGCTTAATAGTTCAGTCAGTTCATTAAGAGCAAAAGTTAAACTGAATTATTATACTCTGCAATTATTAAATGAACATTTCAAAACATCTGAAGAAAATTATAAAATATATGAAGACTTCCTGTTTACGGCTGAGAAAAAATATGAAGCCGGAGAATCTTCAAATCTTGAAGTTCTCGGGGCGAGAGTGAATAAAATAAAATTTGAAAATGAAATTAAAAATCTGGAATCTGAAATTAAATCATCGCAGTCTGAAATAAGGACTCTGATGAATGTTGATTATGATATTACACCTGTTGAAGAGTTATCATATACGGAAGTAAGACTTAATAAAAAAGAACTTTTAACAAAGGCGATAAATAATAATCCTGAATTAAAAATTTTGAATTTTCAAAGAGAAAAATCTGCAAACAAGATCTCTTTGTCAAAAGGAGAGCTGCTTCCGGATATAACCTTCAAATATTTCAGACAAAAAATATCAGGAGATAATAACTACTGGGGAATGGAAGTGGGTCTCGGTATGCCGCTTTGGTTTTGGTGGGAACAATCGGGAAAGATAAAGGAGTCGGACTATGAGTTTAAAATAGCATCGGGTGAAGAAACAGGATTTAGAAAGACATTGGAGAATGAAATTAATACAGCTTTTGAGGAGTATGAAAACAGTTTAAGGCAGGTGAAGTTTTTTAATGAACAGGCGTTGAAAGAAACCGATGAAATAATGAGACAGTCAAAAATAAGTTATAATGAAGGAGCGATAGGATATGTGGAATATTTACAGTCTCTGAATATTGCTTACGAAACACGGATACAATATCTGAATTCTATTTACAATTATAACAAATCAATAATAAAATTAGAAAAACTCACATCAGGAGATTTAAAATGATAAAAAATATAATGCACAAAATATTAACAGCGGCAGCAATAAATTTAATACTGATAATTTTTTTCACAGGGTGCAGCAACAAAGAAGAATTAAATAATGAAAATAAAAAAGATCATTCAGGTGAAGCCGGACACAATGAGAAAGAAGAAGATCACCGAGAAGAAGTCGTGTTAAGTGAAGAACAGATAAAACTTATGGGAATTGAATTTTCAAAGATTGAATTACAGAATATCAGCGGATATATAAAAGTCAGCGGTGAGATAATGATAAACTCTGACAATGAATCCAAAGTCGGAGGCATAATTCCCGGGAGAATCAAAAAAATATTTGTGAAGGAAGGCTCGTTTGTCAGAGCAGGGCAGACTTTAGCTGTAATTGAGAACCCTGATTTAATAAATGTGCAGGTGGACTATATTAACTCTAAAAATGAATTTGAATTTGCAAAGCAGGAATACAACAGGCAGCAGAAGTTAAGCAGCGATAACATAGGTTCGAAGAAAAACCTCGCTGAGCTTGAATCAGTTTACAAGAAAGCCCTTGCAAACTTCAAAACAAACGAAGAAAAACTTGCAGGATACAATATCTCCCGGAACAGATTTGATAAAGTATATCAGGATACAAACGTAAATCTGCAGAAGACATATGCAGTAACCGCTCCGATCTCAGGATATGTGGTTTCAAGGATGGTTACGAACGGTCAGTATGTGGAGCCGTCAACAGATATGTTCCACATAGTAAACAATTCGACTGTTTATGCCGATCTCAATATTTATGAAAAAGATCTGCTGTACATAAAGCCGGGACAGAAAGCTGTAATTGAAACCGGCTCAGGACAAAGCAGGATATATGAAGGAAAGATCTCTTTTATCAATAAAGTTTTTGATGATCTGAAAAGAACAGTAAAAGTAAGGATCTCAATAGATAACAGATCACAGGAACTTTATCCTTATATGTTTGTAACTGCGAAGATTTTTGTAAGCGACGGAAATGTTACTGCTGTCCCCGTTTCGGCAGTTGAAACCGAAGGTGAGAATAAATTTTTATTTGTAAAAACGGACGAGACAAAATCAATTGAAAGCCACGAAGGTCATAAAGATGAACAGGAAGAAAAAGATGAGCATAAACCGTCGGAAGGAATTGTTTTCAGAAAACATCAGATCAGAACGGGCATTTCAGACGATAAATATATTGAAATTTTTCCTATTGAGGAACTGAGTTCCGGTGTAGAAGTAGTTTCAAAAGGGACATTCTATCTGAAATCCGAACTGAAGAAAGAAGAATTAGGCGGGCATGAACATTAAGATTTAATCTGAATGTTCATTCTTAATAATGAAGTATAAAATAAATTACCTTTTAGCCAGCACGCTGCATACCTTTTTAGAGTTCTTCACTGCATTTTCAAGAATGATACCTGCTTCGTCAAGTATTTCTTTTTTATATTTTTCGTCTTCTATTGTCGGAAGGTTGATCTCCACATTTTTAAATGCTCCCCAGATGCCTGTCTCAAGCGACTTTGCGCCGACTTCAAGATCGCTCTTTGAAGAAATGTTTCCGTGCTTAGCCATCTGTATCATCCATTCCCAGCAGGAATCGGAAATTCTCATTACGGACAGCGGAATATTGACCGCCTTCTTTAGTCCTTCCTGCATTTTTTCCTTGCGGATTTTCTGCTCTTCGGCGGTCTTCTTAGGAAGTTTCATCGCCGTCATATAATCATTGAATGCATTTGTGTCTGCATCTATCAGAGGAATAAGCTGTTTCATTTTTTCGTGAAGTGGCGGAATAAGTTTTCTCATCGTACTGTCAAGATGCTCGAATTTTTTATT
>JAFDZQ010000052.1 GCA_018266895.1 Bacteroidota bacterium
ACACATTTTTAAATATACTTCCTGTGTCCATTCCTTTGGTGTAGATATAAAGGTACTTAAAGACATGCTGGCCAATAGAAAAGGTAGAAGAATAATATTCATAAGGGATAAAAACTCAGACGTTAGAGTTACTGATATAGTGTACCAATAATAAAAAGTTTGTACTTAATAAAAAAGAAAAACAGATTCAAAAACATCAAATGTTCACTGCATTCCACAGAACAGAAACAGAAATCGTAACATTTACCAAAGCAGAAAACATCAGCAGGAATCAGTGTAATTTGTATAATCAGTGATGGGGGGTTTTTTCGAAACAGTAACCAAACAGCTTCTGAATAAACATCCTTTACTTGAACAATGAAATATGCATTAAAGAATGAATTAAAAGATTAGCTTTATTAATTTTATTTATTTTTGTGATTTACTTTCTAATAAGTATTGTTGAAAATAATAATAGCAGTATAAAACTACAACTGCATGCAAATAAATTACAGATCAACTATTAAAATTTAAAATGAGTATGAAAAACTTAGGTTTAGTTTTACTTTTAGTCGGTATATTATTGTGTATTGTTTCTTTGTCTATGGATACATCAGTAGAAGTTCCAGAGAGAACACATGGCGAAGGGGAGTTTAAAATTACAACACCAAAATCCAGAGTTAATAATCTTGGACTTATGAATGACCAACAAAACTATATACTGCTTTCTTGTGCATTAGCATTAATTGGTGCATTAATATTTATTTTTGGAAAAAACACCCCGAATAAATATTCTGATAATTTAGAATACCAAGATGACTACAAGAAGTGTCCGCAGTGTGCTGAACAGGTAAAAGCAGAAGCAAAAATATGTAGATTTTGTAAGTTTGAATTTTCAGATGTTCAGAATGAAATAGATTGGGATGAACTTGCACGGAAAGTAAATGAAGGAAAAAATAAGTAAGTAATGAATTACTATCAATAATATCTTTGACACATTTATGAACGCTTACCTTAAATTTTCTTTAACATTTTTCAGGATCAGAAACAGAAACATAACAGTTTCAGTAGCAGCAAATATAACCGTAAATTTTATTTGAACCGGGAAAATTGTGGAATCAGTGTACTCTGTGATGGCTTTCACCGGAACAGAAACAGTTTCGGAAACAGCAACAGAATCGGTAACATTTATTGTAACAGGAGCGGTGGGATTTAAGGGTGAGGATATATTCAAATTAAATAAAATGATCCTTCTTAAATTTTTCCCACCCATGGGAAAAAATATCAACTACGCACAATACTAAAATAACCAAAACAGCTAAAAATGTTAATGATATATATTCCATGAATGCAGATGAATTAAAAGTAACATTAAAATATTAAACCCTTTGTGGAATCTGTAAAAAGCTATAAACATCCTTTCAACTTTTAATAAAAGTGCATTACAATCATTGAAGTTTCAAGACTCAAAAATCAACATGTCAGGGATTTACAGTATTGAAATTCGCAGGCGGCATTATTACATTTGTTTTAAGGTCAAAAGCGCAGGCACGTGGAGTGAGGTGTTCCTCGGGAATTTGCCTGGACTCTTAGAGGCGACAGTTAAAAGTATAATACCTCACCCCCTTTGATCTCTTCTGAGATTGTTTTATTTATTTAACTTACAATCTCAACAGGGTTGATTTCGTCGGCACTTCCTCTGAATGCGCTCACCGGTTCATCTCTGTATTTATAATAAAACCCGGTACCAATATATTTTAGATCTATATCTCTCCCTTTTGCATTCCAAAGTATTTTTACCATTGCTTCAAAAGAATAAGACATATTGAAAGTCTCTGACAAAGTTCCATATCTTTTATCCCATTCTGCAATATTTTCATCGTATATTTTTTCGTAGTCAACTTTATTTTCTGGCATTATTAATCTCCTTTAAAATTGTATCAATTATTAGTTCTAATGATTTGTGCGATTCTGATTTGTTAACTTCTTGCTGAGAAGTTTCTCCTGTTCCGCCTCTTTCTCCAACCGTATTCTCTGTTTCTCCCCTTCTCTGTCCGCGACTTCTTGAGCCACCTCCATTAGCATTTTGTCGTTCTCCTCGTCCGTTGGCACTTCTGAAGATTGATTCTGTAATTTGTCCTTTGTTGTAAGATTTTTTAAGTTCATGATCTATTTTTGATTTTAGTTCGCTTTTATTATAAAGTTTAGTTTTTAGATTATCAAGAGATATTTATTTTTTCTTGTAATTTTATTTTATCCCTTTAATATTTACTTCATTAGCTTCAGTAACAGTAACCGTAAACTATACCCGAACAGTAACATCAGCTGTATCTGAGTAATCCGTGTAATCCGTGTAATCAGTGAAATCAGTGATCTGAACAGCTTCAGTAACAGCAACCGCAACCTATACCTGAACAGTAACATCAGCGGAAGCTGTGTAATCAGTGATAACATTTACCTGAACAGTAACATCCGTGTAATCCGTGTAATCAGTGATGACCTATACCTGAACAGTAACATCAGCAGAATCTGTGTCGGGTGTGTAATCTGTGTAATGCGTGATTGGAACAGAAACAGTTTCGGGATCAGTAACAGGGCGGGGACTACAGGAACAGAAACAGTACAGCTCCAGTAACAGCAACCGTAACCGCAACCTTTACCTGAACAGAAACATCAGCGGGATCTGTATCGGGTATGTAATCAGTGTAATCTGTGTCATCCGTGACCAGTGATCGGTACCGGAACAGAAACAGTCTCAGGATCAGTGACAGGGGCGGGGACTGTAGGAACAGTAACAGCAACCTAAACCGTGACCTTTACCTGAACAGCAACATCTGCGGAATCCGTGTAATCCGTGATAACCTTTACCTGAACAGAAAACATCCGTGTAATCCGTGATCAGTGAACGGTACCGGGACAGAAACAGTTTCGGGATCAGTAACAGGGGCGGGGACTGCGGGTACAGGAACTGTACAGGTTCAGTAACAGCAACCATAACCTTTACCAGAACAGTAACATCAACGGAATCTGGGACGGGTGTGTAATCCGTGATCAATGACCGGTACCGGAACGGGAACAGTTTCGGGATTAGTAACAGTAGCGGTGTCTGCGGGGACAGGGGCTGTGCAGGTTCAGGATCAACACCCTTTCCCCGAACAGAAACATAAGCGGAATCTGTGTAATCCGTGATCGGAACAGCTTCAGTAACAGCAACCGTAACTGTAACCGTAACTTATACCTGAATACTAACATCAGTGTAATCTGTGATAATCTATACCCGAACAGTAACAACATCGGAATCTGTGACGGGTGTGTAATCCGTGATCGTAACTGCACAGCTCCAATAACATCAACCGTAACTTTTACCTAAACAGAAATAACAGCGGAATCCGTGTAATCAGTGATGACCTATACCAGAACAGAAACATCAGCGGAAGCTGTGACAGCAGTGTAATCCGTGATGGTCTTACCTGAACAGAAACATCATCGGAATCAGTGTAATCAGTGTAATCCGAGATCGGAACCTGACCAGCTTCAGTAACAGCAACCGCAACCTATACCTGAACAGTAACATCAGCGGAATCAGTGCAATCAGTGTAATCTGTGATCTGAACAGCTCCAGTACCAGCAACCTTAACCGTAACCTTTACCTGAACAGAAACATCAGCGGAATCTGTGACAGCCGTGTAATCAGTGATCTGAACAGCTCCAGTAACAGCAACCTTTACCGTTACCTTTACCGGAACAGAAACATCAGCGGAAGCTTTGAGAGGTGTGTAATCCGTGTAATCCGTGATCGGTGAACGGTACAGGAACAGAAATAGTTTCAGGATCAGTAACAGGAGCGAGGACTGCAAGGGACAGAACAGCTTCAGGAACAGTGGCAGCAACCTTTACCTGTACAGTAACATCGGCGGAATCTGTGGAATCCGTGTAATCAGTGTAATCAGTGATCGGAACAGAAACAGTTTCAGAAACAGTAACAGGAAGTGCAAGGAATTTTTTTTATGTATCTGATAGCATCTAGTATTTGCAGTACGGGGATATTCTATTTTGGGAATATATATTTTTACTAATAATAGGAATAGTAAAGAGGTTTCTTTAAAAAGCCCGACGAATTATGATAAAATTATGGAAGAGAATATTTAGTGTGAGATTCTTTTATTATTTTCAGTGCCCAATTTTTAACCTCCTCATTTTCCTCTACAACGAATTCTTGCCCGGGATAGGTGGATTGGAAATAGTCTTCCTTCCAATGGCTAAGATTGTGATAACTAATATTAAGATTTCGAAAAAAACTTGGTAAGTTCCAGCAAGAGCGATTAAAACCATCCTTAGTTAACTTGAGTAATTTATTAAACTGAAAGACACCATAACCTGGATAGTTCTTATCAATCGATAAATGATCTTTAGCAACATATATAGCATTGGTAGGATTGCTTCTTCTTTTTATACTGTAATGAGGATGCTCCTTTAAATACTCAGGAATATCATTAATATTCTCATTTCTGTAAATTTTTCCGATTTGTAAATAACCAAATATCACATGCATATCAGGTCCTTTAAAGCATAATTTTCCATTTTTTGTTTCCGTATTTCTAAACCATCCAAAAAAAAGAAAAACATCATTAATTGTAACATTTTGATTTTCTAAATGCGTTTGAGCGGCATTTATTTGGCCAAAAGCACCTTTCCAATTGTCTTGTCTTTCTTTAATATTCCAATAAATATCAGGATCAAGATGACAAGTACTTTGTTCATTGAAATTATTGATTCCTAATTCCTTCAGTAAATCAAAATAAGTTGTTTTGCTGTTGTTCAATAAAAGTCTTGAATAACGATCTTTGTCACCTTCATCAGGAATTGGAAATGAAATAATTCTTCCATCGGGTAATATAGGACTTGGATACATTCCACTGCTGGAATCGAATCCTTTTCTACTTAATATTATTCTCACTTTTTTTGTTTTCGGACTTTTCAAAAACTTATCAATGGAGCACTCTATGAATGAAATTAATGTAATTTAAAAAATTCTAGCTTTCAATTTATATATCTTTTCAAAAACAAAAATATTTATCTAAACAATTTTATAAATATTTATATAATATCCTTGACTATTATAGTTTATTATATTAATTTAGACTAAATATTAAACATAAACAAAATATTATGCAAAATTGGCTAAAATCTCGGCTCCAACTCTTAAAGAAAAATCTCAAAGGTGATTTTACATTTGAAGACGTAAAAAAAATCCTTTCTGAAAGATATCAAGATAAGGATGAAAAGATTATGGTTATGCTATCCGATCTTAAGAAAGAAGGATTTCTTGATGCAAAAATGGATGAAGAAGACAGCAGAAAAAGAATTTACAGGATTAAAGATCCACATCTTGATTTAATTAAAAAAGAGGTTTTAGACCGTAAAGATCTTGAATCTTTATTAAAGGAAGCCGCTGATTTAATCAGAACAAAAGTTGATTATACGTTTATTCTTCTTTTGCTCTTTTATAAGAAAGTCAGTGACAAATGGCACAAAGATTATGAAATGGCATTGAATGAGTCTAAAGAAATTTATCATCTGAGTGAAGATGAAGCGAAACAAAATGCTGAAAATCCTACCTATCATGATTTTATAATTCCAAAAGAATATCTGTGGGAAAATATCCGCAAGGACAAAGAAAAGCTTGCAGAAACTTTCTCAATGGCTATGAAAGAACTATCAGCTAAAAATCCAGGATATAAAGACGTATTTGAGAATTTTGATTTCACACAATTTGTAGGCAACAGAGAAAATCAAGAAATATTAAATTCTCTTGTAGAATTATTCAGCATCAATTCCCTTGAAAATGCTCCACCGGATGTTCTTGGTGATTCTTATGAATGGCTAATAAGAATGTTTGCTCCGCAAAAAGCTAAAGAAGGTGAGGTGTACACACCAAGAGAAGTAATTAGACTTTTAGTATTACTTCTTGAACCGAAACCTAATGAGAGTGTTTATGACCCAGCTCTTGGCTCTGCAGGTATGTTAATTTCTTCTCATGATTATGTGGAGAAAAAATTCGGTAATGAGGAAGCAAAGAAACTTTTTTTGTTTGGCCAGGAAGCAAATTATGAAACGCGTTCAATTGCCAAGATGAACCTATACCTTCACGGAATAAAAAACGGTATTCCGGAATATGGTGATTCACTTCTTTACCCAAAATTTAAAGATGGCGGATCAATTCAGAAGTTCGATGTAAATATTGCAAATCCCCCATGGAATCTTGATGGATACGGAGAAGAAAAAATAACTAAAGGAGAGCTTTGGAAAGAAAGATTTAACCAATATGGATTTGGTCCGGATCAGTCGGCAGACTGGCTTTGGATATCCCACATGTGGGCTTCCGCCAAAGATGATACCGGAAGAGTCGGTATAATAATAGATAATGGAGCTCTCTTCAGAAGTGGAAAAGAAAAATCAATCAGGGAAAGATTCCTGCGAGATGATAATATAGAATGCGTTATACTTCTGCCTGAAAAAATATTCTATAACACTGGAGCTCCCGGCGCAATAATGATTTTGAATAAGAATAAAAGGATGGAATTAAAAAACAAAATTATTTTCATCAATGCGTCAAAAGAATTTATTAAACATCCCGAAGTAAGACGTTTAAATGCTCTCGGCGATAAAAACATAGTTAAAATTGTATCTGCCTATAAAGGAAATGAATCTGAAAATGGGTTTTACAGAATTGTTGACTTAAGTGAAATAGAAGAAAATGATTTTAACCTCAATGTATCTTTATATGTCTTCGCTGAAACCGAAACTGAAGATATTGATATAAAAAGTGAATGGAATGAATTAAAGAAAATTGAACTGGAAATTAATTCTCTTGATGAAAAAATTGAGAATTATATTAAAGAACTAAATTATTAATATAAACTGCTCTTTAATTTAAGCAGAAGCGGAATCCAGAAAATCTAAATAATAAATTTAAATTGAAAATATATTATGAGCAAATGTGATCTTTGTGGATGGGAAGTAATACTATTACCTGTAAATAGGGATATAGTTAAATATGATTGTCCCAGATGCGGAGAAGTAGAAATATCAGGTACTATGTCGGCTGTTTTCATGCACGATAGAGAATTAGATAAAATAAAATATCTTCTATCAGGAATTACCAGGTATAGAACCAATAACAATCTTCCTGTTATAACAATTTTATCTAATAATTTTGAAAAATTATTAGATCCATCTATACTTGATTCATCTTTTGTTCCAAGGAATTTCTCCGACAGGTTAGATTTAATTATTCGTTACCTTTATAAAAAGTCAGAGTATATGGGACAACCTGTAGAAGTTGATTTAAAAATTGATTACACAATTGCCTTTTGTAAAAACGACGTTGAGTTTATTCATCTACTAAATCATCTTGAAGAAAAAGGATTTATACTTTCCGCTGAAAAAGGAAAAGTATATGTGTTAAAATTTGAAGGTTGGGATAAAGTAGATGAATTAAACCGAAAAGTTATAAAAAAGAAACAAGGATTTATAGCTATGTGGTTTGATGATTCTATGGGTGAAATTTATAAAAAGGGATTTCGGCAGGCTATTGAAGATTGCGGGTACGAGCCTATGAAAATCGATCTGAAGCAACATAATAATAAAATTGATGATGAAATAATGGTGGAAATTAGAAACAGTGGATTTTTGGTAGCTGATTTTACCGGAAACAGAGGTGGAGTATATTTTGAAGCAGGATTTGCAATGGGATTGGGAATTGATATAATCTGGACTTGTAGAAGAAGTGAAATTGAAAACTTACATTTTGATACTAGACAATTTAATCATATAACCTGGGAAACAATAGATGAATTATATATTGGTTTGACAAATAGAATAAAGAATACAATAACAATTTAAATTCTCTAATTTTAATAAATAATATTTAATGAATAATTGGGAAATAATAAAATTAGGTGAAATAGAGGATTGTGATTTAATAATGGGGCAATCGCCTTTGTCTGAATCTTATAATTATACTCAAGATGGATTACCCTTCTTACAGGGCAAAGCAGAGTTTAAATATATTTATCCTTTACCAGTCAAATATACAACTGAACCAATAAAGATTGCTGAAAAAAATGATATTTTAATTTCTGTAAGAGCACCTGTTGGAGATGTGAATATTGCTCCTTACAAATTATGCATAGGAAGAGGGTTAGCTGCAATCAGGTTTCAAAAAGATGTCTCAAAATTTTATTTTTATTGGTTTCAGTTTAAGAAAAATTTTATAGGTAATCTTGGTATGGGATCAACTTTTAAGGCTATAACTATAGATCAACTTAAAAAATTAGATTTACCAATTCCTACACAACCTGAACAAAAAGCAATCGCAGAGATTCTCACAGCAGTAGACGATGCCATTCAGAAATCTGATGAAGCAATAAATAGAACAGAAAGACTTAAGCGGGAAATGATGAATAAATTATTTTCTCAAGGAATCGGGCATAAGAATATAATAGAAACTAAAATTGGTAAAATACCAAGTGTATGGGAGATTAAACTAGCTAAAGATATTTGTTTAAAGGTAACCGATGGAACACATGATTCTCCGAAACCTCAAAGCGAGGGTAAACTTTTGTTTACATCTAAAAATATAAAGAAAGGTAAATTAGTTAAGGAAAGTGCATATTTAATTTCTGAGGATGATTATGTAAAAGCAAATAGTAGAAGTAAAGTTGATACTTTTGATATTTTGTTTAGCATGATTGGTACTATTGGTGAAACTGCTATAGTATTAGATTCTCCAGTTAAATTTGCAATTAAAAATGTTGGGTTATTTAAACTAAATGGAAATACAAATCTATCAAATTGGTTTTATTATTATTTAAATTCACAATTAGCGATGAAATATATTAAATCAAATGTCAAAGGTACAACTCAAAATTATATTACATTAGAATCCTTAAAGAATTTTCCCATAGCAATTCCTCCTGAAAATGAAATGAATAAAATATCTGAAATTCTTGGAACAATAGATAATAAACTTAAGAATGAGTATAATAGAAAACAAAAATCTATAACCATTAAAAAAAGTTTAATGAATGATTTGCTAACTGGCAAAAAGAGAATTAAAACAAATTAATTATGAATACAAAAGAGCCGGAAAAAATACAAAGATTATTAAATGAATTACAAAAATCCGATTTTCATAATTTTCCCCAGAAGAGGAAGATTTTAAATGTTTCCTCTAAGCAGGGTGTTTATATAATTTACAATTTCAACAAAGAAGTTTTACATATAGGTCGGACATATAGAGGAAGTCAAGGTTTAAAACAGCGTTTAAAAAATCATTTATATAGAAGCTCCTCTTTTATGCAGAATTATTCGGAAGTTACTCCAGAAATATTAAGAAGTACTTGTAAGTTCAAATGCATTGAAGTAGAAAACTTTAGAGAAAGAGCATACCTTGAATCACTAGCTGTTGGAAGTTTATGCCCTAAATACATAGGTTCAAACGATAAAAAGTCTAAACACAAGATAAAAAACAAATGAATCACAACGAACAACAATTAGAAAATCACTTTATTGACGAGCTTGTAAAATCAGGATGGAAATTTATTCCGTGTGAACAGTTAGACAAGACAGGTATAGAAGATCAGCTACTTGAAATAGAACTAGCAGAAAAAATAAAAACTCTTAATAAAAATAAGAATATTACCAACGAAGATGTAAAAAGAGTTATAAATGAACTCAAGTTTGCAACTACAAACATAGAAGGAGCAAAAAAAATTCTTTATTTTTACAAACAGGGGATCCCGATTAAATATGAAAAAGACGGTGTTGTGAAGTTTACAAGATTATTTGATTATGATTATATCAGCAATAATAATTTTACGATGAGCAGGCAGGTAATTCATACCGGAGCAGAAAAAATAAAAAACGATATTATTCTTTACATAAACGGCATTCCCCTTATTAATATTGAACTGAAGGATCCTTTTAATCCTGCTGAGAGTTGGCGAAATGCATATAATCAGATTGTAGATTACTTCGGTAAAATTCCTGAACTTTATAAATACATACAAATAGGTGTCGCTGCAAACAGCAGAGCAAGATATTTTCCGATTGCTCAATGGACAAATGATGTAAAAACTTAC
This sequence comes from Bacteroidota bacterium, assembly GCA_018266895.1. Classification (GTDB taxonomy): domain Bacteria; phylum Bacteroidota; class Ignavibacteria; order Tepidaquicellales; family Tepidaquicellaceae; genus JAEUSI01. The sequence continues at coordinate 10,125 of JAFDZQ010000052.1, forward strand.
GAATGGAAAGAAGAAGGGAAAGATTCGGTTGATTCTGTTATCCAGATGTTAAGACCTGAAATCCTTCTGGATATTATTAAAAACTTTCTATTTGTAAGAGTTGAAAAAGGAGAAGTTACTAAAGTAATTACACGATATATGCAGCTTAAGGCAGTAAACAAAATATATAATCGTGTAAAAGATTATTATATAGGAAAGGATACTAAAGACAAAGGTTTGATCTGGCACTGGCAGGGTTCAGGAAAAACTTTTGAGATTATAACTGCAGCAAATAAACTTCAGACATTTTCGCCACTCGAGAATCCCACACAATTTATTATTTTAGACAGAGATGATTTACAAACACAGCTTTCAAATGAATATCATTCTTTGGATATACCTCTTCCGAAAGTTATTCAGTCAATTGAAGATTTGAAGAGAGTAATTACTGCAGATTCCTTAAAAGGAATGAGAGGTGTTTATATTGTTTTGATGCATAAATTCAGACCCGGAGAGTTTGAAGGAGTTTCAGATTTATTAAATTCTACACATAAAGAAACAATAGCAACCAGGAAGAATGTAATATGTTTTATTGATGAAGGACATAGAACGCAATATGGATTACTTGCCGGGCAAATGAAATCGATATTGAAGAATGCTTTCTTTTTTGCTTTCACAGGTACTCCAGTTGCATCAATTGGAAAAAATACATACAGTGAATTTTGTTATCCACCGGAAGAATCTTATCTTGACAGGTATTTCATAGGTGAGTCTATAAATGACGGGTTTACTAAAAAAATTACATATAGACAAAGACTCGATGAACTTCATTTAGATAAAAATAATTTGGAAACTTTTCTCGAAGGTGAATATGATGAAATTCCGGATATATACAAAGAAGATTTAAAGCAGGATATAAGACAGAAATTAACAACGGTAAATGTTTTTCTGGAAGATGTAAATAGAATAAATAAAATTTCTGAGGATATAGCTAAGCATTTTCTTGAGAATGTTGATGGTAATTTTAAGGGAATGGTTGTAACAGCAAGCAGATTAGCATGTGTAAGATATAAGCACGAATTGGATAAATTTCTTCCGGCATCTTATTCTGAAGTTGTTATGACTTACGATCCGAACAAGGACGTGGATATTAAGGAAATATATTCCTACATGAAAGAAGTAAAAAAGAGATTTCGCAATACTGAAATTGAACAGATCACAAAGAAAATCATTGATGATTATAAAGAGGAAAATGAGCCGAAGATTCTAATTGTAACAGATATGCTGCTAACGGGTTTTGATGCACCTGTTTTACAAACAATGTATCTTGATAAGCCGTTGAAAGAGCAAAGGCTTCTTCAGGCAATTGCCAGAACTAACAGACCATTTAAAGAAAAAGAAACAGGCTTAATATTAGATTACATTGGAATTTTCGGAAGAATAAAGAAGGCATTTGAAGTATATTCGAAGGATGATCTTGCAGGTGCAATATTAGATATGGAAAAGATGAAGGAAGATTTTGAAAAAAATTTAAAAGAACTATTGAATTTATTTTCAGGAATAGATAAAGATTATAACAGATCTTCTCTGGAAAGAACTCTTGAAGTAATTACAGCAGAAAAAAAAACAGAAGAAATCTTTTCACAGAAATATAATTTATTGAGGAGACTGTATGAATTTCTTGGATCGGATGAAATAAAGTTAAGAAATTTAAAACATTATCAATGGCTTACAGCAGTTTATACGAATTACATTAAAAGAGTAGTTAAAGATGAAAAGTATCAGGAATACCTGAAAAAATATTTTAAGAAAACTTTAAAACTGATTCATAATGAAACAGAAGTAAAGAATTTAATAGAATCAAAAGTTCAGATTGTCATTGATGAAAAATTCATGCAGGAAATTGAATCTGATGCGGGAGATGAAAACGAAAAAACTTCTAATCTTGTATTTGCTTTAAATAAATTTGTGCTTGTTGACAAACACAAGAATCCAATTTATGAATCACTGATAGAGCGAGTAGAAAAATTAGTTAAAAGATGGAGAGAAAGAATAAAGAAAAAAGAAAGTGTTTCTGAAGAATTAAAAGAAGCAAATTCAATTTCAGATGAAATAGTAGGTATTCAGAAAACTAAGTCAGAGCTTGGTTTAACAGATGCTCAAATGGCATTCTGGCTAAAGATTAAAACAAGTTTAAATATAAATGTAGATAAAGAGTTGCTGAGTTCCATGAAAGACTTATTTACTGAACTTAATAACGAAATGATCCCCGGATGGTCGAAAAATACAGAATTACGAAAATCCATTGATTCAAAATTACGCCAGTTCATGTTCGTAAAAGTGAAAACAAAGTATCCGATGACATTAGAAAAACTAAATGAAATTCATAAAGGTATTAGTGATAAAATGGTGAATTATGAAGCTTAAAAACAGAAATATAAAATATCCCAGGTTAGAGTTCAAAACCGGAGAATTACTCCTCATACTTCCTCATGGAAAAGAACCGGCAGAATTAACAGAAAAATATTCGGGATGGATAAAAGATAAAGAATTATTCATTAAAAGTGCGCTTCTAGAAAGTAAGAAGAAGAAATTGCATAATAGAGAATTAAACGAATTAAAAAAACTTGTTTTCGATTTAATCGAAATTTATTCGGATGAACTAGGAGTATCTTCTGAAAGAGTTGCTTTTCGGAATATAACATCAAAATGGGCAAGCTGTTCTAAATACGGTAATCTTGTATTCAATACGGATATGAAATATTTACCTTCAAGACTTATCTCATACATTGTGTTTCATGAAATGGTCCATATGATTTCGAGAAAGCATAATGCTAAGTTTTGGGAAGTGATAAACACAAAGTATGAAAATCACAAGGAGCTGGAGAGGGAGCTTTTTGTGTATTGGTTTAGGATAAAATCTGATTATAAAAAATAATATACATACATCATGTTACCAAACTATCAAAAAACTAAAGATAAACTTAACAAATTTTATATAGAAAGAATGCTCGGTGGGAAATATGATTTGCCAATTCAAAGCAAAAAGCTCTTTGAAGGTGACAAATCAGTGATGATAAGAGAAAATGGAGAAATCGATGAAACGGAATTTAAGCAAATTGGAGCAACGATTTCTGTTAGTTATGAAGAATATGAAAATTTAACTTTCCCTGAGATTGTGGAAAGAATTGATGAAAAAGCTAAAGAAATGTCTTTAAAAAAAACTGAATTTATGTTTGACAAAATTAATGAGGCAGTTTCAGAAATAGGAAATGTGGTTGATTGTAAAAATGATTTTAACGTAGAACATCTCTTGGAATTAATTGATAAAATGCATATCGAGTTTGATGAAAATGGAAAACCAATTTTCCCCATATTTATTCCGGGAAGTAAAGATGTTCTTGAAAAATTCCAAATCGTATTGACTCAAATCGATTCTGTACCAAAATATAAAAAAGCTATGAAAGATTTATTAGAAAAAAAGAAATTACAATATAATGATAGAGAGAATAATAGAAAATTGGTTGGATAAAGCAAATGAAAGGTCTTTTCAAATCCCTTTTTGTTATGTTTTAATAAATGAAGGATACACAATAATTCATAGTACTAAACATAATATCATGGAAATGGGAAAAGATATTATTGCTTTAGATTCGGATGGAAAAACACCATGTGCCTTTCAACTTAAAAATGTCAAAGGTTCAAAATTAACTCTTACTGAATATAGAAATGATTTAGAGAATCAATTAAACTCCTTAGTTTATAATAAAATTATTCATCCATCTATCGATTATAATGGCAAACATAAATCATTTATAGTTATAAATGGAGAAATAGATGAAGCAGTCCAAATTTCGATTGACCAATTCAACAGTACAATAGAAGAAAGAGGATTGTTACCAATTAAAATTATTACCAAGGGGCAACTTCTAAAAAAATTTATAGATCTTCAAGATAAATTATGGCCAACTGAATTGAAGAACATAAAAGAATTTTTAGAAATTTATGTTGAAGATGGAAAAGGAGTTTTACCAAAGGAAAAATTTGCCCAATTGTTATTTAATTCTCTTCCTTTCGATAAAGAGGATGTAAAGGAAAAAGAATGTATTCGAGCAATAGCTAGTGCCTCAGTTATTTGTTCCGCAGCAATAAATCCATTTACAATTTATAATAATCATTTTGCAGAGTTTGAGGCTTGGGTCATTTATTTGGCATATGTGTTAGCATTAGCTGAGAAAAACAAAATTGAAATAGATAAAATAAGAATAGAAATTGATATTTCATTATCAGCTATTTTTAATTTTCTGAAACGACTATGCAATGAAATAATTGAAAATGAAAACTTGGATGATAAGGAAAATCCTGCAATTACAGATATTCCACTTTATAAAATAAAAGTTACATTATTGAATGGTTTAATGAGTATTTATGGATTATGGTTAAGATTTAATCAAGAGAGTACTAATGCACATTTTAACTTTGTGAAAGACTTTTGTTTAAATAATTTTCATAAATTAAAATTATGGGGGGAATATGCAATTCCTCAGTTTTTGTTACATTATTTTTTCATCAGAGAAATTGATCCCACACCCAAGCCAGATTTCATATTATATTCGATAGTAGAGGGCATAACATTTATGAATAAACCGAGAAATAAAGGGCTGTTGCCAAACCCTTATTATAATGTTGATGAAATTCTACCATATATACTTGGAATAGAAAAAACTCCTTAAAGTGATTCTTTCAGGAATTCTTCGTATACATTGGAAGCCGTTGTTCATTTGTTTGTACGAACTAATTGGAAGCAACTTATGAAATTAATTTGGTCAAAAATTACTAAAACAGACTTTGAAAGTTTTAAGCCCGAGAATAAGTGGGAATTCTATTTGTGGTATTGCGATAAGGGCACAAATTTTGTAAAAATAATTCCTCCATTACAAAAATGGGATGATTTAAAAAAAGAAGCTGCAGAGAATAAGGGGGAGGAAATACCGAAATTAATAAAAGAGCTTCCAATTTTTTATTTATGTTTTCTGATTGTTTTTCCACATAGATTCAATTCTAGTGGAATTAGATGGATAGACTCAGAATTGAGAAAAATGCTAGAACAATAATTCAATAACCCTCAAACTTAGAATCTTATGAGTGAATTTCCTTGGGAAGATAATTTAATCGAACGAAAACTTGAATCTGATTTAAAAGATGTTCTGAAAACTTTAGTTGGTTATGCAAATTCAGTTAAACCGGGACACATTGCCACATTACTTATTGGAGAAAAAAATGATGGAAGTGTTGCTGGAGTTACAAACCCGGATAATATTCAGAAAAGTATTCGTAATGAGTGTGATAAGATTTATCCGCCAATAATTTCGAGATCTCAAATTTATGAAAAAGATGGAAAACATTGTGTCAGAGTAGAGGTCGAATACAGTGGCGAGACACCTCATTTTGGAGGATCTGCATGGATAAGAAAAGGTTCGGAAACAATTAAAGCAACTGATGAAGTATTCCAAAAGTTAATTGATATTAGAACTGGGAAAGTTAGTGAAATCATTAAATGGATAAATAAACAAGTTACAATGCATGCTGATCAAAGTCATTTGCCTCCGATTCCAATAGGGGTATATGGTCAAACCATTACAGGACAAAAGGGACATGCTTATCAACATAGATTGCCTGTAAAAGACTGCTTTGCCAAAATAATTTCGGTAAATAATTTTTGGGTAACTTTTCAAATATCCGGGGAACAAAATCAATCAGAACCGTTAGAAAAAATTTTATTAAGTTATGATAATGCAAATAATCGATTGAAGATAATAGTGCTGTATTAAATTAAAACACCCAAGTCTTCAAATTATAAATAAGAATAAACTTCTAATTATGCAAAAATTAAACAATGAAAAACTAATTGAAATTTTAAATAAGGCACGTTCAGCTGCTGGTGAATATGTTAAAAAAGGATTATGGGTTTCTCATGAAATAGATTTGGATGCCTATTCCTATCTTTTTATAAAAATAGATGGCAGAAATAAAGGATTTTGGAATTCGCTTTTAGAAATTTCAGAGAATATTCCATGGATTGAAGTAAATTCAAAAACTAAAACAATTCAAATCTATCCTGAAATTAAATTAACATATAACAAAATTGATTCAGGAATGAATCAAAGAATAGCGGAAGTATTAAGTATTGAAGGAATTCCTTGCTATGAACATACTCATTATAGAAATTAATTCTGCATCAAACTGACGTTGTTTGATTTCTGTCTAGTGGCATTTTAAATCGTAAACTCTCTCAACTTTTCTATACAACACAAAGGATTATTAATTTAAAAGTAATTTATCACATTCTGAATAAAGTCGTTTAATCTCTTCCTTAAAAATAAAGTACCTGGTGGGCAACAAAGCGTTCGATTGAAAATGGTATTCAGCCATTACCTACTCCATACTACAGTAATTTCACACAAACAATTAATGCAAATTATGTTCCTACAGCAAAAGATCTTTTAATTTGGGGATCACCTGCTGCATCAGGTTACCACACAGCTTATATAGAATCTGTTATAGTAAGTTCAGAATTAGGAAATATCACTAAATACGTTTTAAGAATTTCTGAAGCAAATGTCCCGACTAGCAGTAATGGAAATACTACAGCCCCGGTTTATTACAATACAACTATCAAAATTAAGAATATAAATGGCTCAAAATCTTATGTATCCGGTTTTGATAAATACAGATCAACACTTACAGCTGGTGCATCTTATTGTAGAATACAGTAATTTCTAATCGGTATAAATTATTGGTGCTACTATACTAATAGAAATATTTATTAACGATAGTAGCTTTAATTTTTTCATAACTTTTTAATCGGAAAGTAGGAAACCCTATACAACTAAATTTTAAGGTTTGCTTAGAAAAAATACAGTTTTTTAATAAATAAGTTAGAATTTTTTTATTAGTATTATCAAAGCGATTTATTTATTTGAAAATTTTCCAAAATTTCTGAATCAGTTTTAATTCGGTTAACTTTCTGTAACATTAATTGCTGACTGTCACCTTTATTATCTCCCTGCCCGTTCCTGCTTTCTGAGTTACAACCGTTACCTGTTCTCCTGTATCCTCAACGATCCCGATGAATTCCTTTCCGGGATTATCTTTCTGATGCTTTGAATGGAGCCTCTCTTATTTCTGTTCCTAAAACTGTTCCTGTCACTGTTTCTAATATCAGAATTTATCTCTCAGACAGTTTACATCACCAAATCCGGAAAGAAATATCACACGGAAAAGTGCCGTTACCGAAGCCATAAACAGAGGACCAAGCGCATGTAAAATATGCAGCCGTGAAACAAAATCTGTTACCGGAACAGAAATGAATTCCTTCACAGGAGATGAACAGTTAACGAGACCTTCTACTGAAAAGAAACAGTCAAAAGTTCAGTGCTCTGCAATGACAAAGTCAGGGAAAAGGTGTAGGAAAACAGCTTGGAGGTAATTAAATAAAAATGACATTTTGTTTAAATTTAAGTTAATGAAAAATGAATTAAACAGTCTTTCAAGAACAGAATTATAAACCTTTCTTTTAGAACAGTGGGTAGTATAATGGGCAGTAGAGAATAATTACTATATAAATATAATAGTAGTAAGTTACTTATATATTTTCATTAAAAAACCCAAAGGTATTGGGTTTTTTAAACTCGCATTTTGTGCGAAAATCGTATGCCCGACTGGAATCGAACCAGTAACCTACAGCTTAGAAGGCTGTTGCTCTATCCGATTGAGCTACGGGCACAT
>JAFDZQ010000053.1:0-7500 GCA_018266895.1 Bacteroidota bacterium
TTAAGTCCGAGTTCCCTGCCCCTTGTAATCCCGAATCCGTCGTGTGTATGGAACATTTTCATGTTATCTCCGGAACTTGAATAAATAATATGTCCGGTCGTAAGACAACCATCCATATCCATTAACAGCATTTCAATCTTCTTCAGATCCTTTTTTGTTTTTTTCAAATTGTTTGTTTTTAATTTTCTAAAATAATTTTCACAATCGGCACACTCTGCACGCTCAATTCACTCTCCCCGGACATATGTCATTCAGAAAGCATAATTCACAATCCGGCTTTTTCGCTTTGCAGATCTGCCTGCCGTGCTCGCCGATTCTCATTGAGAAATAAAATTGTTCATTGCCCGGGATAATTTCTTTTAATTCGTATTCAATTTTATCGGGATTGTCATTTTCGATCAGTCCGAGACGCGCAGCAACTCTTTTAAGATGAGTATCAACTATTATCACATCGCTTTTTCTGAAGCAATTGCCCAGCACAACGCTTGCCGACTTTCTACCTACACCGGCTAAAGACGTGAGTTCCTCCATTGTACCGGGAACTTCACCTTTGTATTTCTCAATCAGTGCTTTACATATTGACAAAACAGCTTTTGCTTTATTATTAAAAAAATTTATTGATTTAATGTTGTCTCGGAAAGCAATTTCTCCGTCCTTAATAATATCCGAAGGTTTTTTGTATTTTGATTTGTAAAGCGGAACCATCACCATGTTCACTCTGATATCGGTGCATTGCGCGGCAAGAACTGTCGATACAATCAATTCAAATGCATTTTTAAATTCAAGATGGCATTTTACTTCGGGATATTCTGCGGAAAGTCTTTTTATGATTTCAGCGGCATATTTCTTTTTATTCAAGATTTATGTTTGTTTTTTGTAAAAATATTTAAATAATAAATCAATAAAAAGTTAACTGTCTGAACATTTCAATAATAAATGAATTATCACAGGTTAATAAAATTGTCTTAAAGACTTCTTTAAAATATCTTATTTTAAGAAATAATTTCCACTTAAATACATTCAACTTTAAACTTTTAAACATAAACTGAATTATGTTCACACAATTTCAACCTTCATTGCAGAAAGAATTAGACTCGATTAAAGAGCAGGGTCTTTTTAAAACAGAGAGAATTATCGAGACTCCTCAGTCTGCGGATATCAAAGCAAACGGCAAAGATGTAATTAATTTCTGCGCAAACAATTATCTCGGTCTGTCATCACATCCGGAAGTTATAAAAGCCGCGCATGAAGCTCTGGATAAATGGGGTTACGGTATGTCATCCGTTCGTTTCATCTGCGGGACACAGTCGATTCACAAGACGCTTGAAGAGAAGATCAGTAAATTTCTGGGAACGGAGGATACAATACTTTACGCAGCATGCTTTGATGCCAACGGCGGTGTGTTCGAACCGCTTCTCGGAGAAAAAGATGCGATAATATCAGACGCACTTAATCACGCCAGCATCATTGATGGAGTGCGGCTCTGCAAGGCAATGCGATACAGATATGAAAATAATAACATGGATGATCTCGAAGCAAAGCTTAAAGAAGCAAAATCCGCAGGAGCTCAGCAGATTCTCATATGCACTGACGGAGCATTTTCCATGGACGGAGTAATTGCGAACTTAAAAGGAATTTGCGATTTAGCCGATAAATATCAGGCGATGGTTATGACAGATGAATGTCATTGCACAGGATTTCTCGGAAGAACAGGAAGAGGTTCGATCGAAGTAAATGACGTGATAGGAAGAGTTGATATCATTACAGGAACTTTAGGCAAAGCTCTGGGCGGTGCAATGGGAGGATTTACAAGCGGAAGAAAGGAAATAATCGGAATGCTGAGACAGAGAAGCAGACCGTACCTTTTCTCAAATTCACTTGCGCCAGCAATTGTCGGAGCTTCAATAAAAGTTTTTGACATCTTAAGCGAGACAACTGAGTTAAGGGATAAGCTTGAAGCAAACACAAAATACTTCAGGGAAAAAATGACCGAAGCCGGTTTCGATATAAAGCCGGGAATACATCCGATCGTTCCTATAATGCTCTATGATGCCAAACTTGCACAGGACATGGCTGCAAAACTCCTTGACGAAGGTATTTACGTGATCGGTTTTTTCTATCCTGTTGTTGCCAAGGGACTTGCGAGGATAAGAGTTCAGATTTCCGCCGGTCATTCAAAAGAGGATCTTGATAAGTGCATTAAAGCTTTTATTAAAGTGGGGAAAGAACTTAAAGTGGTGTGAAGTGTGTAGAGTGTGTAGAGTGCATTTAAATGTTTTCTAGAATATATTCTTAGATACGAGTTGACGCAGATAATTATATAAAAGTTTTTATAAATTAAATTAAAATAAATTAAATTTTATAAAATAATTTTACATAATGATTAGGATTGAAAAATATGAAGATTTGATATGCCGGCAGAAGTCCGGAATTTTTGTAAAAGAAGTTTACAATATTACTTCAACAGGATTGTTCGGTAAAGATTATTGATTAAGATAACAGATCCGAAAAGCATCAGTTTCAATACTGCTGAATATTTCAGAAGGTTTAGGAAGAAAGTCTCACAAAGAATTTAAGCAGTTTGCATATTTTTTCACATGGTTCAGTCGCTGAAGTTCATTATTTCAGGTTAATAAAATCTTTAAATTAAGATGAAAAGATTCACACTATATACTCAACACACTCTATACACTCTATGAACATATTAGACCGATACATATCAAAATCCCTGATCGGACCTTTTATATTTGCATTATCGGTAGTGATATTCATTTTCCTCTTTCAGTTTCTGATAAAATCACTTGATCAGTTCGTAGGAAAAGGACTGAGTATATGGTTAATAATACAGCTTATCACCCTTAATCTTGCCTGGATGCTGACTCTTGCCGTCCCGATGGCAATGCTTGTTTCATCACTTATGGCATACGGTTCGCTTGCATCGGGAAATGAAATAACAATCATGAAAGCAAGCGGAATAAGTCTTGTCAGATTAATGATACCGCTAATAGTGTTTTCGTTCATAATGTTTTATCTGATGATAAGATTCAACAATGACGTACTTCCCGAAGCCAATCACAGGGCGAGAATACTTCTTTATGACATTTCCAAAACGAAACCTACATTCATACTGGAGGCGGGTAAATTTTCCGATGACCTTAACGGGGTACAGATTTTAGTAAAAAAAACTTTTCCTAACAGCAATAATATTGAGGGAGTTTATATATATTCGTATTCGGACCCGGAAAACAGAACGCTTATAACCGCCAAGAGCGGAGATATAAGCTTTTCAACGGATTTCAAAAAAGTAATAATGAATCTGAATGAAGGCGAGATACATCAGCTTAACAGCAAAGATGTGAGTTCAAAATACAGAAGCATAAAATTTGAAAGGCACAGACTTACATTTGATGCCGAAGGATTCGGATTTCAGAATTCCAATGAGAATACATTTTCAAGAGGAGACAGAGAATTATCCGCCGGCGCAATGAATCTGGTTGTTGACAGTCTGATGAACACGCGGGATAATCTTGACAATAAATTCCGGGAGGCGTTACTGAAAGACATAAAATCTCTTCAGAGCATAAATTTCAGGGATACAATAATTAAAAAACCTCTGATACAGCCGGCAGACCTGAATTCGGAGGGAAGAATAAAATCAGATAAAACAAGACCTGTAAATTATTATGATTCGCTGAGCACCATGATCAGAGTCCTGATCAATAAAAAAAATGAGTTTAACAACATAGAAGCCCAGTCTCAGCAGTTAGAAAAGCAAATAGACTCATACGATGTGGAAATTTATAAAAAGTATTCAATACCCTTTGCCTGCGTTGTATTCGCCCTTCTCGGAGCGCCTCTCGGATACAGGGTAAAAAAAGGCGGGTTCGGGATTGCTGCGGGACTCTCGCTGCTGTTCTTTCTGCTTTACTGGGTATGTCTTATAGGAGGAGAGAAACTAGCGGACAGGGCTCTGGTTTCTCCGTTATCGGGAATGTGGATTGCAAATATTATTATCGGATGCATTGGATTGTATTTAATGTTTAAGTCTTCTTGAGTATATTACATTAGTTTGGAATCATCGTTTCAGATATTAATTAATAATCTGATTATCATTAAAAATATTGTCAAGCCCCGAACAATATAAAATTACCCAACTCCGCCAGGTTCGGAAGAAAGCAACGGTAAGTAACTTTTATATGTGATTTGGGTGTCTTGACATTTTTATTTCAAAAAATAATTTTATGGCAAAAACAAAACTTGCAATTATAGGACTTGGCGGAGTCGCGCAGATTGTTCATCTGCCTGTTCTTTCAAAAATGGAAGATGCAGAAATAGTGGCTGTCTGCGACACTGAGATTTCCAAGGCAAAAAGCATAGCTGTAAAGTATAATGTCGGAAAATATTACAGGGAAGCTGACAAAATGCTTGAAGAGAACCCGGAAATATCGGCTGTAATAATTGCTACACAGACAAATATGCACAAGGATATTGCGATAAAATGTCTGGAAGCCGAGAAGGATATACTTGTGGAGAAACCCATTGCGAGAAATTTCAAAGAAGCAAAGGAAATTATTGAAGCTGCAAGGAAATACAAAAGAAAAGTAATGGTTGCAATGAACAACAGATTCAGAAATGACATGATGATGCAGAGAACATTCATAAAAGCAAAAGAAATCGGGGAAGTATTTTACATAAAAGCCGGCTGGATAAAGCCTCAGAGTTCGAACCAGAGATGGATACTTGAAAAGGACAAATCAGGCGGAGGTGTTTTTCTTGATAACGGAATTGCAATGCTTGATCTCGGGCTCTGGATTTTCGGATTTCCTGAAGTGAAAAGCGTGACAGCTACAAATTACCATCACAGCACAAAATCGGTGGAAGATTCCAGTATAGCCATGGTCAAATTCAAAAACGACGCTGTGTTTACTATTGAAGCAAGCTGGGGAATGCTGCGGGAAGGCGAATTATTTTACTGCAATGTATACGGAAAGGAAGGAAGCTCTTCCATTAATCCTTTTAAAATATATAAAAGGATGGATGGAAATCTTTACAACATTACTCCAAAAAAACTTGCGACACCGGCTAATTATTTTAAGAAAAGTTATGAATACGAACTTAAGCACTTTGTCGGAGCAGTCAGAGGAAGCAACAATGTAATATCAAGCGGTGAAGATGCCCTGAAAGTTATGGAGATTGCCGATGCCGTTTATAAATCGGCAAAGACAAATAAAGAGGTGATTTTTAAATGATTATTTTATGATTTATTAACATTGGCTGATTAGATTTATGAAAAAACAACTGATGAAAAAGAAAATACTCGTTGTAGACGACGAAAAAGATATCGTCGATATACTTAAATATAATCTGGAAAGAGAAAATGAATTCGAAGTGATTACCGCTTCCGACGGCAAGGAAGCTCTTGAAGCAGCTCAAACGCTTCCGGATCTGATACTTCTTGACATAATGATGCCGGAATTAAACGGCTTTGAAGTGTGCAAAAAACTTAAAACAGACAAACTGACTTCGGGAATACCCGTTATTTTTCTGACTGCAAAGGAAAATGAAATAGATGAAATTCTCGGGCTGGAAATAGGAGCTGATGACTATATAAATAAACCTGTATCACCAAGGAAAGTGCTTGCCAGGATAAAGTCAGTAATTAGACGCTTCGGCAAAGAAAATGAAAAAAGCAGTATTCCGGAAGAAAATGTCAGATTCAGAAATCTGGAAATCGACAGTTCGAGTCACAGCGTAAAAATCAACGAAAAAGAAATCTTCTTTCCGAAAAAGGAATTTCAGCTGCTGCATTTCCTCATCTCAAACAGAGGTAAAGTTTATTCAAGAGAAATACTTCTCAACCGGCTCTGGGGTGAGAATATTTATGTTGTAGACAGAACAGTTGATGTGCATGTTGCCAAAGTCCGTGAGAAACTGGGTGAATATTCCGATTACATTGAAACTATAAAAGGTCTCGGATACCGTTTCAGAGACAGTAAATGAACAACCTTATGAATGAAAAGAATTAATATTCTTACTAAATATTCCTTAATCTGGTCCGCAGTTTTTTTAATCTCATTCATTATCCTCTCGAGTATTATTGACGTTTCCAATGAAGCATTGCTGGTTTATTCGGCCGCTTCAATGGGATTTTTTCTGATAACCGTTATTTTCATATACAAGGAAGTCAACCTGCCTCTTAATAAAATATTTAATTTATCAGGTAAGCTAAAACTCAAAGAAGATGACTTTGAAACTCCGGATTACTTCGATTCAAAAATCTCCGAACTAAACAATCTTATTGATGATCTTGACAGGATGAAGTCAGGATCTGTTCTTAACAGGGAAATATTCAGGATCATAAATGAAATTCATTCCATTGCCGGCAGGACGCTTCATGAGCTTGAGACGGCTAAGGTATTCAAAATAAACAGAAACGAGTTTATGGGAAATGTTGCGCACGAGCTAAGAACACCTATTTTCGCAATTCAGCTTTCGCTTGAAACTCTGATAGACGGCGCTATCAATGATGAAAAAGTGAATATGGATTTCCTCAGGCGCGCTTTTAATCAGACTTCAAGACTTAAGGAACTTGTAGATGATCTTATAAGCATTTCAAAATTTGAAACCGGAGTTAAAATGAGCAAAAGGTATTTCCGTATTTCAAACGTAATTCAGAAAACTGCCGAAGAACTGAGATATCTTGCAGATAAAAAAAACATTGTTATAAATATTGAACAGCCGGAAGATCCTGAAGTAACGGTTTTCGGTGATGAACAAAGACTTCAGCAGGTACTTGTAAATCTCATAGACAATGCGATTAAATATACTCCCTGTAACGGAACTATCGGAATTTCAAGGATTGTGAAAGATAAGGAAGTTATTGTAAGAATTGAAGATAACGGAATTGGAATTCCTCAGAAGGATCTCAAGAGAATTTTTGAAAGATTTTACAGGGTAGACAAAACACGCTCGAGAGATATCGGGGGAAGCGGTCTGGGTTTATCGATTGTAAAGCACATTCTCGAAGCTCATTCGAGCAGGATAAATGTTGAAAGCGATGTAAATAAAGGAACTGTGTTTGAGTTCACACTTAAACGATGAAAAATAAATTTATATGTCAGGGATTTTTATAAATATCTGTTAAGTTCTCTCTATTAAAACACATCCGACCAAAATTATAAAAAAGATTTGACACGAATTTCATAAATTACCACGAATAATAATCATTTCTATAACATTTTTTTAATCATGGTAATTCTAAAATCCTTATGATCATGGTTTAAAAATATATTAACTTTAATTGTGATTAGAAAACAAATAAAATTTTCTTATTCAAAATTATTTGGGACGGATATGGTTTGAAATACATCCGTCCAAAACGTTTCTAAATATGGTTATATAATTATTTGGTTAGTTAAATTTTCTTTGAAAAACTTACAGTATTGCTACAGGGGGCTGTCTAAAAAGTCATTATTACCTAAATGTCATTCCCGCGAATGC
>JAFDZQ010000053.1:7521-31552 GCA_018266895.1 Bacteroidota bacterium
CATCTATACTTTTTGGACAGCCCCTGTTTCAAAAAGTTTACATTTTATTCATTTTTTAATAGAAATAAATATTTATTACAAATATAAATTAAATTGGACAACGCTGTTTGAAGAACACATTTTTTAATATAATTGTCTTGATTAAACTCCGTATAAGAAATATTTTAATAAAAATCCCATTGTCATTTTGAAATATCTGAAATACATAATCATATTTTCTTTTCTGCTTTCCGTTTTAATACTCCAGAACGGCTGTAATTTTGTTACTCACAGAACATTATCAAAGAGCGCTGTGAATAATCCGGAGACAGATGATCCGGAACCGGATTACAATGTTTCCCTTGATCCGAATTATCAGGATTTCACTTCATATTTATTTCTGGGAAACAGGATTGAAAATTTTACTGCTTACTTCAATAAATTTTTCATAGCAAGCGAGGATTATGAAACTGCCATGGAAGAATACAGAATGGCTTTGATAACTGAATACAGCAGAAGGCTCGATTCTCTGGCAATTACTCCTCCTGTTTCAGCAAGCGTAAAGGACAGATTGAACAAATCAATAGAGAGAGCATCAAAAATAATCCAGTTCCATAAAAACAGCAAATACATTGATCAGGCAGTCCTGCTGATCGGCAAGTCATATTACTTTATGGGAGATTATTTTAACGCGGAAAGGAAATTCAATGAATTTCTGTCTAAACTTTCAAGCAGCGAATTTGCGGATGAAGCAATATTGTATCTCGGCAGGACAAGGATAAAACTCGGGAAATATGACGAAGGAAAACAAATCTTATCACAACTTGTAAAAAGTTCAACTGACAATGAAATAAAATCCCTTACAATGAGAGATCTCGGCATACTTTCATTTAACAAGGGAAATATTCAGGATGCAATTAATGACTTCAAGGTTTCAATTGATTTTACAAAGAGCAAAGAAAGAAAAGCCGAAGATCAGTTCATACTTGCAAAAATCATTTCACAGTATAACCCTTCTCTTTCCGCAAATGAGTATTCCAAAGTAACTGATTATACTTCCGATTTCGATCTGTCGTTTTTTGCCAGACTAAATGCAGCCAAAGGAATGATATACAATAAAAGTTTTGCAGGAGCTGACGAATTATTATCAGATCTGAGAAAAAAATACAGGGATGTGCCGTCATTTACGCAGCTCGTTGATCTGGAAATTGCAAACAGTCTGTATGGTCAGAATAGGATTAAAGACGCAAAGAATAAATATTTCGAAATTATCGTAAAATATCCCGGTACGGTCTCAGCCGCAGACGCATATTATTATCTTGGAAAGCATGAAGAAGAAAAGAATAACAATTATCTGAACGCTCTGGTGAATTACAGAAAAGCCGAATTAGAAAATGCATCTTCGGAATATCACGACAAGAGTTCAAAAAAAGCTTCAACACTTGACAGATATTTTTATCTGATCGGTGAAGTAAATGATACGACTGCAGTTAAAATTCCCACGACAAATGCAGAAGTCGAAAAATACCGTACAAAATACAACGAAGAAAAGGGAATCGAACAGATCAAAACACAGGAAAATGAAGAAGGAAATACCAAAGGTCAGGATGACGGGAGACAGAAAGGTGACGGAAAAGGCCGTTCGGGCGGATTTAGCAGCAAGTATATTCTGAACCCTGCCGATTCCTTAAAAGGAAATAACAATCCTGAAACCGGACCCTCATCAAATCCGACAATGAATAATCCGGGCAAGGGAAGAAATGAGAAAAACACTGAAAAGAAAAAACACTCCGAAAATGACAGCTCAAAAGATATTAGCAACGAAGAAACCGGTACGGTTAACAAAGATTCTCTGGATGCGATTGCCGATTCAATCAAGATTAAACAGAAAGAAAGCAGAACGTTCAGCGCATATTATGAATTAGCCGAAATATTTATTTACAATCTCTCAAGAGCTGACTCTGCAGAGAAATACCTTAAAATACTTCTGTCAGAGTTCAATGCGCCTGAATATAAATCAAAAGTGCTTTATACTCTTGGAAATTTTTACAAGAACAATAACAGAAAATCAGAAGCTGATGAAATATTCAGCAGGATTATTTCTGATTATCCGAATACAGTTTATGCTTTAGCATCGAAGAATGTTCTGGGAATCAAGACGAATGAAACGGATGTAATTCAAAAACCCGCAGATGAAATATTTGCAAACGCTTTTAATCTTTATAATGAAAAAAAATATAACGATGCCATTAATGTTCTTAAAGAGATTGAAGTCAGGTTTCCGGATGATACAATTGTCGCAAAATCACTTTACGGAATAGGATTCATATATGAAAACGGTCTTTCCAACAAAGACAGTACGGTAGCTTATTACAGAAAACTTTCCGAAAGATTTCCTTCCTCCGGTTATGCGGATAATATCGCTCCCAAACTTGAATACTTAAAATCTCTTGAAGTAAAAGATACGACATCCGCCGATTCTTTAAAAACTACGATTTCGGATTCTACAAATACAGGGATCGAAAATATTCAGAAAGAGATCAGAGAGACAGAAGTAAAAGATGAGAATCAGGAGCAAGTACTTCCGGAACCGACTGAATCGGAAAACGAAAACAAACTTCCGCCTGAAGAAATTGAACGGCTTAAAAAAGAATCCGAAGGAAACGAACCTGGGAAATAAACTTCATAAATTTAACAGCCGGTAAATATCCTGCTTATTGAATCTACCATCCCAGAAGTCCTTCCATTACTGCTGAAACTTTTACGGCATTCGGAAGCATTTCTGCTTCAAGCCCTGAATTAAGCGGTATTGCAGGGACATTGACAGATCCTAAGACTTCAACCGGCGCATCGAGAGACGTAAAACAATTCCGTGAAATTCTTCCTGCGAGACTTTCCGCAAATGAGTTCAAAGACCTTTCTTCCGTAATCACCAGACATTTCCCGTGTCTTCTGACTGATTCATAAACAAGTTCATCATCCATCGGATACAAAGTTCGCAGATCGACTATTTCAACGCATCCCGGAAAATTCTTAGAAGCATTCAAAGCCCAGTGAACACCCATTCCGTAAGTGATCACAGTCAATGATTCCCCGCTGTCAATTTTCTCCTGTGAAGCATGCTGAAATATTCTTCCCTTTCCGAAAGGTATAATGTAATCTTCATCGGGTTCTGGACATTTTGCATTTTCCGTACCCGGAACCTTGCTCCAGTAAAGACCTTTATGTTCAAATATAATAACAGGATTAGGATCGTAATAAGCTGATTTCATCAGACCCTTCATATCTGCAGCATTACTTGGGAACGCAATTTTTATTCCTCTGACGGGAAGAATGCTCGATTCGATACAGTCGGAATGATAAGGACCGCCTGAACCGTAACTTCCGCAGGGAATTCTTATTACTGATGCTATCGGATATTTTCCCATTGAGATATAACAGGACTTTGATAATTCGACTACCAACTGATTAATTCCCGCCCAGGCATAATCGGCGAACTGGATTTCAACAATCGGTTTGACTCCCGCTGCACTCATACCGGCTGTTGATCCGATTATATAGGCTTCCTGAATAGGAGTATTGAAAACCCTGTTCTCACCATATTTCTGGGCGAGTGTTGCAGCTTCGCGGAAAACTCCTCCGAGTCTTATTCCGACATCCTGTCCGTAAAGAATTGCCTCCGGATGTTTCTTCATAATTTCATTCACTGCAAAAAGTCCGGCATCGACCATCAGTATCGGATCCCTGCTTTCAGGTTCACGGACTCCTTTTTCTTCAGTTACCGGGGAAGGGACAAATTCGTGAAGATAAACAGACTTCGGATCCGGCTCTTCAGCTTTGACGGCACGGCTAAAACTCTCATCGGCTTTTTGTATCCCTTCAGATTGAATTTTCAGAAGTTCATCTTCACCTGTTCCGATATCTGTCAGAACTTTTTTAAGTTTAGGAACCGGATCATCTTCTTCGTGTGATGAAAAATCATCTCTGTACCATTCATTCCTTACTCCCGATGTATGATGTCCGAGAAGAGGAACTCTTGCATGAATCAGAACCGGCTTGCGCTTTGTTCGTACGTATTCAAGAGCATCCCCGAATTTTTTATAACACTCCGGAAAATGCGAACCGTCAACTCTGATCCTTTTCAATCCCTTGAAACCGCCCGCAAATTCATAAGCGTCCATAGCACGCATTTCAGTCTTAAAAGCGGATATTGCCCATTCATTGTCCTGTACGAGATAGATTATTGGAAGCATTTTCAAAACAGCTATCTGAAATGCCTCGGAAACTTCACCTTCTGTAACTGAGCCGTCACCGAGCGAACAGACGACTACCGGTTTATTTTTTGAATTCAGAAGATTCATTGATTCCAGATAAGAAATTCCGTGTGCGATCCCGGTAGCCGGTATTGCCTGCATTCCCGTAGCGCTTGACTGATGCGGGATTTTTGGAAAGCCCTCTCGTTTCAGATTCGGATGACCGTAGTATGTCCTGCCTCCGGAGAATGGATCGTCTTTTTTGGAGAGCAGCTGAAGCATTAATTCATAGGGTTCAAGCCCTAATCCCAGAAGAATGGATTCATCCCTGTAATAAGGACTCAGGTAATCATATTCCTTAAGCTGCATACCTACTGCAAGCTGAATAGCTTCGTGTCCCCGTGATGTCGAATGTACATATTTGCAGATCTGCCTGTTTTCATCATAAATCTCAGACATTCTTCTGGAAGTGCACATCGAAGCGTATGCTTTGAGTAATATGTTTTTATCTGTCATTAATATTAATTATATGGCAAAATACAAACTATACTTATTGTTTCAATGCAAAATAAAAAATGAAATGATGTTTAAATACACAACATCCGAAACAAAAAGCTTTGCCGCGAATTTTACAAATTAACACGAATTTAAAGATTTTCACAAAATTTTTTAAACAGACCTGATGTGATTTTAGGTACGGCATAATGGGTACAGCATAATTAGAGTTACAAATTAGATTTGCTTGTTTGGCTCTGAAAGTATGTTTCATGATATGTAAAATATCTTATCAGGTTGAGTTTTCATTTACTCATACTGAAAATTTTTGGACAACAATGGTTTAAATGAAACTCATACTAACTTTGCTGTTAGTCATGTAAAGAAAATGCATTATGAAGCACAAAAAGTAGATTCATAAACGCCGCACATAAAATAAGATTTGCAATTTAATTGAATAAAAATTACATTAATTTACATATGTCAATTGATCCGTTTAAATGTCACAAGTATTTCTTATATTCTGAAACAATAAAATTTGAAACAACATGAAACTGACAGATAATGAATTAGCGCAGTTAAAAGAAGCTAAAAAATTACTCGAACACCCGGCATTCTTAATGGAATTATCAAACATTATCGGAAAGCCTGTTGAAAAAGTCTATTCACTTTTGCCGGAAAAATTTCAGGAAGGCGTAGGCGAACTTGCTAAAAAAGTTTTACTGAAATCCCTTAACATTCTTGTTTCAAAAATGGACAAGGATAATAATATGAAACCTAACAATCTGATGCACAAGATATTTGTAACAGGCACAGGCACGGTCGGAGGTTTTTTCGGATTAGCATCGCTTGCAATTGAACTGCCGGTCACGACTTCGATCATGCTCCGCTCTATTGCTGACATTGCAAGGAGCAAGGGCTTTGACATAAACGATTCCGAAACAAAACTCGCCTGTCTTGAAGTGTTCGCGCTTGGAGGAAATTCAAAGAAAGGCGATCTTTCAGACAGTGCATATTATATTACAAGAGGAGCTCTTGCGCAGGCGGTTACTGAAGCAAACAAATTTCTGCTGCAAAAAGGAGTAGCAAAAGAAAGCGCACCGGCAATAGTCAGTTTTATTTCAAAAGTAGCTTCGAGATTCGGGATAATCATTTCCGAAGGAGCTGCAGCTAAATCTGTTCCTGTAATCGGCGCAGCATCCGGAGGAGCAATAAATCTGGTTTTCATGAATCACTTTCAGCGTATGGCGGAAGGGCATTTTACGGTAATGCAATTAGAAAACAAATACGGGAAAGAGGAAGTGATGGAGATTTATAAAAGTTTGTGATTGAAATAACTTCATCTTCGATATGAATTACTTTCTTTATCCACGTTGCGGATCTAATCTGATCACAGATACTGTTTCTACTCCCAAAGTGCTTCCGTCTAATGCAAAAAAATTCGATTTCATATCTCTTTAAATCCGGATATATAAAGCACCCACATCACCTTTTATAAACGGCGTGTCTCTTAAATTTTCTGTTAAGATTACTCTTTCAAATTATTTTATAACAATGATATATATACTGCATTTTTAATTTCAGAGGATCTCTTCGGGTATCCCGGATTTGAAGAATTTCTATTTTCAGAGAATCTTGTTATTAATAATTCTGTAAAAAATATTGTAATCACCTTTAACTATTAATCCCGAACCAATGTTTTCAATTTGTTGCGGAAAAATTTTTTCCGATTTTTTTGTCTAACCTCTAAATTTATATTGACATACGAAATGAGTATCGAGATATTTATATAAAACTTTAAACATATCGATATGGAAACTGTGACAGTGTCGCCAAAATTTCAAATTGTAATTCCTAAAATAGTCAGGGAAAAATTAAAAATAAAACCCGGACAGAAACTTCAGGTACTTCAATTTGGAAACAAAATAGAGTTTATTCCGGTCAGAGACGTAAAAGAATTGCGTGGTTTTCTAAAAGGCATTGACACAAACATTGAAAGAGAGGG
Source organism: Bacteroidota bacterium (assembly GCA_018266895.1). Classification (GTDB taxonomy): domain Bacteria; phylum Bacteroidota; class Ignavibacteria; order Tepidaquicellales; family Tepidaquicellaceae; genus JAEUSI01. Next base: position 14,254 of record JAFDZQ010000053.1, read on the forward strand.
CGACAGAATATGATTTTAGTTGATTCATCCGGTTAAATGGAATATTTTTCAGGTGACGTTAATGCGAAGTAATTTGCTCCGGCAATTGAAAATAAAAGTAAATTAATCGTTTCTACAATAAATTTGTATGAGGTTTATAAGAAAATATCAACTTTAAGTAATGAGAATTCTGCAAAAGAAGCAATAGTAACCATGATGCAGGCGAAAGTTGTAGAGGTAAGTTCATCTATTGCACTAAGTGCCGCTAAATTAAGTTTTGAATTAAAAATCCCAATGGCGGATAGTTTGATTTATATAACTGCACAGTTTAATGATGCTGTTGTCTGGACACAGAATTATGATTTTAAAAATCTCGATGGAGTAAAACTTATAAAGAAGAATTACCCTACTGCATTTTCCCCTTTAACTTTTCCTTTTTACCATATATCATTATGGTATGCAAACAATCAGTTCAGAATTCTTTATTCCCCGCGAAGGGGGCGACTTTGACGATCTTTTCAAGAGGGTTCGCATTATGCCATTGTATTCGTTTCCTCATATAAAGGACATGAACTGTCATATTACGGAGCACCGGGGAAGATTTTTCGTTCATATGGACTTCGATGCCTTTTATGCGCAGGTGGAGCAGCGTGACAATCCGAAGCTTCGCGGAAAGCCGGTTTCAGTCGGAGGAATGGGAGCAGGCAAAGGGATAGTAATGACGGCATCATACGAAGCCAGGGCATTCGGAGTGGACACGGGAATGTCGGTTCTTGAAGCCCGAAAAATTTGTCCTCATCTTATCTCACTTCCGTGCTACGGGCCGAAGTATGAAGCCATTACGCTGAACCTGATGAAGGTGCTGAAGGAATTCGTTCCGGAAGAATGCATAGAGCAGTACAGCGTTGACGAATGTTTTGCCGATCTTACCCCTGTAGCAAAGGACTTTTATCAGGCGGGCAGGATCGCAGCGGAGATGAAAAGGAGGATCAGGGAAGAAGAGAACCTTACGGTGTCGATGGGGATCTCATACAACAAGACTTTTGCGAAACTTGCAACGAAACTGAAGAAACCCGACGGACTATCGGTGGTAACGCAGGAGAACAGGGAAGAAAAGATATACGGAATGCGCGCTGATAAATTATGGGGGATCGGAAGAAGGAACGTTCTCCGCATGGCGGCAATGGGAGTAAATACAATCGGCGATCTTGCAAACAGTTCGAGGGCTGCAATGAGAAGGGAATTCGGGATAAACGGAGTGATATTCAGAATGCTTGCGCGCGGCGAAGACACATCGGAAATCATCCGCAAAACAAAAAAGGAAAAATCGCTGAATCATTATCACACAATGTCGGTGCCGGTTTACAAACCCGAAGACGTGAGAAAAGAGATAAGAAGGATCGGCGAATACATCTGCAGGAAACTGCGTTCAAAGCGTCTGGTCGCAGGTTATATGCACCTGTCGGTAAGGTTTGAAAATCTGAAGTATGATTCGGACATTGTCAGACTGACAAGCCACACAAACGACGACAGGGAGATCTTCGATACGGCAATGAAGATATATGCAACTCTTTTTAAGCCGACAGCGGCGCTGAAGGCGCGGCAGTTCGGAATGGGAGTTTATGATCTGCATTCCGATATGCAAACAAGCAATCTTGATCTGTTCAAACAAACCCCGTTGCTTCCGTACAGCGCACTTGACAGGATAAAGTCAAAATACGGCGAAGGAATAATTAGAGTGGGATTAGAGTCATAAGGTGTAAGCGGAATTACTTTCTTAACAAAGCCAGGGAAAAATCAAACAGCTCCGCGTACATCAGTTTGCCTTTTACTGCGGGATCATTTTCCATATAGCTTAATGCTTCCGCTTCAGTTTCAGTTTCAAGAATTGCAATTCCGAAATCCTTTTCTGTCATTGGTTCGTGCACTGTCCTGCCTGCAAGAAAGAGGATTTTCTTTTCGCAGAGATCCTTAAGATAATTAAAATGAATTCCGATAAGTTCGTTTTCTTTTTCCGTCCAGCCGGAATGATGATAGAATTCGGGATATAGATGAAGTAAATAGCAGAAATATTTTTTCATAATGATACTTTAGTTATGATTCAGATAAATTTTTAAGCTGCACAGGATTGACAATGACTCTTGCTCCGGCGCCGAAGGTGAAGTAACTCCAGATCCAGGTTATGAGAATGGAAACTTTATTTTTAAAACCGACCTGATACATAAGATGAACAAAAAGCCAGGCAAGCCAGGCAATAAATCCGGTAAGTCTTAAAGATCTGAATTCCGTAACCGCATCTTTTCTTCCGATGGTTGCCATGTTTCCCTTGAAGAAATACTTAAATGCTTTTCTTGGTTTGCCTTTGATCTCATTCAGGATGGTCCGCGCTGCATATCTTCCCTGCTGCATGGCTACGGGTCCGACACCGGGAAGCGGCTTGCCGTCTTCTCCTGTATAATGAGCAATATCACCTATTGCAAAAATCTCCGGATGATCTTCAAGCGAACAGTCATTTTTTACAATAAGTCGTTTCTGTCTGTCGGTGTTACCGGCAATTGATGATGAAAGCGGAACGGCTTCAATGCCTGCAGCCCAGATCATAAGAGATGTGCTGATCTCTTTTTCACCTTCAAAAGACTTTAACAAAGCTTTATTTTTTTCTATTCTCATTACCCTGGTATTGAGCAGGACATTAACACCTCTTTTCTGAAGTTGTATTTTTGTATAAACGGATAACTTCCTGTCAAAAGAAGGAATGAGATCAGGACCGCCTTCTATGAGTATAATTTCGCTTTTAGCAGTATCAATATTCCTGAAGTCTTTTCTGATAATGCGGCGGGACAGTTCGGCTATAGAGCCGGCGAGTTCGACTCCCGTAGGACCGCCGCCGATGATAACAAACTTCAGCAGTTCGGCAGCTCTTTCAGGATGATTCTCCGCTTCTTCAAATGCAAAGAGAAGACGGTTCCTGATAAGAAGCGCGTCATTGAGATTTTTCAGACCATAAGTATATTTCATCCAGTCATTATTGCCGAAATAGCTTGTCCTTGCGCCGGTTGCGAGTATAAGATAATCATATTTCATAATCCTGTCTCCGAGTGTGACTGTTTTGCTTGTCTTATCAATTCCCGTAACTTCATCCATGACGACAGTAACATTTGAATAATCTTCAGTAAGCAGGCGGACTGGAATTGCAATATCCGCAGGGCTTAATACAGCAGATGCGATCTGATACAGCAGCGGCTGAAAGAGATGGTGATTTGTTTTATCAATTATCGTAACGGTAACATCTTTTTTATTACCTAGTATTTTGACCGCCTGAAGCCCGCCAAATCCTGCTCCGATTATTATCACATGTTTTTTTTCCGTCATAAAAAATTATTTCGGTAAATTTAGGATTAAACTTCATTTATAAAAACTTATAAATAAGTCTTGCCGCGTCTTTTCCTAAGAGTGTTCCGCATGAACTGTTCTCCTTCTATTAAGTATGTTTTGCGGAAGACTCTGCGGAGACGATGAACGGTAATTCAACTTTCCCAGGCCGGGCAGACTTTCTGAAAACAAAGGAATAATCTCGAAGACTCAAAGACTCGAAGTTAAAAACTTTGAAAACAAGATTCTTCAAGTCTTAGAGACTTTGAGCCAGGAAAGTAAATATGAAGTTCTCTTTTGTAAAGATATTTATCTCAATATCCGGGAAAATTAACTTTAACAACAGATTTATTAAACTTAATTTGCATACAATAAGAAATCTGTCAAATATTAAATGCTGAAATCAACATATCTGCTGCTGCTTGTCATAATTGTAATACCTTCTGTGATTTTTTCTCAGGACAGTAATAACGGGATTATAAAAGGAACTGTCACGGATGCAGAGACTCTCGCTCCCGTGGAAGACGCCGTTGTTGAACTTCTGAACACCGGAAATAAAACTGTTACGGATGCCAATGGCGGATTTATTTTCACTGATCTGAAATTCGATTCTTATCTTATAAGAATTTCCGGGATCGGATATGATCCGGTGATTAAATCAGATCTAATGGTTTATGCAAGCAAGCCGCTGGAAATTACCGTCAGACTGAATCCTCAGGGAATAGTAACGGATCAGATAGATGTTAAGGCAAATTATTTTCAGAAGAGCAGTGATGTTAATATCAGTTCGGTCAATCTTGACTTCGAAGAAATCAGACGTGCTCCGGGCGCTACAGAAGACATATCGAGAATGATTCAGACAATCCCCGGTGTTTCCATCGGAAATGATCAGAGAAATGATGTAATAGTAAGAGGAGGCTCGCCGGCTGAAAACCTGATACTTATTGACGGAATTGAGATCCCGAACATAAATCATTTCGGAACTGACGGATCTTCTAGCGGAGCAATTGGTTTCATAAATGTAAAATTCATTCAGGAAACAGGAATACTTACCGGCGGTTTTCCCTCATTGTACGGAGACAGATTATCAAGCGTAATTGACATTAATTTCCGCGAGGGAAGCAGAAAGAAATTTTACAGCGATATAAATCTGTCCATTGCGGGATTCGGCGGAATTTTCGAAGGTCCGCTTTCCGAAAGGGGTTCGTTTATGTTTTCTGTCAGAAGAAGTTATCTTGAACTTATAAAAAATTCCATACGGCTTTCATCAGTGCCGAATTACTGGGACTTCAATCTTAAAGCTGATTATGAAATTACGCCAAAAGACAGAATTACTCTGATAGGACTTCTTGGACTTGACAAAATTGATTTCTCTGAAGAATCAGCGGAAAACAATCCGTACGGAAATTCTAAGGATAATCAGAACACACTCGCAGCGGGAATTAATTACAGAAGACTTTTTAAGAACGGTTATCTTCAGACTGTATTATCGGATTCATATGCTGATAACTACATCGTTCAGATTGACGGTCAGACCGCACTGGTAAATTTCGAGAACAAAGCGAATAATAATGAAATAATTTTAAAATCGGATCTTAACTACAGATTGTCTTCAAATCTTTCGCTGAATACGGGTATCGGCGGTAAATATGCCGGAATAAAAAATTATTTGTTTTTAAAGGGAGATACAAATGCCTCAGGGTCTGCATATGATACTATAAATGCGGATTCTAAGTTCAAAGCCGTTAAACTTTTCGGTCATGTCAATCTCACTTCAAAATTCCTGAAGGACCGCCTTGTAATAAATACCGGAGTAAGGCTTGATTATTTTGACTATATCAGACTTAAGACTTACTTCTCCCCGAGGATCGGAGCTTCCTATAAAATCACTCCCGTCACTTCTGTAAATGCTTCAGCGGGAATATATTATCAGTCGCCGGAATATATATGGCTGAGTGCGCATCCTGACAATAAAAATCTCAACAGCATCAGAAGCGGACATTTTATTCTCGGACTTGAACATTATTTTGCAGATGACCTTAAAGCATCTGTCGAAGTTTTCTACAAGCATTACAGGGATTATCCTGTATGGAAAGATAATCCTGAATATATTCTCATTGACGGAGGAACGGATTTCGGTCCGAATATAACCGGAAAATCAGTCAGCGCTGGCACAGGATTTGTAAAAGGTATTGACATTTCACTTCAGAAAAAACTTTCATCAAAAAAAGGATTGTACGGCAGTATAAATTACTCATATATTAACACAGGCTTCATAGCTTTAGCCGGTGGAGAAAAGCCGGGGGCTTTTGATCCCGGACATCAGTTTACTTTGATATCGGGTTATCAGTTCAGCAACGGCTGGCTTGCAGGACTGAAATTCAAGTACGCCGGAGGAAGACCTTATACACCGCTCGATTATGCAGCGTCCAGAAGGGTCAACAGAGCGGTATATGCAACTGATAATTTTAACAGCGCCAGATACCCGTACTATATGAGAATTGATCTGAGAATTGACAAGAAGTTCGATTTCCGTAAAGCAAGTCTTGTGTGTTACATCGAACTGCAGAATCTGCTTGACAGGGAAAACATTTATTCTTATTACTGGAATGAAGACAACAAAAAGCCCGGAACAATATATCAGTGGGCTTTTTTTCCTGTTGGCGGGATCAGCATTCAGTTCTGAAAAAGACGGAACTGTATTTGTAAACTGATCTGAGGTGATTTAAAATGTTTGTCTATTTGAATTTCAGGTAGATCATTACTATGCCTGTTATCAGAAGAATAACATACAGTAAGGTCAGTACTGAATTTTTTAACTGTTTTTTCTTCTGGACTCTTCGTTCGTATGATACAAAACTTTTCGGATAATCACCTCTTGAAGGATCCCATTTGTAATTTTGTTTTACTTTTTCTATATCCATATTTTCTTTACCGAAAATAAGTATTTTAATATTTTAATTCTAAGCATTAATAAATATAATACTTCCGTTTCACGATTGTCTGTAATAGTCCTGCAGACTTTTTACTTTAATGTTCCCGGTTTTTATATAAGCTATTCCTTCTGCAAAGGAGCTTGCCGCTGACAGAGTGGTAATAAACGGAATCTTGTTCTGCACGGCTTCCCATCCTATGGCATATTCGTCATATCTTGACTCAGAGCCGAGCGGGGTATTAATAACTATCTGTATGTCTCCGTTTTTTATTCTGTCAACTACATTCGGTCTTCCTTCATTTACTTTAAATACTGCTTCGGATTCTATGCCGTTATCATTCAGAAACTTTGAAGTTCCTGAAGTGGCAATTATACCGAATCCGAGTTTCACATATTTGTCAATAATGTCTATTGTTTTCTTTTTCTTGTCATTTTCATTAACACTTACGAATATATTTCCCTTTACAGGCATCCCTGATCCGGTTGATTCCTGCGCCTTTGCCATTGCTTCACCGAAAGTCGGGGCAATTCCCATTACTTCGCCGGTTGATCTCATCTCCGGACCAAGAAACATTTTCACTCTGGGAAATTTCTGGAACGGGAATATCGATTCCTTCACTCCTATGTATCCGAGATCTTCGAAATTTTTGAGTTTGAATTCTTTCAGCTTTCTCCCGGCAATTATTTTTGCTGCTACTGACACTACGGGAACTCCAGTGGTTTTACTGACAAACGGAATTGTCCTTGATGCCCTGGGATTTGCTTCCAGTACATAAACGATGTTATCTTTTACTGCAAACTGTATGTTAAGCAGACCTTTTACTTTCAGAGCCAGAGCTATTCTGACTGTATATTCCTTTATCTGAATAAGATTCTTTTTGTTTATGGAGATAGGAGGAAGTATTGATGTACTGTCTCCGGAATGAATACCGGCTTCTTCAATGTGCTGCATTATTCCTGCAATATAAACTTCACTTCCGTCGCAGACTGCATCCACATCAATCTCTCTTGCTTCTTCAAGAAATTTATCTATCAGCACCGGATGATCGTTTGAAAGGTCGGCTTCATCTCTGAAAAACTGTTCCACCTGAGCGTCATTGTAAACTATCTGCATAGCCCTTCCTCCAAGGACATAAGAAGGTCTCAGCAAAACCGGATATCCTATCCTGTGCGCAATCTTAACTGACGCAACCGGGTCGTTTGCGGTTCCGTAATTTGGCTTTGGTATTTCAAGATTGTCAAGAAGTTTTCCGAATTTCTTCCTGTCTTCGGCTATGTCAATGCTTTTTGAGGAAGTGCCTAAAATCTTCAGCCCGTTTCTTTCAAGCTCTTTGGAAATTCTCAGCGGTGTCTGACCTCCGAAACTTACAACAATGCCTTTTATGTTTTTTTCGTAATGACATATGTTCAGTACATCTTCCGTTGTCAGCGGTTCAAAATAAAGTTTATTGGTAATGTCGTAGTCAGTAGAGACGGTTTCCGGATTACAGTTGATCATTATAGTTTCATAACCTTCTTCTCTCAGAGCTTTCACGCATCTGACGCAGCAGTAATCGAACTCTATTCCTTGTCCTATTCTGTTCGGTCCGCCTCCTAAAATTATGATTTTTTCCCTTTCTGATGAAATGACTTCGTTGAATTTTTCATAAGTCGAATAATGATAAGGAGTGCCGGCTTCAAACTCAGCCGCACAGGTATCAACGGTTTTATAAACAGGAAGTATATTATTTTTAAATCTGTAATCACGGATGTGTTTTTCGGTTGTACCGAATATATGAGCAAGCTGTCTGTCGGAAAATCCGTTCTTCTTCGCCCTGAGAATCAATTCAACCGTAACTTTTTTCTTTTTTGACATTAATGAATTATTAAAAAGGCATTAGGAATTTTTATTCAATGTTCACAGCTGAAATTGTATAAATAATATCGGAATATTCGTCTTTTATATCTAGATTTATACTGAACTGTCCTCTGACCTTTACAGCTCCGGTCTTAAAATCAGTCTTGCTGTCCCTGAGTTTCACATAAATTATCTCATTTATAAAAACCGGCGGGGCGCAGTAACAGCTCAGCGGCGGGGCTGAGGTAAATAAAAATTCATCCATATTCTCAAGAGCTACTAAAGGAACCATGAAACCTAGTATTTCCACATTCGATCCGTTAAGCTTTTTCAGATCTTCAGGCAGTGTTTTGCCGGGTATATATGTCCGCAGCATTCTGAATGTAAGTTTGGTAAACGGCGCATCAGGATCGAATGGTTTATTGTTCAAATCAGGCGCGATGATTTTCTGGTCTCCGTCCAGAGAACCTTTGTTTTTTAATGTGTCTTTTCCGGACTTGTTCGCAGGATTATAATTAATTTCCTTAAGTTCTTTTCTTTCGCCTGGTTTATTGTAAACAGCAGCATATCCGTTATAAAATGAATTTGAAAATAATAAAACAAATACAGTCATTACAAATATTCCCGTACCTGATCTATAAATTGTTTTCACCGTGTTGAAGCTGATCTTAATATGCATTTTAATAAATTGTTTCTGTAAAATATCCGTAAAATAAATTAAATAACATTCAGCAATTTTTCAGAATGAACCGAACAAAGCCGGATTGTATCTGAAGACAACTGTGTTTCTGCCTTTTCCTATTTTAACAGATTTAAATGTCCCAAAGAGTTTCTCAATATTTACTTTATTTCCGTTAACATAAGCTTCCCAGTTGCTGTCCCAGTTATCTATGAAAGAACAATAGCAGTCTTCCCTTGTCTCAATTACACATTCCATTTCATCTCCGTTATACTTTTCTGTTTTAATGCTGATTACAGTCAGCGAATCTGATTTATTTGCATCCGACACAAAATCAATAATGCTTTCTGTTTTTACATCACTTGAACAAAAGATCCTTCTGCCGTCATTGATCCCGAGCAAATAATTAAACGCTTCCGTTAGTTTTCCTTCCGGGTCGTTATTCAGGTCTTCTTCATACTTTTTCAGAAAGGTATGATATCTGTCAAAATACCACTCATCAACAAATCCCACGGAGAAGTTCGGAGACAATGAAATCATGCCGCTTCTGTATTCCCGGGGAACATTGAGGGAATTAAAAATCAGTTCATCCATTCTTATTATTTTCCTTTTGTTGTCGGGCATTTTTGACAAAGCCCATTGTCTTCCTCCTGATGCATAAAGATCCAGTATGTTTACCGTAAAAATTAAAACAAGGAAAAAATATAATATCCGTTTATTTTTCAAAAACTTTCTTCCGGCAAGAATTAAAAATATCAGAAAAAAGGAAACTGCATTATACAATATGAAAACCTTTTCATCAAACTCTCCCGAAAAATCCTTGGCATAACTTATCGAATCCTTAAAAAATACTTTATTGTAATAAAAATAAATCTGAACAGACAGTATTACTGTAAAAAGAAAAGCAAATGAGATCAGAAGATATTTATATTTTGAATCTGCTTTGTTTTCTTTCCCTTCTCTTATTAATCCGTAAATTGTTTCAAATGCGAGCGAAAGAAGAAAAGCAAATACCGGTACGAATATTATGTTCATCCTTCCCCATATCCTTAACCGTGAAAATCCCGGGAAATAATCCCAGAGAATCCGGAACAGATATGAACTCTCGCCATAAGTAATGTAAGATATTATTATGTACCATATCAGTATCACGGCAAGCAGAAGGAACTGATTTTTAAAACGGGATCTGTTTATAATTACATAAAGATACATAACTGCAACGATCATAACGGCTGCAAGACCAAAATAATACCATCCGTCAATATGAGATGCAGGAGGATAGAACAGAGATCCAAGAGAATTTTTGAATGTGAATTTATGAAGAGTGGAAAACTCAAAACTGCTGCCGACTCTCAGATCTGTCTGATCCATCAGCTGTTTTATTGAATTCAGATAAGGGTAACAAACCAGAGCTGCCGATGTGACAGAAGCAAATATCACGGCTGAATATGCCTTCAGACTGAATTTTCCTTCGCTGAAAATGAATTTCTTATGAACCGAATAAACCAGAACCGCAGCATAAGGTATAAAAAGAAAAACAGAATAATAAACATAATAAACATAGCCGGCTGTAACCATCATAATGACGGAAATAAAAATTATCAGGCCGGCTTTTATTTTTTTTGCGCTGTCAGCAGCGAGAGTCATTCCGTACAAAATGAAAGGTACCCAGGCGATTGTATGAATTGCATTTGTAAATCTGAGTATTTCCGTCAGCCTGGAACTTACGCTCATTATCATTACAGCCGTCAGAACAAATACGGGATTGATCTTAAGAGAAAGAAGCCAGAGCAGCATCCCGACAGCGAATATTGATAATCCCAGCACAGTGAAGATCTGATGATCTGCATAAGAATAACCGCCGTTAATTTTGTAAGCGGCGGCAAGTATTATGTTTAACGGATAAAATTCCTGCACAAAGGGATTTGAGAAAAAAGGATAACCGCATGCTTCTGAAGGAGACCACAGCGGCAGGCTTAAATTGCTCAGCTTATCTAAAAGTATGAGTTTGTAATTATACAGCACAGGAAAATCATTCCCCATTGTCAAAGAAAAACTGCTTCCGGAAATAACATACTTGTAACAATATATAAACGGCCAGATAAAAACTATCAGGGAACTTATCAGCAAGCCGGATTCTTTTTTATAAGGACCGGTATATGTTTTTTTCATAAATAAATTATTTGCCGGAACTTCAAAATGCTTTTACATTATTATGTTATAAAATCAGTTTCATGAATTCAGTATCTTTGATACATCAGTCCTGTATGCTTTAACAGCGGGGATAAAGCTTACAAGCATTCCGAGAATTACAGTACCGGCAATCAGATAAATTTCAAACATACTGAAAACAGCTCCGGAAATTTTTATTCCTGAAAGCGCCGAGATTTTTTCTTCAAACAGAAAAACCGCAATATGTCCCGAAAAACTTCCGAGTATTGCTCCTGTTAAACTCAGAAACATTCCTTCAAAAATAATAATTTTCATAATTAAAAACCTTCCCGCTCCGAGCGAACGCATAACAGCAATCTCACGCATTCTCTCGTTCATTGAATTATATATGGATACTAATATTGAAACGGCTGACGTAAAAATCACCAGATAAGCTATTACAAGAATTACAGAGTTTATGTTTCCGATGATATCAAACAACTGCTTTATCTCAAACAACGGAAGCACTGCCTGAGCGTTTATACCTTCATATTTATTTTCGTTTATCTGTCTTCTCAGAAGATCAAAAAAAACAGGACTTTTCAATTTGAGTAAAACAGCTGAAATGGTTTTTGAGCTGTCCGGTACAATATGACGTTGTTCTTCATTGCCGGTAATTTCATCTTCCCGCTGATGCAGCTCCCAGACTGAATTCATTGAAACAAATATCATTCTGTCTGAAGGAGTAAAAGTCCTGCTTAAAATCCCGGTGACTCTGAATTTATTTCCGGAATGTTCGGACGCGCCTTCGTAAGATTCTATTCCGTGCGAACCTGTAAAAGTATCCCCTGCATTTAACCTGGTTTTTTCTGAGACTTCCTTCCCGATGACAGCTTCAAAATCATTTTTAAAAAAACTGCCGTTTTCTAAATTATACCGAACGCCTTTTTTATATTCAAATTCCGAAAAGAGTTCGGGTACTGTGCCTGTTATTCTGAAGTTTCTGTAATTGTCTCCGAAAACATACGGGACAGCAAGTCTGACTCTCCTGTCGTCTTTCAGCAGCTCATAAACCTTTAACGGCATATTCTGAACCGGCATACCGATCTGATAAACAGTGCTGAGAGTAAGCTGAAGTGAACTTCCTTTCGGTCCGACAATAATCTCATATCCGGCAGCAGTCTGATTAAATTTTTCTTCGCTTTCTTTCTTTAATATTATAACAGCGGTAACAAGCCCCACACCGAGAAGTACGGACAAAATTGTCAGCAGTGAGGATAAACTCCTTTGCTTTATGTTTTTATAAACTATGTTTATAATATTCATAACTTACCGGCTGTACGGTACACCGGTATTATTTATCTCCGAAAAAGATCTCTGTATAGGAAACTGCTCAACAACTTCCTTTTCATGACTTACAAGAAGAAGCAGGATTTTATTTTCACGGCAAAGTGCTTTGATAAGATCGATTACGATAACGGAATTTTTTTTATCAAGATTGGCTGTTGGTTCATCTGCGAGAAGCAATCGGGGTGAATTTACGATCGCTCTTGCAATGGCAACCCTTTGCTGCTCGCCGACCGAAAGCTCTGCCGGCCTGCTGTTCATTCTGTCTGACAATCCGACTTTATCCAATGCTGCAGCTGCAGTTGATTTGACTGTCTTACCAGTAAACATCATTCCGAGCATCACATTTTCCAGGGCAGTGAACGCCTGCAAAAGATTAAAAGTCTGAAAAATGTATCCTGTATTCCGGGATCTGAAAAGATCTCTCCGTGATTCGGACAATTTCGTTATATCCGTATCCCCGATCAGTATTTCTCCTTCGTCCGGTCTGAGAATTCCGGATATCAGATTCAGAAATGTGGATTTGCCTGATCCGCTTTCGCCGCTTACAGAAATCTGTTCATTATCATCTGCAGAGAATTCAGGAATATTAATAATGCCGAATTTCTCCTTATGGGAATTAATGAAAGACTTTTTCAGATTGTTTATTTTAAGCATTTACTGTTTGAGGTATAAAAAGAATTGCCGCAGATTTATTTTATCCAAAAGAAAAAACTCACCGCATTCAATGCAATGAGTTTTCCTTTAATTAAATTTTTGAATGATTATGATCTATTCTGAATCAATTAATATTTTTTCTCCGGCAACAATACCCTTGCTTCCGACTGATTCATAATCATAGCCGTTGAGTTCAGGAACAGCCGAACAAAGCTCAATAAAGACATCTTCGGTATTTTCAAATTTAAATTCATGTCCCATGACTTTTGCAAGCTGTCTGATTATTTTCCATCCCGGTCTTGCATTGAATTTGGTTCCGTGCATCCACCGGTCATTATGCGCTCCCATTTTATCCCAGCGGGAAAGCTGAAATTCTCCGATAAGCCTTTCCTGCTCAAGAGTTGTAACTGCAGGATTCAGTCTTTGTATTCTGTTCTGAAAATTTACAAATGTTCCGTTTATTTCAGCATAGGCGGAGAGAGGAAATATAACATCCGCATTGCCGGAATATTCATTTACAAAGGTTATCTGCTGTATGCTTGACTGTATATTTTTAATGAATGAAGAGTAATCCTTATGTCTTGTGATGTCTTCGTTTAAAATGTAAAGCAGCTTTATTTTCCCGGAGTTCAGAATCTGAGAAGTCTCATTTGAATATTCCTTTATGCCGAGAAGTTTCAGACCGTTTGAATTCGGGGTTTTATCCGCTTTTCTTAAAATATCATCTCCGAATGATTCATCCGTAAACGGAATATAGAAAATATTGTCACTCCTGAAAATTTCTTTTGCGAATTTTTTCAGAGCGTAATTATCTTCGAGAGTTGAAAATGCCGAAGCTGCAAACATAATTTCAGAGCTGTCATATTTCTTTAAATGTGAAACAGCTTTTGAAATTGCTTCATCCCAGTTAACATCAATCTGTTCTTCTTTATCGAGTGAATCTTCGTGAAGCTTTATCTTAGGTGAATTATATCTTATCTTTTCATCATTGATATCCTTAATCGTATTCAGTCTTCCCCAGTCACAAAGCCAGTAATCATTTACACCAATATTCTCCCTTGGTTCTATTCTCAGTATCTCATTGTTTCTAACGCCGATAATAGAATTACATCCTCTTGAACACCCGGGACATACGGAATCCGTAAAAGACATTTCCCATACTCTTGATTTGAATCTGAATTCCTTTGATGTCAGAGCGCCAACGGGACATATTTCTATCACATTCATTGAATAAGGATTATCGAGCTCTTCACCGGGAAATGTTTCAATGGTCACGTGATCGCCTCTCTGTACAAAAGTAAGCTGGGGATCCCGGGCAATCTCATCGCAGAATCTTATGCATCTTGAACAGCTGATACATCTTTCCTGGTCAAACATTACATTCGGACCAAGAGAAACTCTCTTGTCTTTTTCATTCTTCATCTCATCGAATCTTGAAATACCGACGCTGTACTGATAAGCATAATCCTGAAGCTTGCATTCTCCCGCTTCATCGCAGATCGGACAATCAAGAGGATGATTTATAAGAAGAAATTCCATCACGGCATTCTGAGCATGAATCACTTTCTCGGATTTTGTGTGAATGATCATTCCTTCGGATGCGGGAGTTGAACAGGCGATGGAAAGTTTTGGCATTTTTTCGATTTCCACAAGACAGATTCTGCAGTTGCCTGAAACCGATAAAGAAGGATGATAACAGAAATGCGCAATCTCAATGCCTGCTTTGAGAGCAGCCTGAATAATTGTTTGTCCGGGAGTGTATTCGATTTCCCGGTTATCTATGGTAATTTTGGGCATACTGTGATTATTTCCGTAAAATTTGATTTCAAATTACTACTAATTTTTTCCTTTATCAATTCATAACCAAAATGTCCGGTCCTGAATCACATCCGTCCAAAGTGTTGAATATTTGTTAACGAAACTAAAACTATATTTTAAATCAATTAACAAAAGGATTGCTTCACTCAGATGAAACAGATTCACGCTGATCATACTCTGCATTTCTCTTTCAAATTTTGAGCACAAGGTTAAGAGTATAAGTGTGATCTGTGAAAATTTGTGTCATCTGTGAGAGAAAAGCTTTGGTTTGATTTTTAAATATGAATATGACTGAGATCCGGAGATAGTTTTGAAATGACCGGAAATCTGCTTTGAATTTGTAATCATAAACAATTTTCTTTTAACTCACCGGAAATGTTTTGGATAGTTGTAGTCAGGAATTATATTCGATATAAAGTATTGAACTGATAAATGAAATTTAAATAATTATTATGCTTATATTTCTGTCAAGATCCTTAACGCTCTAAACATTAATGCGACTTTTATGAATACAAGAAAAATACTGGTGGTATCGTCAGATCCGGAGCTGAACGGAATTATCAAGATATCGGCTCTCACTCTGACAAAACTCAACTGTCAGGTCAGCATTATAGAAACAGCGGTTCAGGAAACAGCTTTGAAAGAATCAGGAGTTGTAAATCTGGACCTGATCATAGTCGATCTGGATGAAAAAAAATTTGATCCTTTAAATATGATAAGGGAAATCCGAAGCAAAGAAGATTCAAAGATTAAGAAAATCATTTCTGTTTATTCGGATAAGGCGGATAAAGAAGAAACATACAAAGCGGGCTGCGACAGTATTATGAGCAAGACGGAATTTAAAAAAGCAGTGAATAACATCCTTAAATTTTAAATTAAATATTACTTCTTAAGAATCAAATCTCTTCTGCGCTGATCTGCAAATCCCGGATTATTTTAATCAAAAAAATATTTTCACAAAACAGTTTTTTTACCATTTGCTTTATTTGGCTTTTCAGCATAAGTTTGTTTCAGAACGGAGAGACTCACAAGCTCTTTTAAACAATGTAGTTTTTTGACGCAGACTCTGGCTCACGCATTAAAACTGCACATAATACACACCAATATTCTTCAAATTAACTTACAAGGGTCTGCGTTAATTATTAAAATATCTTTTTTTTCCGGATGCAATAAACAACAATGCTCCTGTAACCGCAGATATGAGCGAACCTAACAATACAGCAAGCTTTGATTCATTTATAAAAAGTGAATTATCAAAAGAAAGATTGGTGATGAAAATTGACATTGTAAAACCAATTCCGGCTATAAATCCGACGGATAAAAGCTGTTTAAGTTTAACATCTCCCGGTATCCTGCCTATTTTCAGTTTATCTGCAAGAATAGAGAATAATGTAATACCTGCGGCTTTGCCTATAAAAAGCCCGAGAATAATCCCGAGACTGAGTGACGAGCTTAACTCTTTTATTGCTGCGGAATCAATCAGTATTGCCGTATTCACAAGCGCAAAGAGAGGAAGAATAAAATAATTCACGGGCTTGTGAATGGAATGTTCGATCTTTTCGATTGATTTCACGGGAATCGTCAATGCCAGCATAACTCCTGCAATGGTTGCATGAACTCCGGATTTCAAAATAAGAAACCATAAAACTATTCCCAGCAGATAATAAATATTCATATTTTTTACTTTATATCTGCCCAGCAAAAAAAGCACAGAAAAGATCAGCAAACCGGTATAAAGATAAATCAGATTCAGCGAACTTGTGTAAATGAATGCTATAATTAATATTGCTATAAGATCATCTATAATCGCAAGCGCTGTCAGAAATATTTTGAGAGAATACGGAACTTTATCACCGAGCAATGCAAGTATGCCGAGCGAGAAAGCAATATCCGTAGCAGTAGGGATCGCCCATCCGTGAATGTATTCCGTTCCGTGATTAAATGCATAGAATATCAAAGCGGGAAACAGTACGCCTCCAAATGCAGCAAATACAGGAAGCATAGCGCTTTTTACATTTGAAAGTTCGCCGGTGATTATTTCCCTTTTTATTTCAAGACCGACCAGAAAGAAAAAAACTGCCATTAGTCCGTCGTTTACCCAGTGTTCAATCGTCTTGGAGAAAAAATTAAATCCGAACTTTTCCTGAAAAAAATTTATGTATGATTCGCCGCCGAAAGTATTTGTTATACCTATTGAGACTAAAGTAAAAAAAAGGAGCAGCATCCCTGAAAGCTTTCCGCTTTTCGAAAGTTCAATGATAGACAGGGAAAAAATTTTATAAAGGCTTTTTTCTTTCAATAAATAACCTGTTAAGTTTTGTTTATAATTTTAAGTTTCAAAATTAATCAAAAATATCGGGATGTACAAATAATATTTTATAAAATTAACTCTGCAGATTCAGTGTTGTCCAAATTAATTATTTCTATTAAAAAATTGAATAAAATTTAAACTGTTTGAAACAACCCCACCCTGCCCTCTCCTTTGAAAAGGGGAAGGTTTGGGAGGTATTATGTTTAAAGTATA
>JAFDZQ010000054.1 GCA_018266895.1 Bacteroidota bacterium
TTCAAAGCCGCAGCCGGAGTTTTATTCCAACTTAAGAAATCTTTACCTGAATCTCCTGGAAAATGTCAGACAGGGAAATAAAATTTACATTCTTGCTTCCGATGAATATCAGTCAAAGAGGATCAGGGAACTGATAGAAGACTTTGAAGATGAAACCGTATTTGAAAAAGATGAAATAATACACAATAAAAACGAATCCGGGGAAGAATTTCCGGTTATTGCAGGAGAACTGAAACTGACAGGAAATTTTTCGGTGATGCAGGAATCAGTTCATTCCGGTTTTGTCTACAATGACATTAAAACCGCAGTATATACAGAACACCAGATATTCGGAAGATACTTCAAGCAGATTAAAAAGCGCAAACAGAAATTCAAAGGTTTGTCGTTTTCGGAACTGAAGGAACTGCAGTACGGTGATTATATCGTTCACAGGGATTTTGGTATCGGAATATATTCCGGTCTGAAAAAAATTACAGTCGGAAATAGTCAGCAGGAAGTGGCTGTCCTTTCATATCAGGGAAATGATACTCTTTTCCTTAATCTCAATAACATAAACCTGTTAAAGAAATATTCCGGCACTGAAGGCCATAAGCCTTCCCTCACAAGGCTGGGAGGAGGCGACTGGGACAGAATAAAGGCAAGAGCAAAAAAGCAGGTGATGGACATTGCCCGTGATCTTATCATTCTTTATGCAAAAAGAAAATCCGAAACAGGATATAAATTTTCACCTGACACGCACTGGCAGAAGGAGCTTGAAGCAAATTTTATGTATGAAGATACTCCGGATCAGTACAGCTCAACTCTTGACACAAAGCAGGATATGGAAAGCGAAAATCCCATGGACAGACTGATATGCGGAGATGTGGGTTTCGGAAAAACTGAAGTAGCAGTCAGGGCTGCATTTAAAGCAGTGATGGACAATAAACAGGTGGCAGTGCTTGTACCGACGACAATACTTGCTGTGCAGCATTACAATACATTCAGAGACAGACTTGCTCCTTTTGCCGTGGAAGTTGATAATATTACCAGACTAAAATCTGCAAAGGAACAGAAGAAAATCCTTGAAAAACTGGAAAACGGAAAACTGAATATTTTAATAGGCACACACAGAATACTTTCAAAGGATATTAAATTCAAGGACATCGGTCTTCTTATCATTGATGAAGAGCAGAGATTCGGAGTAAAGGCGAAGGAAAAGCTCAGAAGCATAAAGCCGAATGTCGACACTCTGACACTTACGGCTACTCCTATTCCGAGAACTCTGAATTTTTCTCTTCTCGGAGCAAGAGATCTTTCGGTTATCAATACTCCTCCTAAAAACAGAAAGCCGATCATTACTGAAATTATAAAACTTGACTGGAATAACATATCAACAATCATACGAAATGAATTAAAGCACAGCGGGCAGGTTTATTTTGTCAACGATAAAATCAAAAATCTGCATTTGCTTGCCGATACAATAAAGACATACGTGCCTGAATCAAAGATAGGAATTGCTCACGGTCAGATGGAAGGCAGAGAGCTGGAAAATGTAGTGATAAATTTTATCGAGAAAAAACTTAATGTGCTTTTATGTACAAAAATCATTGAATCAGGTCTTGACATTCCCAATGTAAACACAATCATTATAAATAATGCCGATATGTACGGCTTAGCCGAACTTTATCAGCTGAGAGGAAGAGTCGGAAGAAGCGAAGTGCAGGCATTTGCATATTTGGTTGCGCCTCCTGACGGTAAGCTGACAAAGACAGCAGTCAGAAGACTTCAGGCAATTGAGGAATTCACGGATCTGGGCTCCGGATTTAACCTTGCGATGCGTGATATGGAAATCCGCGGAGTGGGAAACCTGCTGGGAAAAGAACAAAGCGGATTTGTACAGGAAATCGGATTTGACATGTTCATAAATATTATCGAAGAAGCCGTGCTGGAGCTGAAAGACAATGAATTCAAAGATTTATTTAAAAATGAAAAATCTCTGAAAAAATTAAACGAGAGCATCAGGAAGAAAACAGAAGAAAAGAATACTATAATTGAAAATGATCTTAATGCGATTATACAGAAAGATTACATTCAGAATGACACTGAAAGACTGAATATTTACAGAAGACTCTTTGAACTTAGAAACGAAGAAGAGCTGGATCTGATCTCAGTCGAACTCAAAGACCGTTTCGGGGAATTTCTCGATGACGTGCAGAATCTGTTAAGGATAATCAGAATAAAGATCCGTGCAACGGATCTCGGACTGGAAAAAATTTCCGTAAACGGCAGGAATCTTACATTATACTTTCCATCAGACAAAGAACACAGAATATTTCAGGACAGATTTTTTACCGGTCTTATAGATAAAATTTCGGCTGACAGAACCGGTAAATTCAACATTGCAGCGGATAAGGAAAGACTTGTAACCGAGATCAGACTGGATAACTCCGACGATGAAAAGAGACTTGCAGAAATAGAGAACATATTTCAAACTTATGGTAAAACTGATTAGATTAAGATATTTATTTCGCGATTTTAAAATTGTATTTTTGAAATAATAAGTTCAGCCCTTTCAGATTTCAAAAATAAATTCATATTCAGCTTAACCGGAATTCATTTTTATTAAAAATTTTTTAAAAATATTTACAAATTAATTTAAAAATATATGGCAGCTTTAAGATTAGGAGACACTGCTCCGAATTTCAGTGCACTGACTACAGAGGGTCAGATAATGTTCCATGAGTGGCTTGGTGACAAATGGGGAATTTTGTTTTCGCATCCGGCGGATTTCACGCCTGTCTGCACAACCGAACTCGGTATGGTTTCAAAGCTCAAAGACGAATTTGAAAAGAGGAATACCAAAGTAATCGGATTGAGCGTTGATCCTGTTGATTCTCACAATGAATGGATAAAAGACATAAACGAAACACAGAATACGACTGTTAATTTTCCCATGATAGCAGATGATAATAAATATGTAGCCTCACTTTATGATATGATACATCCGAATGCAGACGATAAACTGACTGTCAGGTCAGTTTTTATAGTCGGTCCCGATAAAAAAATTAAACTTACACTTACATACCCGGCTTCTACGGGAAGAGATTTCAATGAAATTCTGAGAGCGCTTGATTCTCTGCAGCTCACATCATCATTCGGTGTTGCTACACCCGTTAACTGGAAAGACGGTGACGATTGCATTATCGTAAATTCGATAAATGATGAAGATGCCGTAAAGAAATTTCCGAAGGGATTCAAAAAAGTAAAACCTTATCTCAGGATAACCCCTCAGCCGAATAAGTAAAATTTAATTCAGACAGCAGAATGATTTCAAGTTGTATTAATTCTGCTGTCTGAAAATTATTCTGAAATTCACTTCAAAAATTAATTTATCAAAGCTGACCGCTTCAGGAATTAATAAAAGAAACTGCCTTTGTACTCACAAAGAGTACCATTTTGAAAAAAATAAATATAATTTGTTTGAATTATTGTAATTCATGCCGGGGAACAGTTTTTAAAATCAGGATGTGTCTGATAGTTTAAATTTTTCAATTTCGCATGAAACATTATTCTTTATAAACCGTTTGAAAAAAATAAATCAGTTTCTTCCCTCAAAAAGTTCTTTTCTTAACAATTTCATTAATCTGTAAATTTAATATCATGAGAAAACAATTAATGCTTTTGGTAATTGCATTAGTTTTATTAACAAAGGGGAATTTAATATCGCAGACTCAAAGCTTAAGAATAGAGTCACCGTCAGTCGACGGCAGCCTGAATAACTCTGAATGGGCAGGCGCAAAAGTCTTTACTGATTTTTACAAGTTCATTCCTAAAAGCAGCGATAAAAACTACGACAGCACGATTGTTTATCTCAAACAGACAAAGGGTGCACTATATTTTGGCTTTGATTATTTTCCGAGAGGAAAAGTCATATCCAAATCAATTACCAGAGACAGAAGCACTGAAGATGAGAACGAATTCTTCATTCTGCTTGATCTTGAAAACAAAAATCAGAACGGATATTTCTTTTCATTCAGTTTTCTCAATAATCAGCGGGACGCTGTTGTATATAATCAGAGGAATCAGTCAAGCGAATGGGACTGGGTATGGGAAGTAAAATCAAAAATACTGAGTGAAGCAAAAGACGGAAAGCCGGGGCATATTCAGACAGAAGTGAAAATTCCCGTTGATAAACTGCAGAATAAAAACAAAAAACAGTTCGGAGTGGATGTGCAGATGTTTGCTTACAAGGAAGACGGAAATTATTATTATTATTCGATCATTCCTGACAGCGAACTTCTTTCCCTGAAAAATACTTACAAGCTCAATCTGACCACGCCCTTTGAGGAAAAATTAAATCTTAACTTCAGCGCAATTCCGTTTGCAGTAGGACAGAGTTTTAACGGTAAATCAGACACTCTGGTATACGGCGGAGATTTTAACGTGACTCTTGACAAACATAAGCTTAAAGCAACTTATAATCCGGATGAATCCACTCTTGAAGCTGATCCCTTCAGATTTTCACTTTATTCCAGGCCAATTTTTCTGCAGGAGAAAAGACCTTTCTTCAGCAAAGACCTTGATATATTCAGAACTCCCATCAATTTATTTTACACAAGAGCGATCGAGGATATAAATTACGGCACAAACTATACATACAGAAGCGATAAACTTAAAGCAGGAGCAGTATTTGTCAATGACAGGGATCAGAGCGGGAACAAACGTGATTTTTTAGTTGTCAGACCTAACTTTAACGGCAGGGATTTTACGTTCGGTTCTCTTTTTATACACTCGAATAATGACGGTTTAAAATACAGTGAAAATATTTTAAGCTTTGACGGATTATACAGATTCCCTGAAAATCCGGTAAGAATTCAGTTTCAGTATGCCAACAGCTGGAATAAAACCGATGGTGTCTCCGCAGAAGGCGCGGCTTATCAGCTTTACGGTTTTTACCAGTCAAATGAAGCCGGAGGACCTTTTGCCGATGTAAGTTATAAGAGAGTTAATAAAGGATTTAATGCCACCACATCTTTTAATAATCAGATCGGTCTGCCTGATAATTATGATGAGGTCAGCGCTTCAGGAGGTTATAAATTTATTTTTGACAGAAAATATTTCAGCGATGTGAATATAAACGGCGGTTTCTATCGAGGAAGGATCATAGAGGATAACGGTTCTTTGCCTGCTGATTTTAAACTTCAGAACAATTTATTCATCAACACAAATTATAAAGTAGCGGAATGGCTGAGATTTAATCAGTATTTTGAGTACAACACACCGAATGATTTCGATCAGAACGGTCAGCTGATTACAAGGAAAAATATGGCTCAGGAATATACTGCAAACTTTTTTCTGGGAAGTAACTTCCTGAGCGCCGGTTACTTCTTCGGTCCTTATTTCGGTTCATTTATAAAAAATCCTTATATTAGCGGAAACGTTTTCCTTTTTGACAAACTGGCTCTGAGTGCAAGTCTGAACTACTATGACCTGTTCGATACCAAAAGAACAATAATCAATACCCGGCTTGACTGGAAAGTAATGAATAAGTTATTCCTGAGATCTTATTTTCAGAGAGATA
Source organism: Bacteroidota bacterium (assembly GCA_018266895.1). Taxonomy (GTDB): domain Bacteria; phylum Bacteroidota; class Ignavibacteria; order Tepidaquicellales; family Tepidaquicellaceae; genus JAEUSI01. The sequence goes on from JAFDZQ010000054.1 coordinate 5,561, forward strand.
ATTATTCAAAGCAGTCTTTATGGAACTCCATTCTTCAGTATGAATTTTTTGCAGGAAGCAATGTTTATCTTGTTCTTAACCTGAACGGCGACAAACTTCAGAATACGGCAAAGTATTTTAAAGTGGGGTATGAATTTAACTTCTGATCTACAGACAAAAAATATTTTATCCGATAAACCGCCCGGCTTTGTTCAAAGCAGGGCGGTTTTGTTTTGAAATTAATTTAAAGAGCGAAGAATATTTCCTGAATATTTTTTAACTTTTTAAGTTATTATTTTAAAAAAATTCCTTTAAATGAAAACAGCATTTTTTTTAACAATACTATTTTTTCTGTCCGGTAATGCTGTATGTCAGACGGACGGAATCAATAAAAATTCTTCCTCCTTCAAAATCGCCCGACTTAAATATTCTGGCGGCGGCGACTGGTACAATGATCCCTCTGCGGAGATCAACATGATGGATTATCTTAAAAAAAATACTTTAATTGAAGTTGATGAGCCTGCATTTTATTCCGTCGACATTTCATCTGATGATATTTTTAATTATCCTTTTATTCTGATTACAGGTCACGGAAACATTGAATTTTCACAGACTGAAGCTGCAAGACTGCGAAAATACTGCGAGTCAGGCGGATTTCTTTATGCCGATGATGATTACGGGATGAATGAATCTTTCAGAAGAGAGATCAAAAAAGTTTTTCCGGGGGAAGAATTAAAAGAGCTTCCGTTTAATCATAAAATTTATAATTCCCAGTACAGTTTTCCTAACGGCCTGCCAAAAATTCACGAACACGATGCCAAACCTCCGCAGGGATTCGGCATTTATGCAAATAACAGACTCTGCGTTTACTATACTTATGAGACAAATATTTCCGACGGATGGGCTAATACAAAGGAACATCAGGATCCTCCCGAAAAAAAAGAAGAAGCTTTTAAAATGGGAACGAATATTATCGTTTATGTTTTAATGAACTGAAACAAACCAAACTCAAATGAAAAAAGTAATTATTTTGATAACGCTTAATATATTCTTCATGGCAATAGCGGGCTGCAATTCAAAAAACTCATTAACCAAAGACGGTTTTACTCTGAATGATTCAGGCAATAAGAGCACCGGTCAAAATATTAATCAGAATATAAATCAAAATAATAATATAATGGATGATCATCAGAAAAAAGAAAATCCCTACTATTCACGAACCGACATCTCGAAACTTGATGTACCTGATTCAGAATGGATAAAAATTTTACCGCCTGAAGTATATGAAGTAGCAAGAGAAAAAGGAACAGAAAGAGCGTTCACAGGTAAATACTGGAACACAGAGGGAATCGGAACATATTACTGCGCAGTCTGCGGAAATGCTCTGTTCCGCTCAGATGAAAAATTCGCCAGTGCATGCGGATGGCCGAGTTTTTTTGAAACCATAAGGAAAAACAGTGTTATTTACAAAGAGGATAATTCTTACGGTATGAACAGGACAGAGGTCTTATGCGGTAGATGTGACTCTCATCTCGGACATTTGTTTGATGACGGTCCTCCGCCGACAGGAAAAAGATACTGTATGAATTCAATTGTACTGGATTTTGAAATAGGAGATAAGCAGGAATCCGGTAAATGAATGTTTACAAGCCGGAAATAATTAAAATCCGCAGCACATCCGTCCAAAACGTTTCTAGAAATGGTTATATAATTTTTTAGTTAGTTAAATTTTCTTTTAAAAAATTTACTGTATTGCTGCAAACCCCTTTTATGTTAAAGGTCAAGGA
>JAFDZQ010000055.1 GCA_018266895.1 Bacteroidota bacterium
AACAACTGTTCCCATTGAGTCAATGAATTTATGATCGTCAGACATAAGTTCACACAGCCCTTCAACATCGTGTTCGTTTATCTTTTCGAAGAATGCAATTGCCGTTTTAAGCACATCAGAATTCGTTGTGTCTTCCCTGACTGTTAATTTATCGGATTCTTTGCCGAGATAAACTGCTTCCATAGGAACTTCAGTAATTTTATTGCGCACCTTTCTGATCCTGTAAGCCGTCACTCCTGTGCGGGATGTTATGACTCTCACGGGATCATTCCCTACAAAATGAATACCTGCACCATCTTCCACTCCGAAACCTTCTTCAATTATTCCGTCAAGGATTAATTTATGATAAGCTGATTTAAGTTCTGCTCTGTCATCATAATGCGGACAGAAACTTCCGTTGAGAAGTCCGAGACAGGGCAGACGAGTCAAAACTCCCGGTGAAGGATTTGTTATTCCGTCATCGAACCAGCAGATAGCTCCGGCACTCATTCCGGTTAATATTATCCCTGACTCCCATGCTTTTTTCATTATCTTATCAGCTCCGTATTTTTTCCAGGTCTCCATTATCATTGATGTATTTCCCCCTCCGACATGGATAATATCCTTTTCAAGAATGAATTCTTCTATATTATCGGGAGGATCAAGGAAAGATAAATGCGACGGTTCGCAGTTCTGTTCATTGAAAAATTTATAGAACATTTCCCTGTATTCCGCGCCGTCATTACTGGCAGTTCCAAGAAAACATATTTTAGGTTTTTCTTTCAGAACGAGATTAAGAATATATTTGTCAAGCAGACCGTTATCCGCCTCCATAGAAAACATACCGCCCCCGAGGGCTACAATCTGCCGGGGTTTCTTCATCTGTAAAGATTAGTTTTAAAAGTTTAAAATACTAAAGAGAACTCTGTTTTTCAGTGTAATTACTTTAAAATATTTTTAAGCAGAATGTTTTAATATTCAGTCTGTAATTAAAAGAATTACAGATCCTCTTTAAGTTGACTGAACTATTCAGCGAAGCGGCTGAAGGAAAATTCGGATAGAGTGAAAATTCAATTCCCGTTTTAGTCATTTTCTGTTTTAAATAAAACATCAAACTCTGAAATTCACATTCAATATAAAATGATGAAAACTTAAACTTCATTTCATATAATTTTACGGAGCAAATCCATATTTAAGAAAGCCGCCGTCAACTGAAATACATTCTCCTGTAATATAAGAAGCCGCCGGCATCGAAAGAAAAGCTGCTGCGGCTGCAGCTTCTGAGGGTTCACCAACTCTTTTCATCGGCGTCCTTTGTAATATTTTTTCCAGATATTCTTTATTCTTAAGTACAGGTTCTGAGAGCGAAGTCTTAATATACCAGGGAGCAACTGCATTTATTCTGATACCGTCCTGCGACCATTCAACTGAAAGATAGCGGGTAAAATGTATCATTCCGGCTTTTGAAATCGCATAGGGAGAGCCGGTTCCCACTGAAGTAAAACCCGCAACAGAAACTACATTAACTATGGAAGCGTCACCTGTTTTTTTAAGAAGCGGGTGAAACATTTTACATAGTTCAAACACAGACTTTGAATTAAGATCCATGATTTTATCATAATCTTCTTCTGTATTATCTAGTGTTTTCTTCCTTGTATTCGTTCCTGCATTATTAACAAGTATATCGAGCTTTCCCCATAACTTCTCTGTTTTGTCAAATAACTTTCTTCTGTCTTCAACGTTTGTTACATCACACTGAATTCCGTGTACTTTAAATCCAAGCGCTTTGTAACGCTCGATTTCATAATCTACATCTGTCTGGTTTCTTGAAACGATCATTACATCTGCGCCGAGATTCAGGAACTCTTCAGCAACAGCCCTGCCTATACCTCTTGTACTTCCGGTTACTACGGCTTTTTTATTCTTCAATGTCCAGAGTTCATTTCTCATGATATTAGTTTCAATTTTATTTTATAAATTTAACAGTTTATCCGCCAGTTCTTTTGTCCCTTTTGCTGCTTTCTCCTGAATAAAAATTAAATTTTCCCTGTAAATATGATATTCAGGTTCTGCGGGATCGATAAGATATTTAGGTGAATTATCAGGAACGAACTCAAGCAGGCTTGCTGCGGGATATACGACAAGTGAAGTTCCTATGACAATAAATATTTCTGCTGACAAAGCTTCAATAATTGCCTTATCCATCATCGGCACCATTTCACCGAACCAGACTATATTCGGTCTTAACTGAGATCCGAGTTCGCATTTATCACCGACATAAATGTCTTTTCCATTCAATTCATATATCAATCCGGGATCTGCTGTGCTTCTTGCCTGACTAAGCAATCCATGAAGATGTATCACTTTCCCCGAACCTGCTTTTTCATGAAGGTCATCTACATTCTGAGTAATGACAGTCACATCGAATTTTTCTTCCAGTCTGACAAGCGACAGATGCGCTTCATTTGGTTTTGCACTGCCGAGCTGTCTTCTGCGCTGATTATAAAAATCCAGTACAAGTTCTTTATTCCTTCTCCATCCTTCAGGTGAAGCTATATCCATTACATTATGACCTTCCCATAAGCCGCCTGAACCCCTGAATGTAGAAAGCCCGCTTTCTGCGCTGATTCCGGCGCCGCTGAGGACAACAATTTTCTTTTTCAAATATTTAATTTAATTGTTTGAGATTTTAAATTTAACAGTCTGTCAAAATATAAAAAATTATTACTGACTTCCCTGTTCGGCAGATGTATATAACTTATTGTTGTAAAACAAAAAAGGCGAAGTAAATCTACTCCGCCTGATCCATATGGAATAATAACCGTAAATTTATTTTCCTGAGACCTTTTCCATTATAAATTTTGCAACTGCGTCAGCTTCTTTTGGTTTCAGACCGGGACTCGGCATAGGCGGATAATCAGGAGAAACTTTTACAGGATTTAAAATAAACGACGCCAGTTTCTTTACATCTCCGGTATATTTCGGAACTGTCTGCTGATAAGGCGGTCCTACAAGCTTAACATCAAATTTATGACATGCGGCGCATATTCTGTTATATATTTCTTCTCCGTCTACTCCTGCTGTATTTATTGTCTTACTTTTTTTCTCTTTTTCGAGCTCCTCGGCTTTCAGATTGATTGCAACAAGATGTTTTACAGAAGCAGTTCCGAATGCAGCCTGATTTTTCATAATGATGAACCCGAACGAAACTATTACCAGATAAAACGCAGCTCCTATATATTTCATTTCTGAATTCTTAATAACCGCATACAGAAAATTACAAAGAAACAGTATTGAAACAAAAGCCAGAAAAGTATAAGTGAATACTGATCCTGACAAAGCAATATCCGGAATAACAAGAAAGCTTAAGAATAGAAATACCGGAAGAAGCGCAGCGCCGGTAAAGGCAATATTGCCGCCGATTTTTTTTACGAAATTAGAAAACTCTCTGTCCATATCATGCAGCCCTCCCTGCCAGCTGAAAAAGAAGAAGAGAATGGCGCTGCCGGAAACCGCAATAGACATTACAATAAGGAAGAAAAAGTTAAAAAATGTTGCTCCTGACAGAAAGACCTGTGCAATATTCTGAAAATCCTGATATCTGTCCGAATACAGCGCAATGGTTGTTCCGCCGGCAAAGAAGAATCCGGAAAGCAGCAGCAATACAAATCCGTAAAGGCCTGAATTTGAATTTGTGTTCATAAGATCAAATTCATAATCAGCAATGTCTTCCGGGATCTTTGTATCGAGTTCGTGTTTTTTAAGTCCGGAAATATCTTTAAAAGTTTCAATAAGAGATTCGATCTGAAAAGTATTCTGATAGCTGTAAATAAAATTTATTGCAATAGCCAGAAGCAGGGTTCCTACAAACAAAAGACTTACTGAAATCACCTTCACTTCAAACATAAGCTGAGCATAGCAGAAAGTTATTGCAAGCATTGGTATTACCCCGAGACCTAAACCCACAAACCTGTTTATCGCAAGTTTGTCAATGATATCTTTCGCAAGACGGATGAAAAGCTTATTTTTTATCTTTCTGCCGTAAGCATTAAAAATTACAGAAAAACCCGTGCCTCCGAGCAGCATTCCGAAAAACGGAAGGAATATCAGCATTGCAAGCACCAGTATGACTTTAAGCAAGGCAAGATGCTGTGTAGTTGCGGGTATGACTAAATTTTCAAGTAAATCCATTTAAAAATTCCTATTAATTTATGATAAAAACAATTTAACGAGTTTGTCTAAAGATAATACTGTTATTATTAAAAGAGTAAAAATATTTATTCTTATGAACATATTCTTATTTACTTTAATGTCACTTGCCGATCTCAGAAACTTAAGTGATTCCGAAAAAAGCCAGACACAGATAATCGCAAGAAAAATATTCGATACATAAAAATTAAGTATTCCGAAAAAATTTATTGAAAGCGCTATGACTATTGTAAGTGTTATCCAGCAGAATGTAATATTCTTAAGCTGTCTGTCAGAAAAAACATTTGTCAGGGTCGGGAAACCTCCCTTATCGTAATCATTTCCGTAGATCAGGAGAAGTATCCAGAAGTGCGGTATCTGCCAGATAAAAAAGAAGGAAGATATAAGTAAAATTTTAGGATCAAGAATATCTCCTCCGGCTGCAACCCAGCCCGCAAGAGGCGGCAATGCGCCGACCAGAGAGCCCGGTATTATTGCAAGAGAAAATATTTTTTTCATCGGAGTATAAACTGCATTATACCAGAACATTGTGAACAGACCTATACTTAGCGCCTGTAAATTTGATTTCCATAAAAGCAAAGCGCTTCCGGTGATCAGAAAAGCAAGAGAGATCATCATTACTGTTGAAGAAGAAACCGTTCCCGACGGTATCGGTCTGTTTTTTGTCCTGTCCATCAGAATATCGGTATTTCTTTCCTGATAATGATTCAGGGCAGACGCGCTGCAGGCGAGAAGGAATATTCCGATCACAGGATAAAGTGAAAATCCGGAAAAGCTCTGAGATGCAAGTATATAACCGAGTCCGGTTGTAAAAGCTACAAGAATGGTTATTCTTATCTTTGCGGTTTCAAAAATAATCTTAAGCCATTTTGAAAACCCTGTTTCAGTTGAAACTCCGCCTGAAGTTTCTTTTACATCAAGGATCAGATCTTTTTTATGTGAAGTTGCAGTCTGAATGATTTTTTATTTTAAATTAATTTATTTGGTATTTACAGTATCCTTTTTACCTGAATTCTTCTTTAAAGAATCAGTTTTAACATTACCCGTTTTCAAACTATCCTTGTTTAAGGAATTTACATTGCCGGTTTTTAAAGTATCAGTTTTCAGGGAGTCAGTCTTAGTTACCGTTGTAACTGATTTGGTTGTGTCCGGAGGTGTATAATTTTTCCATTCGATAAACTTTTTTTCCGGTATAACAATAACAGGAGCATACATATAAGAATGATTTAATCCGCAGTATTCAGCGCAGGCTGCATAATAAACTGCCGGTTCGTTTGTTCTAATCCAGTAATGATTGACTCTTCCGGGAATAGCATCCTCCTTAGTCCTGAAAGCAGGCAGATAAAAGCTGTGATTTACATCAACTGATTTAATTTCAAATTTAACATCCTTATTAGCAGGAAGGAACAGCGTATCTGATTTTTTCTTGTTGTCGTATTCAAAAGTCCATTTCCACATTTGTCCGGTAACGGATACAACCATTGCATCTTTTGGTACGTCTCTCATATTTTTGAATCCTGACCAGCTGACAAAGAACATTATCAGAACAAGTATTACCGGAATAATTGTCCAGACAATTTCAAGAGTTGTATTGCCTTCAATATTTTCAGCTACGGGATGTCTTTTTCTGTTATACTTATAAACAAAATATAACATAGCGATTGTAATTATCAGCAGAAGGATTATGGAAATCCCCGTAATCAGCCAGAAAGTTTGATCGACTTGATCGACTATATTAGGTCTCATAATAAATTAAAAACTTTTAAAAGCGTTTAAACAATTTTTTTAATTTCTGAATGTAAGATCAAAGAAAGTTAAAATCAAAACAACAATAAAAGTAAGCATGCAGATGCCCAGAAATATTTTAAATACTTTGTTGTCAAATTTCAGGTGCATGAAAAAATTTATCACAAACATGGATTTAACAAGAGCAATAACAAGCGCGACAGTCAGTGCAAGACTGCCGAGATTGATCCCGGCTACCGCAACTGTAATGGCTGTAAGCGAAAGCAGTCCTATCCATACAAGTATATTGATTCCGTAACTCGGATGATGCGCCTCGGCAACATGGCCGTCGTTGTGTTCTTCAGTGAGATGATTGTTTTCCATATAAAATTTTAGTGTATTAAATAAAATAAAGGAAACAGGAATATCCAGATAATGTCTACAAGGTGCCAGTATAATCCTGAATTCTCAAGCTTTTGAAAATTAACGCTTGTTATGACATCTTTCTGTATCTGTCTCATTACATATCCGATGAATATAAGTCCGACGACTATATGCAGTCCGTGAAGCCCTGTCATTACAAAATACAGACCGAAATACAATACTTCCCCTTCTGACATATTCTGCAAAGCCGGACCTTTGGGATATATTCCGTGATGGAATTTTGCACCCCATTCAAAATATTTGTTGACAAGGAATATGAGTCCGCATAAAACCGTTACCCAGAGAAAAAACAGTGAAAGCTGTTTATTGTTTTTCTGCAAAGCCACAATAGACAGTACGACAGTAAGACTGCTGGTAAGAAGAATGACTGTATTAATTGTTCCGAGAAGAACATCGAGTTCAGTTGCAGCTGCAGCAAATCCGTCTGAATACAAATATCTGTAACCTGCATACATTATGAATAATCCGCCGAAAAGCAGAATTTCCGTAAAGAGGAAAAGCCACATTCCCATTTTTGAACCGAAGTCATCACGGTGAATATGTACTTCCTGAATTTCCTGAACTGATGAATCAGAATTATAACTCATTTATTTTTTTACCTCCTGTGATTCCATGTTTGAATGATCGTATGGACCGGTTGTAACTGTAGGGATTTCCTTAAAATTTTCCATTATCGGCGGCGAAGATGTTTTCCATTCAAGCGTTGTTCCGCCCCACGGATTATCCGGAGCTTTCTTTCCTCGTTTCAGGGCAATAGCAAGATTTATGTACATTATCAGAATTCCGGATACAAGCACCCATGAGCCAACTGTTGAAAAGATATGATACTTCTGAAATTCCGGAAGATAATCATAATACCTTCGAGGCTGTCCGAGATAACCCATAATGAACATTGGGAAATACAGCATGTTAAAGCCGATCCCTATCCATATTGCCGCTGTTTTGGCAACTTTTTCATTATACATCTTTCCGAACATTTTCGGGAACCAGTAATGAAGCGCTGCAAAGAATATTATACCCATTCCTCCGAACATTACATAGTGGAAATGCGCAACTACAAAATAAGTATCGGTAAGATGGAGATCCGTATTAAGAGCTCCAAGAGAAAGTCCTGTAAGACCGCCGATTGAAAAAATAAAAATAAAAAGCAGGACATACAGCATCGGAGCAGTTACTTCAATCGAACCCTTATACATCGTCGCAACCCAGTTGAATATCTTTATCCCCGAAGGAAGCGCTACAAAGAATGTCAGCAATGAGAAAATTACTCTTGAAGTATCGCTTATTCCGCTTGAAAACATGTGATGTCCCCAGACAAGATAACCTACCAGAGCAATTCCCAGACTTGAAATGGCAATAGGCACATAACCGAATATAGCTTTCTTCGAAAATGTCGGGATTATCTCGGATACCACACCCATCGCAGGAAGGATCATAATATAAACGGCCGGATGAGAATATATCCAGAACATATGCTGATAGAGCAGCGGATCGCCTCCGAGTGCCGGATCGAATATTCCTATGCCGAAAGCTCTTTCAAGAATTATAAGTATAAGCGTGATCCCGATAACCGGTGTCGCAAGCACCTGAATCCATGAAGTAGCATACAGAGCCCATGCAAAGAGCGGCATTCTGAACCAGGTCATTCCGGGACATCTGAGTCTGTGAATTGTAGTAATAAAATTCAGCCCCGTCAGAATAGTTGCAAATCCCAGAACGAATGCGGCGAATACCGACAGCGAAACATTCGTTGTAGTCCTTATGCTGTAAGGCACATAAAATGTCCAGCCGGTGTCCATTATTCCGCCTCCTGAAAATAAAGAAGTAAGAGCCAGAACAGCTCCTATGACATACAGATACCAGGACAGAAGGTTAAGTTTAGGGAACTGTACATCCTGTGCGCCAAGCTGTATCGGCAGAAAGAAATTACCGAATACCGCAGGAACTGCGGGAATAATGAACAGGAAAATCATTATTACTCCGTGCAGTGTAAAAAGCGAATTATAAGTCTGCGGTTTCATTATTGTCTCTCCCGGAGTAAGCATTTCAAGACGCATGAAAACGCCTATTGTCATCGCCACGAGAAAGAAAAAAACCACAGCGAAAAGATACATAATACCTATTCTTTTGTGATCGATAGTCAGAAGCCAGGAAAGAATGCCTTTGTGCTTTGTCCTGACATTATAAAAATCAACTTCAGCCGTATGAGGAGAAACGGCTATAGTTCCGTTTGCCATATATTATTTTGAATTAATTTTATTTTTTTTCTTTTTAATATTCAGAAAGACTACGAATACTCCAAGCAGCACAAGCATTCCGGCTCCTGCTATTCTTGTTACATTCAGCACATACCTTCTTCCTTCAGGATCAAAGCTGAAACACATCTTTACGATTTTGCTGATTGAAGGAACCACTTTACCTTCCGTTGCCTCTGTAACAGCCATTTTAAAATCAAAAGGCAGGTAATCAGTGCCGTAAAGATAACGTACAATTTTTCCTTCAGGTGAAACTACCATTATTGAAGCTCCGTGAATAAAATCTTCTCCTTCTCTTTTGAATTTAAATCCCAGCGCATCGGCAGTCTTACGGACATTTAAGCTGTCTCCGGTCAGAAATCTCCACGAATCAACGGGAATCTTTTTTTCAAGCTGGTCAAGATAATTTTCCTTTTTTTCGGCAGCCATCTGATAACCTTCGTTCTGATCGAAGCTCATAGTAATTATATTATAATCTTTACCCGGCTCCAAATCAGTCTTGTCAATGGTCTTTGTCATTCCGTTTAGAAGAGGACTGCAGATCCCCGGACATCTGAAATATACAAGCGAAAATATCGTCGGCTTTGTAATAAGACTTTTTAAATTCACCTGCTGACCGTATTCATTTACAAGAACAATGTCATTGGGAATGGTTTCGCCGAGTCTTTCGTAAATCCCGATCTCAGGTTTAGGAGCGCTTTCATCCTGTCCGGATGAAAACCCGGCAAACAATAAGAAGACTGTGCCTGTTAAAAAATATTTTAATATGATATTGAATTTATTGTTTTTCATTTTTTTATGCCCTGCTTTTTACAAACAGATTTTTCAGATAAGCGTATATCTGATTTAATTTTTCCGGACTGAGCTGATAGACACTTGCTTTAAAACCTTTGTCTAACGGATCTGTACCTATAAATTTTGAAAACTCTTCGGCAGTTACATTCCATTTTGTATTCGATGCAAGTGAAGTCAGAGCTTTGTTTTTATTGATCATTATTTCATTTAACATTATTACAGCCGTATCTTTTTTATCCTTAATATCATTATCCAATTTCTGAACTGCATTATTCAAATCTGCTTTAAGCGTATCGAAGTCCAGCATTTCCAGATCCATTGCAAGTCCGAGCGGGATCTGATTCGCCATCTTTACGCCGTTCTTGAGACTGTATTTCTGATCAAGCAGTGCAAGATCTTCCGGCGTGTCTTTCGGATAACTCAGGTTAAAAGTATGAACATACTGAATTACGGCAAATCTGTCTTCCGGAGGAATTGTGCTGAAACTTGCCATGCCTGTATTAGGAATGCCTTCCTGAAGCGTAATATACATCTGTGAGATTTTAGGACCGTTCTTCCATGGCTGCGGGTTTACAAAATTTCTCGGGGGCGGATTCAATGCTGCTCCTGCCGGACCGTTACCGGCTCCGGTTTCTCCGTGACAGCTTGCGCAGGTTGTATTGTAAATATCTTTTCCCTTTGCCAGAAGCTCGGGAGTGGGAATGCTTAACTTTGCAACATCAACAGGTGGAGTAATGCTTCCCTTTTTGAGCGGAAGAGTGACTCTCATATTCGTATCCGCTGCAAGCAGTTCCTTTGCATAAAACAATTTATTATAATCCAGAGTCTTTACATATTTCGCACCGAGAAAAACTATGAAAGCAAGTACAAGCATATACAATATGCCGTAAAATTTAGTCAGATCTCTGAACAGATCAAAGACATTGAATTTTTTTCCGCTGTTATTATGTGACATATTTGTAAAGAATGTAAAATTAATTTAAATGAAAATTCAATCCGCTTTCTAACTTCGGATCACCTACCGGAACTAAATTGACCTTTGCAGCCCTTATCCTGAATACTGTTATTATTAATCCTACAGCAAACATCATAAATCCAAGCTCACTCCACCCGAATACAAATCCTTCCTTAAAATATGTTGGCATTATCAGCCAGTAAAGATCATAAAAATGAGCAATTACAAACCAGACAGCCATTTTCGTCAGAAGTCCCGGTCTTACTTTCGAGCTTCTCGGAAGAAGAATTATAAACGGAATTATAAAATGTACGAATACAAGCCCTATTGAATAATACGCCCAGCTTCCTTTCATTCTCATAATTACCCAGAATGTTTCTTCCGGAATGTCTGCATACCATATCAGCATGTATTGTGAGAATGCAATGTAAGCCCAGAATATGTTGAAGGCAAACATAAAAGCTCCGAAACTGTAATAATGATTGTTGCTTAATCTTTCCGAAAGATATCCGTTCTCATTTAATTTAACCGCACAGAATGCTGCCACTGCAAAAGAGACATATAACGTTCCTGAAAAATAATAAACTCCGAACATTGTGGAATACCAGTGATATTCAAGACTCATCATCCAGTCTACTGCTGTTATGGAAATTGTTATGATGAACAATATTGCGAATACAGCCGAGAGTTTAATGCTCTGTCTTGTTAATGCCGGATCTTTAGTATTGTCCTGTCTCTGTGAATTTCTTATAAACAGAAAATAGAATGCAAGCCACACTGCAAATACAATTGCTACCCTTATTATGAAAAAGTTAACATTAAGATACGGCGCTTTTGACTGAAGTATAGGATCATTCTGCAAAGTCTCAGGATGAGTCCAGTGAAACAGGTCATGCATTCCGAAAAGAAGAGGAATAACCAGTATTGCAAGCACAGGAATTAATGAAGAAAGGAATTCCGATATTCTTCTGAACGGTGTGCTCCATGTTGCTCCTACAAGATACTCAAGCGCAACCAGAGCAAGTGATCCTACCCCTACACTTACAAGAAACATATACATCCAGAGATAATCAAAGAAAGCTCTTTGCGTGTTCACTGCGAAAGCCAGTATTATTAATACTAATCCGATTCCAAGTAATCCGAACCCTGCTTTCCCGACTATCGGCGGTAAAGGTTTTTTCTTATAATCCATTATAAATTTTTTTGTAATGTAATTTGCTTTTTCAAATGCTTTTAATTTTTATTTTGACTTCGTCAGATCTTCATCCGATGCATTCTTGGATCTCTGAAGCGCCCTGATGTAATGAATGATCGCCCATCTGTCATCCACCGGAACCTGTTCAGCGTAACTCGGCATTACATTCTGTCCGTTTGTTATCACATGAAATATATTTCCGTCGGGCCAGTTAAGAACTTTCTGATTGTGAAGACTCGGAGGCTTCGGGAACTGATCCCGCATCCTTCCGTCTCCTTCTCCGAAATATCCGTGACACGGACTGCAGTAAATATTAAATCTTTCCTGACCTCTTTCGAGAACTTTCCTGCTGACAGCCAAAGGATTTGAAAGTAATTTCACCGATGAATCCGGCATTCCTTTGTATTCATAAGGCAGAAACCCTCTCGCAACTGTACCGTTCACCGGCTCTCTCATTCCTGCTTTATTCGGAAAAAAGTCACTCTTACTCTGTGAATTAATCTTTGCCTGATTCCACATCCAGTCAAACGGAACTACATCATATAAAACAATATTAAGCGTGACATAAGTAATGATCGCCGTAAGTATTGCCGTTGCAAATATTATCGAAATAAACTTCCCGTCGAATATCGGTGTCTTTATTCCTAAGTTAGTTTCCCTGTAGTAAATTTCCTGAACTTCAAACGCTCCTCCTGAAAGGAATAATTTTCTGACATCAGCATCGATGAATTTTTCATCGTCAGCGTTTATGACTAATCCGAATTTATCCGATGTAACTCTTTTCATAAAATCAGTGTCATTCAGCGGACTGTTGATCTTCGGAAGCTGATTAAAAAGTATAAGCACACCGAGAACTGTCGCAATACCGGTCAGAAGCACTGTTCCCTCAAATGTTATAGGTATAGATGCAGGCAGTGCAAAGAACGGTTTTCCTCCGATGATGTTCGGATAATTTACCGAAGACATCCACCATATCATAAGAAGGGCAAGACACATACCCGTCAGACCTAATGCGAATGAGACATATCCTACCTTCGAACTTTTCATTCCCATCGCATCGTCCATTCCGTGCATCGGGTAAGGAGTATATACATCGAATTTTTCGTAACCCTTTCCCGCTACATCAGCCGCCGCTGTGATTATCTCATTCGGCGTATTGTACAATGCGGCAAGTCCGAAAAGCTTTTTGCTTCTGTGTTCCGTGTCGGCTTTTGAATCGTACTCTTTTAAAGAATTTATTAGTTTTTTAATCATGATGCTGACCATTGCCGCCCGGGAGAGGATGTATCGTCGGCTGCGCTCCTTCCACTACGGCTTTTATTTCTGAAATAGATACCAAAGGTAAAGTTTTTAAGAATAATAATAAGAATGTAAAGAAAAATCCGAAACTTCCTAGAAGCAGTCCGAGATCAACTAATGTCGGATAATACATCGCCCAGCTTGACGGAAGAAAATCCCTGTGCAAAGAAGTTACTATGATTACAAATCTTTCAAACCACATTCCGACATTCACTAATATCACAAGTACCATCGTTATAGGAATGGATCTTCTGACTTTTTTGAACCAGAACAGCTGAGGGAAAATCACATTGCAGCTCACCATTGTCCAGTATGTCCAGGCATAAGGTCCGAAAGCCCTGTTGATAAATACAAACTGTTCGAAAGTATTTCCGCTGTACCATGCAATGAAAAATTCCATTCCGTATGCATATCCGACCATCATTCCCGTTGCAAGAAGAATCTTGTTCATCTTCTCCAGATGCCCGATTGTAATTATGTGTTCCATATTAAAAACTTTTCTCACGAGTATCAGCACTGTTGACACCATACCGAATCCGGAGAATATAGCTCCGGCAACAAAGTAAGGCGGGAATATCGTCGTATGCCATCCGGGCAATACAGAAACGGCAAAGTCAAAGCTGACGATTGTATGAACAGACAATACAAGCGGAGTTGAAATACCTGCAAGTATCAGATAAGCTCTTTCATAATTGCTCCAGTTTCGGTTGGAGTTTGTCCAGCCAAGCGATAATACAGAGTAAATCGTTTTCTTGATTTTGCTTGTTGTTTTGTCTCTGAGTGTCGCAAGGTCGGGAACAAGTCCTAATCCCCAGAATAAAAATGATATTGTAAAGTATGTTGATACTGCGAATACATCCCATAACAATGGAGATGAAAAATTCACCCATACTCCGTTTTGATTTGGCAACGGCAGCAGATAACCTGCAAGCCACGGTCTTCCTGTATGTATGATCGGGAAAATACCCGCTGTCATAACTGCAAATATCGTCATCGCCTCGGCGAATCTCGCAATACCCGTTCTCCATTTCTGTCTGAAAAGGAATAAGATAGCAGAGATAAGCGTTCCGGCGTGACCTATTCCGATCCAGAAAACAAAGTTGATGATGTCAAAAGCCCATCCGACAGGATTATTGTTTCCCCACATTCCGATTCCGTAATAGAATGTAAGAGACAGACAGAATGCCCCGATAAGCAGCGCAGTTGATGATATTGAGAATGCTATCCACCAGCCCTTGGTCGGCTTCGTCTCGGTGGGAAGCGCAATCACTTCATCAATCTCTTTAAAAGATTTTTTTGCTTCTACAAGTGGTAACTCTCTTGTATAGGTTGAATCAAAACTCAATGATGCTCCTCCGTTTTTTCGATTTCAAGAACATTTCTTAATTTGGCAAGGTATGTTACATTCGGCTTTACTTTTATTTCTTCAAGTACCGTGTATCCAAGCTTGCTGTTATTCAGTTTATAAAACTCCGCTTCTTTGTCATTCTGATCCCCGAAGTGAATCGCGCTTGTGTTACACGCTTCCTGACATGCGGTCTTTATGTTCGAACCTTTAATTTCCCTGTTTTCCTGAATTGCCATCTGTCTCTCTTCCATGATTCTCTGTATGCAGAATGTGCATTTCTCCATTACTCCTCTTGACCTTACCGTAACTTCGGGATTTGCCATTAATGAGAATGATTCTTCTTTCTGTATTGAATCTCTGAACCTGTCCCTGAAGTTGAAATAATTAAATCTTCTGACTTTGTAAGGACAGTTATTCGAACAGTATCTCGTTCCTACACATCTGTTATAAGCCATTCCGTTCAGTCCGTCCTCGCTGTGCGTTGTTGCCTTTACCGGACACACATTTTCGCATGGTGCAAAGTCGCAATGCTGACACAGCATCGGCTGAAAACTTGTCTTCGGCACTTCCGGTGTTCCCGAATAATATCTGTCTATTCTGATCCAGTGCATTTCCCTGTTTGCCTTTACCTGATCTTTTCCTACAATTGGGATATTGTTTTCTACATTACACGCCGCTGCGCATTCATTGCATCCGGTGCATTTATTCAGATCAATGACCATTCCCCATTTCGTTCCTGTATGAACATACTGTTCGTTTATGCTTCCTACTTTCAGTTTCTCTGTTTCTTCTTCTGAATATTTTGTCTTATGCGCTGTAAGAAAATCAGGATTCTCTTTGTACTGAAGATATGTACCTTCCTGAATGATCTCTCTTCTGTACTGAATGTCTTTTAACAGCGGCTCGTCAAACGCAAAGTGTTCCTGTGTTGATACAAGTTCGTATGTGCTTCCTGTCTTTTCGATCTTTGCATCGTTGAACATCCACTGAGTAACTTTTGAATTCTTTGACATCATCTTATTTGCATTCACGCCGACATCTTTTCCTACAATGCCGCAGACATTTCTTCCGTATCCGAGTTCTACCGCTATGACTCCTTCTGCAGTTCCGGGCTGTATGAATACCGGCACTTCGATGCTTCCTGCAGATGTCGTTACTTTTATAATGTCGTTTGATTTCAGACTCAATGCTTTTGCTGTCTGCACAGATATCGCAGCATAATTGTCCCAGACTATTCTCGACAATGGCTTAGGCAATTCCTGCAGCCAGCCGTTGTTGGCAAATCTTCCGTCTCCGAGAGATGAACTTTTAAGTAATATAAGAACTGTTTCGTTGCTCTGAGTTAATTTTGAATTGTTTGAAATAAGGGCTTCAGATTTGAATGAAGAAGGTGAATTTTCTCCCGCTGATGAAACAGTTTTAGAACTTACTACTCCGTCATTCAGAGCAGCATACCACTTTTTCATAAAATCAGCATCGCTGCCGGCTCCCTGCAAAGCTCCCGCTTTCCAGTTGTCCATCACATACTTCTGATAGATCTCATTATTGAATGCATCCTTCGTTCCTTTTGACCAGGTAAGCAATATTTCTTCCTTTTGTCTTGTGTTGTATAAAGGAGCGATAACCGGCTGCTGAAGACTGTAAAAATTATTTCTTGTCTGAAAATCTCCCCATGATTCGAACATTGAATTCACAGGCAGTACAAAATTGCTTTTATCCGAGGATTCATTTATGGTCTCGGTAAGTGAAATTACAAGCGGCACTTTGCTCAATGCATCCGCATAACCATAATCTCCGGGCAAGTTGTAAACAGGATTTGAATCAAAATGAATGACTGCTCCGACTTTTCCGGATTGCATGTCTGAGATAAGATTTTCGAGTTCTGATTTTGAACTTAGAGGAATCTGTTCAACCGTCGAAACATCTTTTATATATAATTTGTTGTTTCCGAGTACTTCATTTAATAGATTTACTGCAATGTGCGTTGACTCCGGCAGCATCGAACCTGCAGTCACAAACGAACTTCCCTGATTTTTCTTAAGATCGTCAATTAAATGCGCGACAGTTTCCTTTGATAAATTATTCTTCTCAATAAAGCCGTTCAGATTGTAATTCTGTAATTTTCCCGTAACTCCTGCATCTGCTGACAAAGCTGATACTTTCTGCTTTGATATAAATTCATTCAGCAGGCAGTATACAAATTCTTCTATCGCATCCGTTCTTAGAATCATTCTGTAATCAGCATTCATTCCCGTTATGCTTGCATTACCTTCGACCGAATAAAGCCTGTTGAATTCTTCCCCGTTAAATGCATCTCTTCTCTGTGAATACAATCTTGAATTCTCGACCTTGTTTCCTTCATTTCCCAGAAAATCTGATTCAAGCGCAAGTATTACATTTGCCTTATCAAGCTGCACAAGAGGAAATGTCTTTACTCCGTAGCATTTTTCAAAAGCGCTGTTCTTATTTGCATCGCTGAATAATTCAAACGAATAAACTTTAGCAGTGGGATAAGCTCTCTTAAAATCTTCAGTAAGTAATTTTTTCTGCGAAGGTGAATTAATGGTATTCGTAATGATGACAATTTCCTTACCCGATGAAGCAGCGTTTTTCAGCTGAGCAATGATTTTATCATCAGCAGCAGCCCATGTAATGTCATTTCCGCCTGCATTATTAATCCTTTCTGATGGATTTTTAAGTCTCTCAGGATCATAAAGATTCATCACGCTTGCCTGCCCAATTGCGCAGATCTTGCCTTTACTGACAGGATGATCCGGATTTCCGTCAACTTTTATCGGACGGCCTTCAAGAGTCTTGATAAGTATTCCGCAGGCATACTGGCATCCCGTACAGGTGGAAGCGTAATAATTCGGATTACCGATAGTGACTGATTCAGGTTTCTTATTATACGGTATGATCTCTCCTTTATCTCTGAAATTGGAGCAGCCGGAAGCCGCAACCGCGGCTGATGCGCTCAGAAGAGCAAGAAATTTCCTGCGCGAAAATTTAGAAAACGAATTTTCATCAGGTCTGTCAAGAGCTCCGGGCATGAATTCATTTTTCTTTTCACGGATAAAGTCCGGATCATTGTAAAGTTCCCTGAAACTTCTCCAGTAATTCGAATCCTTTTCCTGATTTTCATTTACCGGAACTGTAGTATCAGTAACGGCTGCGGTCTCAATTATCTTACCGCTTATGTCTGTGACCTTTTTATCCATTATTGACTTCTCTTGATTTTCTCTTAACGGCATTAGGATTTTCTGTGATTTTTATTGAAGATACTTTTGATGCGTTTCCGGACCGGAAAATACCTGACGGAATGTTAAAAAATGCAAACAATCCCAGCAGCGCTGAACCGGAATATAGGAAGAATTTCTTTCTTTTCATTGTTTCTGATTCAGTATTTTTTGTTGTAATGTTTTTTTCTGGCATAATTTATTTTATCTGTGGCAGGCTGAACAGTTCTGAGGACCGTTATTGATCTTCAGGTTCTCCTTGCCGGGAATGATGTTTTTGATATTCACTGCCGGATTTCTATGGCAGTCTAAACATGCTCTCATCGAGAAATCCTTTACCTGCTCTACTACTTCCATCTCAGCAATATTTCCGTGACAGTTTGAACAGTCAATACCTTTATTAACATGAACACTGTGATTAAAATATGCAAATTCAGGAACTTTATGAACTCTCTTCCATTCAATCGGGACTCCCCGGGTGTAATAATCCGTAAGTTTAATTATTTCCGGCTTGTCTTTTCTTGCGATCGAATGACAATTCATGCAGACTTTAGCTGACGGAACATTTGCATGCCTTGATTTATCCACATCACTGTGGCAGTAACGGCAGTCTATCTTAAGATCTCCTGCGTGAAGTTTATGAGAATATAAAATCGGCTGTGCGGGTGTATAGCCGACGCCGTTCCTCTCTGCATAAGATGCATAATAGGTAACCACGAAAACTGTTAAAACTACAAAAATTAAAATTGGTAAGCGTACCTTGAGGTTGTAATCAAGTAAAAAATTTTTCATTAACTATTTTAAAGTTAGCAACAAATATATGTAAAATCTTTTTTTATTTCTATGGATTATTTATAATTTTTAAGAACTTTTGTCACATCAGTCTAGATAAATTAAATTCTTTGAAACGGATATCACTAATTAACACAAATCAAAAAATATTATGCCAAATTTACAACTGAATTAAGCAAAAAATATTTTTGGACAATAAAAATAGCTCTTAACAAATAATAGACGGGAAGTTTTGTCTTCTTAAAAAGAAGATCTGAAAATTTAGAAAACACAATGAATTTTCATCTGTAAATATGTTCTAAAATGATTTTAATGCATTGTATATTTTATGATTTTTAAAATAATGATTTATAATGAAAAAAAATTTATTGATTTCCCAGCTTTATTACTTTAAAAATTTTATATTTTTTAACAGGAAAATTTTTCTTCTTTAGACTTTTCATATTTATAAGACCTCAATATAACATCCGTAAATTTCCATTGTACAGAATCGTGGATTTAATATATTAGTATAATTTCACTCAACACACTCAATACACTCTACTCACTCAATTTCCCCGCAATCTCCGCAGCAAGTTTCGCATTGTTCATAACAAGACGGATATTCGTTTCAAGACTTGTCCCTCCCGTAATGTTTTTTATTTCGGAAAGTAAAAACGGAGTCACATCTTTTCCCTTAATATTATTCTCGTCCGCTTTTTTTAAAGCTGTTTCGATAGCTTTGTCAATTACTTTTTTGTCCATGGAAAATTGTTCCGGAACAGGATTTGCAATTATCACTCCTCCTTTCAGTTCAATTTCCCGTTTTACCCTGACTGCTTCGGCAATTTCTACCTGCGAATCAAGCCTGTAACTGACCGGATAGCCAGACTTTCTTGTGTAAAATGCAGGGAATTCATCAGTCCGGTAACCGATTACCGGTACTCCCATTGTTTCTAAATATTCCAGCGTAAGTCCGATATCAAGAATGGATTTTACACCTGCAGATACTACCGCTATGTTTGTTCTTGCAAGTTCAGTCAGATCTGCTGAAATATCAAATGTATTCTGCGCATTTCGGTGAACTCCGCCGATTCCTCCGGTGGCAAAAATTTTAAGTGAAGCGAGTTCCGCGCAAATCATTGTTGCTGATACTGTCGTTGCGGCATTTAATTTTTTTGAAATGACAACCGGAAGATCCCTTCTCGATGCTTTCAGTATATCTTTACCGGTTGAGAGAATTTCAAGATCTTCCAGTGAAAGCCCGACTTTTATCATTCCGTTGAGAATTGCTATTGTCGCAGGTACGGCATTATTTTCTCTGACTGTGTTTTCTACAGAAAGCGCTGTATCGTAATTCTGCGGATAAGGCATTCCGTGCGAAATAATGGTTGACTCAAGAGCAACTACTGCTTTGTTTCCGTTGACGGCTTCTTTCACTTCTTCTGATACAGATATGTATTTATTAAAACTCATTTGTCCGTGATTTTTTTTGAAAAAGGTTTATGATCTTAATTGAATTTATTTCCTCTGATACAGATTTATCTGTTCTTAAAGTAAAATAAGAAACACAAGTGCCTATCCTTATTGCATCGTAATGCGAATATCCTTTCATTAAAGCAAAAATAAATCCTGCATTGAACGAATCCCCTGCTCCGTTTGGTTCTGTTACAGCTGTCTTCAGAGCTTTGCAGCTTATGACTTTTTGCACGGAAGTGTCTAATAAACTAACACCCGAACTTCCTTTCTTAACTATTATTTTGTCTAAGTTTTTTATATTTCCCATGGATCTGATTCTATTGCGGGAATTGGTCTTATAAATTTCTCCGAACAGACTTTTATATTCATTTTCATTCACTGACAGATAGTCAATTCTTTTTTTAATTTTACTGAATACAAATGCCTTCTCGGCTGAGACTGCATCAGCAAATACAGGAGTTTTTTTTCTCTGAGAGAGTCTTATGATTTCGTCTATTGTATCCTTTCTCAGATTACCGTCAAATACTATCATTGCACTGTTTTCGATAATTTCTTTATTCGCTCTAATATAACTCACATCAGTTTTATCCGATGAATTCTTCATGTCGTTAACCGCATAAAATATTTTTTTATCGGCTGATGAAACAGAAAGGTACTTTGCAGTTTCTGATGTTTTGGATCTTTTAATGAGATTTGTGATCACACCTGCTTTTTTAGTTACGCTCATCACAAAACTCCCGAAATGATCATCACCGACTGTTCCGAATAAGTAAACCCTTATCCCGAGCCGCGCAATATTTTCTGCCATGTTTCTTGCTACGCCTCCCGGGGTAAAAGTGACTTTCCCTTTATATGAATCTCCTGAACTTTTTCCGGAATCAGTTATGCCTTTAATATCTACATTGATCCCGCCTATCACGGAAATGTATTTTTTCATTCGGGATTTTCTAAAAGTCTTTTTTGAATTTTGTTAATTTCCGTTAAATAAATTTAATTTAAAATGTATTTCATTTGTAATCAGGATACATTTCTTTAATAGACTTTATTACGACTGATTTCAAACACATGTAACCTGAATCACAACTATCCAGAACATTTTCGTTAGTAAAAAAAGTTAATTATGAATACAAATTTAAAACAGATTTCCGGTCATTTCAAAACTATCCCCGGGTCTCAATTAAATTCATGTTTTAAAATCAAACCAAAACTTCTCTCACAGATGACACAAATTTTCACAGATCAGACTTATACTCTTAACCCTGTGTTCAAAATTTGAAAAAGAAATGCAGAGTATGATCTGTGTGAATCAGTGTTTTCTTTGAGAAGCAATCCTTTTGATTTAAAATATAGTTTTAGTTTCGTTAACAAATATTCAACATTATGGTCGGATGTGAACCTGAACACAACCGTCCAAAATATTTTTGAATATGTAATTTTTATTTGCTTTCTAAATGTAATTCAAATTTATTTATGTATAACTGAAGTTACGCAAAGATG
>JAFDZQ010000056.1 GCA_018266895.1 Bacteroidota bacterium
AAATTCTAAGCAATTGCGTTAAGCAAAAATTTCCTGTTCGAGCCGAAGGCGAGTTGAAATTTTTGCAGCAATTACGAAAGAATTTCAGGCAATTTATCACAAGCGGGCGATTTTTCTTTGGTTCTTTCTTTTGATCGATCAAAAGAAAGAACAAATCTGAAATTCTAAATTAATTTTAAATTAAATGTTTTGGACGGATGTGATTATTAAACAATACTTTAAATCTTAAATCTTATGGTCTTACAGTACTGACACCTTTTAAGACATTATTGTCTGCTATACCAAGATCTGCAGCATCTATTGTATGATCACCGGTGAGATCTGAAGGAAAATATCCGCTGACTGAATTTATTACGTCATTATCTATCAAAGAAAGATCGACTGCATCCGCAGTTCCGTCCTGATTTACATCTCCGTTGTATATGCCGAATCTTACCGGGGAATTACTTACCTGCGCCAGATTATTTCCGAATGCCCGGGATGCGGCTGAAGTAAAACTGTAATCTGCAAAACTTCCCTGAATGTAGTCAACAGGAACAGCGCTCCAGGTCTCAATGGAATTCCTGTGTCTGATTTGAAGATAATAAGATCCTGAAAAAGCGTTAGAGATAAAAAATAATCCATTATGTGTAACTGAATCTATGACTGACCTGGAAGAGTCAATTATCTCGTAAGGAGAAATTGAATTTCTTAAATAAATGGAAACTGTATCCTTCATTCTCATTTTATCCGATTGCACGTCGTAAAAACCTTCAATTATTAATGAGAGATTGATAAGGCCGGAAACGTTTCCTGCAGACATCTTACCAAGAAAAGAATTAATGAAACCTGTGCCGACAGCCGTTATAGTGTCGAAATGTGCTGTATTGGCAAAATTTCCCGAAATGAAAATATTCCCGAAATTATCAGCAGCAATGCAGTCAATGCGGTCTGAACCGGTTCCCCCTGCTGTTTTTCCTGAAAGCAAATTTCCGTTCTGATCATATTTCAATATAAGCAAATCCTTGTTTCCTGATGAACTTGTAATAATATTATTCCCCCAGTTCATTGTCCCTCTTAAAAATCCCGAAATATAAACATTGCCTGTCAGATCAGCTGCAAGTCCGTTAACAGCTGCTAAACCGGCATCTCCGGTAATCGTTGCAGTTGCCGGAACTTCCTTTACCCAGAGGAAATTTCCGGAAGCATCTATCTTAGTAAGGAAAAAATCATATACCCACTGTCTGCCCTGGGTCTGAATGTTTCCGAACATAAAGCTTCCTGAGAGATCACCGGCGGCAAAAATATTTCCTGAATTATCACAATAAATATCCGGATTCTGAAATGTTATATCTTCCACAAATCTTGACCACACATAAGCGCCGGACGAATTGTATTTCACAAAATATACATTGTATGGGAAAGGTGCTGTAACAGACTGACCTGCGAAATTTATGTTACCGGAACTGCAGGATCCGGTTGAGCATATATTACCTGAAGGATCCACATCTATTCCGCTTATTCCTCTCAAATCAGATGCATTAATGCTCATAATTTCATTTCCGTTCAGGTCATATTTTTTGATAAATGCAGAATTACCGTTTAACAGCCCCAGATATAAATTATTATTTTTGATCTTTATGACATCAAGTATAAATGTAGGTGTATAAACCGTATTTATGTTTCTCTTCCATATAATTTCACCAAGTGGTGAAAGCTTTATCATAAAATAATTCAGATTATAACCTGTTCCCGTATTGCTGATAAAATTAAGGGAATCAATTTTCAGCGTATCCATAAATGACCCGGACACATAAATGTTTCCGTTTAAGTCTGTCTGAAGTCCTTTAATATTTAACTTTCCGGACATTATCCTGTTGAATTTCTGAATTCCGGACGGGCTGAATTTTTTCAGCGACACATCTCCCATAAACAAATTGAATGTAAGTTTGTAATTATAAATGGAAGAGAGTATGGAATTCCCCTGATAATCCGTTGCACAATTAAATGAAGTAAGATCAGGATTGAATAAAATATTGAAAGACTGATTTCTTATCCATTGAAAATTCTGAGCTTTTGAATTCTGATTAATTATACACACAAAAGCAATAATCAGAAAACTGAAAGTTTTTTTAAAATTCATTTTAATTCAATTTAAATTAACGGAATTTTGATTATACAAATTTATGGAATTTTAAATGATCCGTTAAAACCAAAATTTGTTTAAATGTAGTATTCTGGTTTCAGGAATGATATCGTCATAATATTTCCCGGATCTGTGATGATAACATCAGATATTGCTTACTTAAGAGTCTTTGAAAAGTATTTATTCCGTCAAAAAAACAAATTTAAATATCTTTTAAAAATTTATATGATTATTTTAGCAAAAATTTTATACAATATAATATCTGAATAATTGAGAAAAGATCATTACCGTGAAGAGATAGGAAGTGAGATACTTATAATCGGCGGCGCGGAAGACAAATTAAATGAAAGACATATTCTGAGGAAATTTATAGATATGTCAGGAGGAAGAAATGCTTCAGTCCTGATAGTTCCTGTCCCTTCCGACTTTCCTCTGGTAACTGCTACTCTCTATAAAGGTTTATTTGAGAATCTCGGTATAAGTAAAATTACCGTACTCGAAGCTACTTCCCGTCAGGAAATTTTAAAAGTTAATGCGAAATCCATTCTTGAAGGCGTAACAGGAGTTTTTCTTACGGGAGGCGACCAGATGAGACTCTGTTCGCTTATCGGAGGGACTGAATTTCTGTCCGAACTGAAATCCAAAGTCCGTAAGGGAAAAATTATTCTTGCCGGTTCAAGCGCCGGAGCTGCAAGCATGAGTTCGACTATGATAGTAAGA
The DNA here is from genome assembly GCA_018266895.1 of Bacteroidota bacterium. Lineage (GTDB taxonomy): Bacteria > Bacteroidota > Ignavibacteria > Tepidaquicellales > Tepidaquicellaceae > JAEUSI01. The sequence continues at coordinate 2,846 of JAFDZQ010000056.1, forward strand.
GGCGAGCCGACTGTTCAGCCTTTAAAAGATTCCATTCGTCTGTGCCCCGGTCTCGGAATATTAAAAAATATTATAATCGATCAGCATTTTACGCAGAGGGCAAGACTTACAAGACTGATAACAGCCATATCTTATAATCCCGGAAATCTGGGAATAGGAATTGACGAGAACACTGCTATTCACATAACAAAAGGAGGAGTTCTGGAAGTATTAGGTGCGGGAACGGTTACAATTATTGACGGTTCGAAGATAAGTTACAATACGATTTCCGAAGTTCATGAGTCTGAACCTTTCTCAGTAATGGGTATTCAGGTAAATATTCTTAGCAGCGGCGTCAGGTATAATATCTTTAAAAGAGAACAGCTTGCAATTGTCGGGAATTATTCGCAATTGTAGTTCTTCCAAAAAGGCAAAGTAATTTTTTAAAAAAGTTATATAATCTCAAATGAAAATTCTGGAGTTAAGAGCGCTGCGGGGGGCTAATTACTGGAGCAACAGATGGAAAAAACTCATTGTAATGAAACTCGATATCGGGGAATATGAAAATAAACCTTCGGATACTATTCCCGGATTTACCGAAAAACTTAAAGAGCTGATTCCTTCACTGCAGACTCATACCTGCAGCTATGGTTACGAAGGAGGATTTTTGCAGAGAGTTTCGGAAGGAACTTGGGCTGGTCATATTGTTGAACACATTGCTCTTGAAATGCAGACGCTTGCAGGAATGGATACAGGATTCGGCAGAACCAGAGAAACTAACGTTGAAGGCATCTATAATGTAATATTCAGCTATATTGAGGAAAAAGCCGGTATTTATACGGCAGAGGAATCAGTAAAATTGTTTATTGCAATAGCAGAAGGTAAACCTGCAGAAGAATTGAATAAACAATTAAGCGATAATATACAAAAGTTAAGAGAGATAAGGGAGAAAGTAAGATTCGGTCCGAGTACTGGATCGATCATTGAAGAAGCGGAGAACAGGGGAATTCCACATATCAGACTTAATGATCAGTCTCTTGTGCAGCTTGGTTATGGCGTCTATCAGAAGATTATTCAGGCGACTATGACCTGTAAAACAGGATATATAGCCACTGATATAGCAAGCGATAAGAATCTTTCCAAGAATCTGCTTGCAGGAATGGGTGTACCTGTACCAAAAGGTTTTAAAATTTATGATTTCGAGGAACTGGAAGATTCAATTAATTCCATTGGATATCCGGTAGCCATTAAACCTCTCGATTCTAATCACGGAAAGGGTATCTCGGCTAATATAAATTCTTTTGAAGATGCGAAAAAAGCATTTGAATCAGCAAAGAATTACTCAAGAGCAGTTATTGTGGAAAAGTCACTGAAAGGAAATGACTTCAGAGCTCTTGTCATAAACAACAAATTAATTGCTGTTGCCGAGAGGACGCCTGCATTTATAAAAGGTGACGGAGTTTCAACTGTAAAACAGCTTATAGAAAATGTAAACACCGATCCGAGGAGAGGTTACGGTCACGAGAAAATACTTACACAGATAACAATTGATAATATGACGGAAAGAGTTCTTGAATTGAAAGGTTATAATCTGGAAACAGTTCTGAAGAAAGATGAAATTTGTTTTCTGAAATCGACTGCTAATATTTCCACAGGCGGAACAGCTATAGACAGGACTGATGAAGTTCATCCTGATAATATTTTTCTTTTTGAAAGGATAGCAAGAATAATAGGTCTTGACATTGCAGGAATAGATGTTGTTGCTCCTGATGTTTCCACTTCCATTCTGAAGAATGGCGGGGGAGTAGTGGAAGTAAATGCAGCGCCTGGTTTCAGAATGCATCTTGCACCGTCAGAAGGTCTTCCAAGAAACGTAGCCGAACCGGTTGTTAATATGCTTTTTCCTCCCGGAGAGAAATTTAGAATACCGTTAATTGCCGTAACCGGGACTAACGGCAAGACTACCACTACAAGGCTGATAGCTCATATTATGAAAAATATCGGGAAGAATGTAGGATTTACAACAACTGAAGGAGTTTATATCGGAAATAAAATGATTCAGGCGGGAGACAACACCGGACCTGTTTCAGCACAGATGGTTTTGAGAGATCCGACTGTTGAAATTGCCGTGCTTGAAACAGCAAGAGGCGGTCTGCTTCGGGCGGGATTAGGATTTGACGGATGCGATATCGGAGTCGTAATGAATGTTACTGCTGACCATCTTGGATTAAAAGACATTAATTCGCTTGAAGAAATGGCAAGGGTAAAATCGATTGTTCCGGAGAATGTATTCAAATCAGGATATGCAGTTCTGAACGCAGATGATAAATTAGTATTGAATATGCGTGAAAGGCTTTCCTGCAATGTAGCGCTATTCAGCATGGATGAAAATAATCCTGAAATAAAGAAGCATATAAGAAAAGGCGGAATTGCCTGTGTATATGAACATAACTTCATCACGCTTCTTAAAGGTCAGTGGAAATTGAGGGTTGAAAAAGTCATAAACATACCGCTGACATTCGGAGGAAAAGCGGCTTTCATGATTCAGAATGTTCTGGCGGCAACTCTGTCAAGTTATATACTTCACGGTGTGAGCATTGAAGACATAAAATTCGGACTTAGTTCATTTGTACCTTCCGTGACTCAGACACCGGGAAGATTAAATCTTATAGATGTGGGTAACTTTACTGTACTGATAGACTTTGCGCATAATCCCGCCGGAATGGAAGCATTGTCTAAGTTCGTCGAGAAGCTTCCTAACAAAGTAAAAACCGGAGTTATCGGAGGCACAGGTGACAGAAGAGATGAGGATATAAGAAATCTTGGAAAGTCTGCTGCTAAAATGCTCACTAACATTATTATCAGGGAAGACGAAAGTCTAAGGGGCAGAAAAGAAGGGGAAGTAAATAAAATAGTTCTGGAAGGAGTAAGAAGTGAAAAACCGGATGTAACGGTGAAAATCATAGAAGATGAAGTTAAAGCAATAAATTTTGGTCTGAAGAATGCAAAAAAAGATGATCTGCTTGTAATACTTCCCGATAACATTCCAAGAGCTATTGAAATAGTAAATAAATTCAGGGATAAGCTTAATGAAGTAAAGATCGAACACAGCGATATTCCGAATATGAACTGATTTTTCGTCTTTAAAAGTCATCTGCTTTTTAACTGTTATACTCCGGACTGAATGTATCACAATGCATTTTATCCGGAGTTCTTTTTTGAAAAAATTAATCCTTCCAGTTTTCCATAACATATTTTTCAATACATAAATTACGATTTGATTAAATATATTTTCATATCCGTCCAAAACGTTT
>JAFDZQ010000057.1 GCA_018266895.1 Bacteroidota bacterium
ACTTTTTGGACAGCCCCAGAACAAATCTGAAATTCTTAATTAATTTAATTAAACGTTTTGGACGGATATGAAAAAAAATAGCCGGGTTTAAGAAAACAGTCATTGTATAAAAAAATCAAAACAATTATATTGTATGAATTAAAATAAACGAAAGAGGTAAAAAATTTGCTAAAAGTAATAGTTCAGGAAGGCGAATCAATAGATAAAGCCCTCAAAAGATTCAAAAAGAAGTATGAAAAGTCGGGATTATTGAAGGAATTCAGAAGACGAATGTTTTACACAAAACCCTCTGTTGACAAGAAAATGGATAAAGAAAGAGCTATAAGAAAAACTAAAAGGATATTAGCTGAAGAAAATATTTAATTTCAGTTTTTTAAAATTTAATAAACCCATTGTATAATACTGCAAATGGGTTTTTTATTTTTCATTCTTTTAACTTTCTAAATAAATTTAATACATTTGTCAGCACAGTCCGTACCGGTTCTTGAAGAATACATTTCCGAGGAAAAAATTTCGAACAGAATTAAACAGATTGCAAAAAAACTTAATAAAGACTATAAGGATAAAAATCCTATATTTATAGGTATTCTTAACGGTTCTTTTATTTTTCTTGCCGATCTGATAAGAGAAATTAAAGTTGACTGCGAAATGGATTTCCTGAAACTTTCGAGCTACGGTGACGATAAAATATCTTCCGGTGATGTGAAGCTTCTGAAAGATCTCAATTGTCAGATTGAAAACAGGCATATCATTATCATTGAAGATATAGTGGATTCGGGACTGTCTCTGAAATTTATAAAAAATATAATAGAGATTAAAAATCCGGCTTCACTCAGATTTGTCAGTTTGCTTTTCAAGAAAAACATTTCAAATCTTGATTTTAAGGTTGATTATATCGGATTCAAAATAAAAAATGAATTTGTGATTGGTTACGGACTTGATTATGCTCAAAAATACAGGAATTTAAAAGGAATTTATGTGTTAAAAAGTATTAACTAAAATCATTAAACTGAATGAGCACCAATAAAACAAAAAATAATAATAACAATAACGAAGATTTTAACTGGAACAGAGTATTCAAGATTGTTCTCGGATGGAGCGCAATTCTTATCGGATTTTTTCTGATAATGATTTATACAAAAGGTACCGACGGAAAATATTCTGAAATTAAGTATGATGAGTACCTGAGATTTCTGAGTGAAAAGAAAATAGCAAGCGCTGTAATAAAAAAGGCGGATAACAATTATGAATTCTTCGGAAAGTTTAAAAATCCGGAAACAATTAACATAGCAAACAGAAACGTAACAATCGACAGATTTTCAGTTTTACTTCCCTATACAAATATAGACGACAATGTTGTAAAAACCTGGTCTGAAAGCGGAATCCAGTTCAGCATCGAAAAAGACGACGGCGGCTGGCTTGCGCCTCTTCTCGGTGCTTTGCCGTGGATACTTATCATTGCTTTCTGGATTATTATTATGAGAAGAATGCAGTCCGGAGGTGCAGGCGGAACAAAGAACATTTTTTCATTCGGGAAATCAAAAGCTAAACTTCTGAGCGAATCCGCAACTAAGGTTACTTTTCAGGATGTTGCCGGAGCAGATGAAGCAAAGGAAGAATTATCTGAGATCATAGAATTTCTTAAAACACCGGCAAAATTTCAGAAACTGGGCGGAAAGATTCCGAGAGGCGTATTGCTTTTAGGTCCTCCCGGAACAGGTAAAACACTTCTTGCAAGAGCTGTTGCAGGAGAAGCAGGTGTTCCGTTCTTCTCAATCAGCGGTGCTGATTTTGTTGAAATGTTCGTAGGAGTCGGAGCTTCAAGAGTGAGAGATTTATTTGAACAGGGAAAGAAGAATGCTCCGTGTATTATTTTTATTGATGAAATTGATGCTGTCGGAAGACACAGAGGCGCTGGACTTGGCGGCGGTCATGACGAAAGAGAACAGACTCTGAATCAGCTTCTTATCGAAATGGACGGATTTGAACAGAATAACGGCGTTATTATCATCGCTGCGACGAACAGACCTGACATTCTCGATCCTGCTTTGCTTAGACCCGGAAGATTTGACAGACAAGTCGTCGTTGACAGACCGGACGTTAAAGGACGCGAAGGAATTTTAAAAGTTCATACCAGAAAAACTCCGTTATCAAAAGACGTTATCCTTGATATTCTTGCAAAAGGAACACCGGGATTTTCAGGTGCAGATATAGCAAATCTTGTAAATGAAGCCGCTTTGCTTGCAGCAAGAAAAAATTCCGATATTGTGACAATGAAAGATTTCGAGGAAGCCAAAGATAAGGTTATGATGGGAACTGCCAGGAAAAGTCTTATAATTTCAGACCGTGAAAAGAAGACTACCGCATATCATGAAAGCGGTCATGTTATCGTTGCAAAGATGATTCCGGAATCTGATCCGGTTCATAAAGTTACGATTATCCCCAGAGGAAGGGCACTGGGAGTAACTACCTATCTTCCGATTGATGAAAAACATACTTATTCAAAAGAATATCTCGAAGCAATGATAACTTATGCTATGGGCGGACGGGCAGCGGAAAAAATGATCTTTAATGAATATACTACAGGAGCCAGTAATGATATTGAAAGAGCAACGGGGATGGCAAGAAAAATGGTTTGCGAATTCGGAATGAGTGAAAAGCTCGGTCCTATTGCTTACGGACAGAAACAGGAAGAAATATTTCTCGGAAGAGAAATAAGCCAGCACAGGGATTACAGTGAATCGACACAGATATTGATTGATGATGAAGTGAAAAAAATAGTCCAAAACGGAATGGACAAAGCCGAAAGAATCTTAAATGAAAACGCTGACAAACTTCATAAAATGTCTGAAGCCCTGCTCGAAAGAGAAATACTTGATTCTGCAGAGATTGACATGATTATGAGAGGAGAAGAACTGCCACCTGTTGAAATTCTGAATTCAAATAAGGATGTTCCGCAAAACACAGAGATTAAAACAGGAAAAGAAATAAAGGAAAAAGATGAAAAATTTGCTCCCGGTGATGTAGCTCTGGCTAACTAAATTAAATTTTATTTTCTATAAAAAGCGAGTATTAACTCGCTTTTTTTTTGTCTATGAATAGTAATGCCGTCAAAACTGGTATCAGTAAAGAACTAAAAAGAAAAGCAATTCATCTTTTTTCTTCAGTTATACCTCTTTCGTATTATTTTCTGGAACGAAAACTTCTTTTGGTATTACTCACGGCAGCTTTTGCTGCAATGGTGATTATTGATATTTTGAGAAACAGAAAAGGATTTGTAAAAGATACTTACGGAAAATTTCTTGGTGATATCCTGAGACCTCATGAAGTAAAAACTGAAAAAATATATTTTACCGGAGGCACTTTTATAATTCTAGCCTTTTTGTTATGCACGCTGATATTTGAAAAAAATATTGCCGTTCTTTCTATGCTGATTGTTGTTGTTTGTGACTCTGCAGCTGCAATTACAGGAATAGTCTTTGGCAGGCATTTCATAGGCGGCAAGACAATTGAAGGCAGCCTTGCTTTTTTTATCAGCGGAATTGTTTTGTTTGCCGTGGTCATGAAACCGGATAATTTATATTTAGCTTTTTCAGGAATATTGTCTGTTGTGATTACTGCATTGTTCGAGTTGATTCCATTTAAAATTGACGATAATTTATCTATTCCACTGTTGTTCGGACTTGTCTATTCATTATTATCAAAAACTGAATTCTTAATTTAAACAATAATATTTTATATGTCTTTTCGATGCGGAATCGTGGGTCTTCCTAATGTAGGGAAATCAACTTTATTCAATGCAATAACTTCTTCTCAGAATGCCGAAGCTGCTAATTATCCGTTCTGCACCATTGATCCTAATGTCGGCACTGTCATTGTTCCTGATATTAGAATTGATAAGCTTGTAGAATTATATATCCCCAAAAAAATCGTGCCTGCAACTATTGAATTTGTCGATATTGCCGGATTGGTGAAGGGAGCTTCAAAAGGTGAAGGTCTCGGGAATCAGTTTTTGTCTCATATCAGGGAAGTAGAAGCCATTATACATATTGTGAGATGCTTTGACGATGATAACATAATCCATGTGGAAGGAAAAATTGATCCGAAGAATGATATTGAGATCATCGAAACTGAACTGATTATCAAAGATATGGATACAATCGATAAAAGACTTGAAAGAACCGGCAAAGCAATGAAAACAGGCGATAAAAAAGTTAAAGCTGAAGTTGATCTTTTAAATTCGCTGAAGGATCATCTCGCAGGTTCAAGGCTTGCTAAGTATTTTACCAATGATATCAGTGAAGAAGAAAAAATTATTATAAGAGATCTGCATCTTCTTACGGATAAGCCGATACTTTATGTTGCAAATGTCGATGACAAAAATCTTAACGGAAATGAATATTCAGATATTGTGAAAAGCATAGCTGAAAAGGAAAATGCGCAGTTTCTGATATTGTCTGTCCAGATAGAATCTGAAATTGCGCAGCTTGAATCAAAAGAAGAAAAAAAAGATTTCCTCAGGGAAATGGGTCTGGAGAATTCCGGACTTGACAGGCTGATCAGCAAAGGCTATGAATTACTGAATCTGATTACTTTTTTTACAGCAGGTGAAAAGGAAGTGCATGCATGGACGATTTCCAAAGGACATAAAGCGCCTCAGGCGGCAGGGGAGATTCATACAGATTTTGAAAAAGGATTTATCAGAGCTGAGATAATGAAGTACGGGGATCTGATCGAACTGAGATCAGAGCACGCTGTAAAGGAAAAAGGTCTTTTAAAAATTGAAGGTAAGGATTATGTAATTGAAGACGGAGACATTGTCCATTTCAGGTTCAATGTATGATCAGTTAATTCCGAAAAATCTCAGTCCGGTTACAGTCAGAAAACTAACAACATAAGCTATAGTACTGAACACAATTATCTGCAGAGCCGGTATTCTCCAGCTTCCTGTCTCTTTCCTGGATATTGCAACTGTTGAAAGACACTGCATTGCAAACACGAAAAAGATTATCAGCCCGGTAGTTGTTGCAGTTGTGAAAAGTTTCTCGCCCGTGTCTTCAATTTTGGCTTCTTTCATTGCTTTGAGAATCGATGCCTGTATGTTATCCCCCTCTTCCGTAATTTTAAAAATCAGCGCAAGCGAACTCACAAAAACTTCCCGGGCAGCAAATGTAGCTATCAGAGATACTCCTACTCTCCAGTCTAATCCCAAAGGTTTCATAACAGGTTCAATTATTTTTCCGAGAGAAGAAGCATATGAAGTCATGATCCTTTCTGAGTTTTTAAGCTCTGACACTTCTTCTGCTGTTTTCCCGGTTACGTTAACCTGAGGATCAGTATTCGGGAAATAAGTAAGAACCCATAAGAACAGGGATAAATAAATAATAATCGGACCGGCTTTTTTTAAATATTGAGTCGCATTTTTAATTGTATTATTTAGCACATCCTGCAATTTAGGTTTTCTGTATGCAGGTAGTTCCAGAATAAAGGATGAACTGTCTGATTCCCTGATTATTTTTTCCCTGAATTTATTTACCAAAGATGCTATTAATAATGAACTGAAGATGCTGAAAATATAAATGGATGCCATTGCAATTCCTCCGATCCATGGTTTATCCTGAGGAATTAAAAACGCAATAAGCAGAGCATATACCGGGATTCTGGCGCTGCAGCTCATCAGAGGGATAATGAAAATCGTTAAGAATCTTTCTCTTCGGTTTGAAATGGTTCGTGTAGCCATTATTGCCGGAATTGCGCAGGCAAAACCTGATAGCATCGGGACAAACGACTTACCGTTTAATCCGATCATTGATAATGGTTTGTCAGCAAGCATTGCGCCTCGTGCCAGATATCCGGAATCTTCAAGCAAACCTAATATCATAAACAAAATGAGAATCTGCGGCAGAAAAACCAATACAGACCCTAAACCGTTTATTAATCCGTTTGAGATCAGATTACCTATAAGTGTATCGCCGAATAATTTTTCCGAACCGGATGACAGTAAGGAAAATACTTCATTTATAAATTCCATAAGCGGGGATGCTAACCAGAAAATGGATGTGAATGTCACAGCCATTACAAGAAAAAAGATTAAGATTCCCCAGTACCTGTGAAGTGTGAATTTATCCACTTTTAATGTAAAAGCATCCGGTTTGTTTGGCAGCCGGACGGAATTTAGAACAACAAGCTTTTTATTTGCTTCAGAAATATCAAAATTTTTATTTCCGTTATCCGGATCCTTGCGGAATAAAACTTCCTTTTCAATTTCTTCTATGTGCCTGTATGATTCCAGAAGTTTTTCTTTTTGAGTATTGACAAGCTGTTCAGGAAACAGCTCTTCATTATCGCTAATTTCCGAAATTGAATCTTTTAATGACAGAAGAAGTTCGTTTAATCCCTTGCCTGTTCTGCTGTCAATTTTTAAAACCTTACACCCAAGTATGCTGCTTAATTTGCTTTCCGAAATATCAAGATTCTTTTTTCTCAGTAGATCAAGCATTGTAAGAACGACTATCACGTTAAAATTAGCATCGATTAACTGCTTGACGAGATATAAATGTCTCGAAAGCTGGCTTGAATCTACAGTAATGATTACAATTTCCGGTTTACCGAATTTCGGATGAGAGAAAAGAGAATCAACGGAAATTTTTTCATCAGGAGAAGAAGGTATAAGACTTATAATTCCGGGTGAATCAAGGATGTTCGCATTTATGGAAAATTTACTGAGAATTTTTGAAATTGAATACTCTACCGTTGATCCGGGGTAATTTACGGTCTTGAAGTTTTTTCCGCTTAGATAATTGAACAGCGTGGTCTTACCTGAATTAGGCTGACCGACTAATGTAATTAACGGAATTTTATTTTTTGTAAGCGCTGGAGTCAAATTATTATGCAGGATGCTTCATTTTTTCTGATTGCAAAAATTGTTCCCCGTATGGATAATCCTATCGGATCATTGAAAATGGATTTTGTTAAAAGTACAATCTCCTGTCCGGGCGTAAATCCTATCTCAAGCAATCTGTGAGATGACGGATGTGTATTATCTATGTCTTTGATGACAGCTTTTTCACCTAACTTCAGATCTGATGCAGTTCTCATTAATCTTATTCAGACTTAATCCAAATATGCGGATAAAATTTTTTAGTTTAATCTTTTATTAAATTCACAGGTTTCAGGATGATCGCATTTTACGAATACCTGAAAAGTATGATCAACCATTTCCAGATTATTTTCCTTACAGATTTTATTCTGTATTTTTTCAATCATCGGGTATTCAAATTCCGTTATTCTGTTACAGGTTACGCAAATAATATGATAATGAGGATTCCTCCCGATTTTCGTCTCGTATCTTGTTCTGTCACCTTTAAAATTATGCTTTGTAAGTATATTGCATTCATTCATAAGTTCAAGTGTTTTGTATACAGTCGCTCGGGAAACATTAATGTAATCATTCTTCATTTTAAGATATAATTCATCAGCGTCAAAATGCCCCTTAATATTAAGAGCGGAATCTAATATCAGAAACCGCTCATTTGTTATTCTGTGAGCTTTAAGCTTAAGATAGTTCAGGAATGTATCTTTTATTTCTTCAGGTATCAAATATTTTCTTAATTAGATTAAGTCTTAATAAGTACAATTTAATTTAAATATACTTTAAATGCTATGTAAGACTTTTTCTAAAATTGAAAGACCGGTGTCAATTTCGTCCTTGGAAATATTTACCGGAGGTCTGAACCTTATTGATCTTTCTCCTGAGCCAAGTATCATAAGATTATTCTCAAGAGCTTTTGCCGTTACTTTATTTCTTGTCTCGGTGTCAGTTATATCTACAGCGCAGAACAATCCCTTGCCTCTGGGGTTTGATACTGTACCGGGAAATGAAATGCAGAGATCATTTAATTTACCCTGAAGGTATTCACCGTTTACTTCACAGTTCTTCACAAGGTCTTCTTCCTGAATGATCTCAAGAATCTTTTTGAATCTTTTCATGTCTACCATGTTACCGCCCCAGGTGGAATTTATCCTGCTCGGCATCCTGAAAACATTTTCTTCTATTTCGTCAATTCTATCCGTTGATAATACTCCGCACACCTGTGTTTTCTTGCCGAATGAAATAAGATCCGGCTGCACATAATGCATATGAGCCCACCACTTTCCTGTCAGTGCAATCCCGGTCTGCACTTCGTCAAAAATAAGCATCACTTCGCTTTCATCGCAGATCTGTCTCAGCTGAAGGAAGAATTCCTTTCTGAAATGATTATCTCCGCCTTCACCCTGTATCGGTTCAAGTATTATTGCCGCAATGTCATCCTTGTTATTCCTTATCGCTTCTTTAATCTGATTCAGTGATTCGTTTTCAGAAGCTGTTACTTTATTCAGATTTTCTTCATTCAGGGGAAAAGTAATCTTAGGATTCAGTACTCTTGGCCAGTTGAACTTAGGGAAGTATAATACTTTATTCGGATCCGTATTTGTAAGAGACATTGTATAACCGCTTCTTCCGTGAAATGCCTGCCTGAAATGTATTATCTGATGACCTTTTTCTTCCTTATATCCCTTCCTGAAATTTTTTCTTACCTTCCAGTCGAATGCAGCTTTCAATGTGTTTTCTACGGCTAAAGCTCCTCCTTCTATAAAAAATGAATGCTTGAAATAAGAGGGAACTGCAATTCTGAAAAATGTTTCTACAAACTGAGCCTGAATTTCTGTGTATATGTCCGACAGTGATGGCTTGTTTACTGCTATTTTTCCTATCTCTGCAATAAAAGATTCATTGTTCAGTTTCGGATGGTTCATTCCGAGAGGATTTGAAGCGACAAAAGTAAAAAAATCCAATAAATTTCTCTTGTGCTTGGAATCATATAAATAAGATCCGGAGGATTTATCCAGATCAATTGTTATGTCAAATCCGTCTACGAGCATGAATTTTTTCAATTCATCCTGAACATTCTGAGGATTGACTGCATTTAAGTTTTTTCTGCTGCCGTTTGCTGAAGTTTCAATTACAGCGCTTTCCGTTGATTGTGTTTTCATAGTAAGTATTTAAAATTTATTGAATAATTTCGTAAACATTTTCTGTGCGGCAGAAAATAACCAATGATATATCTTTGTTATTCTATCTGACCTATTAAATAAGATTTCTCTTTTCTGTATTCTAAATAATTCATGACAGCATCAGCATCTTTCTTTGGCACAATCATAATCAGTCCTATCCCGAGATTAAATGTCCGTTTCATGTCAGACTCCGAGACTCCGCCTTTCTTCTGAATAAGATCAAACATAAAGGGTCTGTTCCAGGATTTCCAGTCTATGGAAATTTTGTGCCGGGACTGAATGACTCTTTTTGTATTTCCTGAAATACCTCCGCCGGTTATATGTGAGATTGAATTTATTCTGAATTTCGAAAGCAGCTCATGGATAATCAGTAAATATGATCTGTGAACTTTAAGCAATTCTTCTCCGGCTGTTTTTCCGAACTCATCGTAATACACATTCAGCTTTCTGCGTGAATCAAAAATTTTTCTCGCTAAAGAGTAACCGTTTGTGTGCAGCCCATTCGACTGTAAACCTATAAGTACATCGCCTTTCCTGACATTTTTTGAACTGACAATCTTATTCTTTTCGACTATGCCAGTAATCGAACCTGCAAGATCAAAATCCTTTCCGCGGTAAACACCCGGCATTTCTGCAGTCTCGCCGCCTATCAGTGAGCATTTATTCTTCCTGCATCCGTTTACAATCCCCTTTAAAATATCTGCCGCCTCTTGGCTTCTCAATCTGCCTGTTGCGTAATAATCAAGAAAGAACAGGGGATTCGCCCCGCAAACTGCAATATCATTTACACAATGATTAACAAGATCTTCACCTATGGTATCAAATTTATTCAGCGCAGCTGCTATTTTCAGCTTTGTGCCGACACCGTCTATGCTTGAAACAAATACCGGGCTTTTATATTTTTTTAAATCAATCCTGTAAAATGCTCCGAAATTCCCAATACCGCTTAAGACATTTTCCGTGAATGATTTTTTAACGAGGGGTTTGATTTTATCTATGAATTTATCGGATTCAGAGATATTTACACCTGACTTTTTGTAACTTAATTTCACATTTTAAAATACTCAATTAAGGACTGTGTTTCAATGAAAATTGCCCTGCAATTTTGCAGTGTTCCGGCAGGATACGGAAACTATGAACAACTATGTATGCCATTATATTCTAAGATTCAATTAATATCTTTCTTTCCCGTGATGAAGGCATGCGCGTGTACGACGCAGTTAAAGTAAATTGTAAGTACCAATATTTTGTCTTATACATAATATTAGCACACTGTTCGGATTTATGATTTGACTCTTCATGATAAATTGGCTAAATTAAAACGCTCAAATCGTGCATTATTAAATTTATGAAGTATAACGTTTCTTCAAAAAAAGCCGCTGAATTGTTTAATGTGAATGTTTCAACCATTAAGAGATGGTCTGACAGCGGAATTTTGAAATGCCGTAAAACGGCGGGCGGACACAGGAAGTTCAGCATTGAAGACATTAGAATTCATGCTTCGGAACTAAATCTTGGATTATCGGATTTCATGAAACTAAAATCATCATCAAAGGTAATAGAAAATTCATCGGTCCGTAAAACTGCTAATCTTGTTAAAGCTTTCGAAAAATTACTTTTAAAAGGCGAAGCTGAGAAAGCTGAACATTTTCTTTACAACTTATGGCTCAATAATCTGTCCCTTCAGGAAATATTTGATGATATTGTTTCTGTCTGCATGAAAAATATCGGTATAAAGTGGATGAAAAATTTAATTAAAATAGAGGATGAACACATTGCTTCAAAAGCTCTTATAGCAGCTCTCTACGGTTTTGAGAAAAATATCACAGGAGCTAAGAGCAACGGCAAAAAAGCAATCTGCGTTTGTTTCGAAAATGAATTACACGAAATCGGAATCCTGTGCGTGAAAATTACGCTTGAGCATCTTGGATGGAAGGTCGTTTATCCCGGTTCAGATCTTCCTTTAAAGTCGCTTTCGGATCTGATAAAAATTGTTAAGCCGGATCTTGTTTGTTTATCCGCTAAAGGAAATCATCTGAATAAAAAAGGCATTGAAATTAGAGAATTGGCAATTAAGAACGGAATCAGGATAATTAATGGCGGTAATCCCGGTTTAAAATCAATAAACGGAATAATTTACTGCTCAGGTATACGGGATTTAATGTTTGAATTAAAAAAAAATTTTAAATTAATTTAATGAATAAAGATTTAATTATTGTCGGAAGCGGTCTTGGCGGATTATCAGCAGCACTTAGAATGGCTTCAAAAGGCTATAAGGTCACAGTGCTTGAAAAATATCATAAAGCCGGAGGAAGACTTAATCAGTTCTCGGAAGAAGGATTTACATTTGACCTTGGTCCGTCTTTTATGAGTATGACTTATGAGTTTGATCAGTTTTTTAAGGATTGCGGAATTAAAAATCCTCTGAAAATGAAAAGTCTTGATCCTCTGTATAAAGTTAATTTCAGGGGAAGTAATAAATTTTTTAATATCTCTAAAGACCTGGATAAACTTTCTTCCGAGTTTGAAGGGATTGAAAAAAATTTCAAGGAGAAAGCAGAAAAATATCTTTTTAAAGCCGGACAGTTCTTTCATGACACGGAAAATATTGTAGTTAAGCAAAATTATGATAATCTGATTGATTATTTTATGAAAATCTCACGTGTTCCTTTTAAACATCTTCCTTATCTGAATAAAAAACTGTGGAACCTGCTTGATGAAACTTTTGACTCGATGGAGGTAAAGGTTATTTTTTCTCTAGTTGCTTTTTTTCTCGGCTCTACACCTTTTAAAACTCCTTCAATTTACTCATTGCTTAATTACACTGAGTTCAAGCATAACGGATACTGGCTGGTTGAAGGCGGTATGTACACAATTGTCAGAGAGATCATTAAAGAACTGAATAAATACGACGTCAGAATAATTTACAATACGGAGATTGTAAAAGTAAATAAGGATTCCGGGAAAGTTACTTCCGTTGTTGACAGCAGTGGCAAAGAATGGATTGCTGAAAATTTCATAATTAACGCTGATGCTGCTTCTTTCAGGGGGCAAGTACTTAACAGAGAAAAATTTTCGGATGATAAATTAGATAAAATGGAATGGTCTCTTGCTCCGCTGACTATTTATCTCGGTATATCAGGCAAAATTAAAAATCTTTATCATCATAATTATTTTCTCGGAAATAATTTTCCGGAGTATGCGAAGAATATATTCAGCTCTTCTTCAATTCCGTCCAAACCATATTATTATGTGAATATGTCTTCCTACACTGATCCTTTATGCGCTCCTGCTGACTGTGAAAATTTATTTATACTTTGTCCCGTTCCTGATCTGAGATTTAAAAGTGACTGGTCTGATAAAGAAATAATAGCCGGGGATATCATATCAGATCTGTCTGAAAGGATCGGTTTTGATCTGAATAAGAATACTGTTGTAAAAAAAATACTCACACCGTTTGACTGGGGAAGTATGTTCGGTCTTTATAAGGGTTCAGGTCTTGGACTGTCTCATAAAATGATGCAGGTCGGAGGATTCAGACCTAAAAACAGGGACGAATTATATTCTAATTTGTTTTATGTCGGAGCTTCTACAACACCCGGAACCGGACTTCCGATGGTGTTAATCAGTTCTAAACTTGTAACCGAAAGGATTTTAAATGAGCATTGAACTGTATAACAGCACTTCTTTTAAAATAAGTAATCTTATTGCAAGAAATTACAGCACGTCCTTCGGGTTTGCAATGAATCTTTTCAGCAGCGAAGTAAAGGACAGTATCGCTGCAATTTACGGTTATGTCAGATTAGCTGATGAAATCGTAGATACTTTTCACGATCAGGATAAAAAATATCTTCTCGATGAACTCAGAAAAGAAACTTTGACTTCATTGCAAAACGGCATCTCAATTAATCCCGTGGTGAATTCTTTTCAGTACACAGTTAACAAATATCTGATTCCTCAGGAATACATCACTGATTTTCTGGACAGTATGGAAATGGATATAACCAATACAAGTTATGACAGGCAAAACTATGATAAGTACGTTTACGGATCGGCGGAAGTAGTCGGGCTGATGTGCTTAAAAGTTTTTTGTCATACTAATGACGAATTATTCCTGAGTCTGGAAATTCCCGCAAAAGCTCTCGGATCAGCTTTTCAAAAAGTTAATTTTCTCAGGGATATTAAAAGCGATTTGAATGAACGCGGAAGAATTTATTTTCCTGATGCCGGTCACGAAAATGAACTTAATGACAGGAATAAATATTTTCTTGAAACTGAAGTGGAAAATGAATTTATAACGGCTTTTTCCGGAATAAAAAGACTTCCGAAAAACTCAGTTCTAGGAGTCTATACCGCTTATATGTATTATTCCATTTTATTGAAAAAAATTAAAAAGATGAATATGAATGACCTGAAATCAAAAAGAGTAAGAATTTCAAATTTAACTAAACTTATCTTACTGCTAAAATCAGCCGTTAAAGTCAGATCATTAAATACTGTCTGATGTCCGTTTATCTGATTCTGAATATTTTTATAATTTTGTTTCCTCTTCTTTTTAGTTTTGAAAAAAGAATCTCATTCTATAAAAAATTTTTTCCCTTAATAATCTCTGTTGTTCTTACGGGAGTTATTTTCATTGTTTGGGATTCTGTAGCTGTAAAACGCAGTGACTGGTCATTTAACGGAATATTCGTTTCTCATTTCAGAATTTTTAATCTGCCTCCCGAAGAGATTTTGTTCTTCATTACAGTACCTTACAGCATAATTTTTACTTATGCCTGTGTCAGGCATTATTTAAAAGACAAACAACTAAACGTCTCTCCGGTTTTAATTTATTTTATTTCTCTGATTTTTATTATCACAGGCATTATTTTTTCAGGCAAATATTATACCTTTACCGTTTCACTGTTTTCAGGGATCCTTATTATCCTGCTGAATTATTTCAGCAGGGAGTTTCTTATGTCAAAGATATTTGCTGTAACAATATTGATTTCCTATATACCTTTTTTAATTGTAAATTACATTCTTACATCTCTGCCTGTTGTTATTTATAATCCTGCCGCGATCACCGGCATAAGATTTTTGACTATCCCTGCAGAAGATTTTTTATATTCTTTCAGCCTGGCAGCTGTTTGTATATTTTTATTTCAGGTTTCGGAAAAGTTTTTTACAACAAAGACCGGCAAATGATCTATCCCCGTCACAGCATAATTGCAAAATCGGTTTACGGATTTTACCTGAAATACATTTTAAGGAAAAATTTCAGCAGATTTCTGATATTAAACAAATTCCCTGAAATTTCTGACAGTAAAGGGCTTATAATTACTCCGAATCATTTTTCCTGGTGGGATGGTTTCCTTATAAACTATGTTATGTCTGAATTTACAAAAAGAAAACCTTATCTGATGATGCTGCAGGAACAGCTTGTTAAATATCCGTTCTTTAAATATCTGGGAGTCTTTTCAGTTAATCCTGCTTCTCTTTCATCTGTTAAAGAAAGTCTTTCATTTGCTGAAAAAATTTCTTCTGATCCGGCTAATTATCTCGTGCTTTATCCGCAGGGAGAAATCCAGCCCAATGATTGTGATGAGGTAAGTATTAAAAATGGTTTGAAATTTCTTTCAGGAAAAGTATCTGCAAATGTAATGATTGTATCTTTCAGAATTTCATACGGTAACAGGAAAAAACCGGATATTATATGCAGGTTCGGCGATGTGCTTAGTTCGGAATTTATCGCTGCAAATTATGATGAGTATAAAAATAAATTTGTTTCCTGTATGGATATTCCTGAAGATGAATGCATAAAGGAAAAAGCTTTTAATATTTTTGACAAATGATCCTTTTCATTTTTATATCCGTTATTATTACAGCCGGTGTGCTGACTGCCGTCTATAATCTTTTTACAGCTCCCGTAATCAGACCTGTGGATTATTCGGGGGAAATGCATTGTGTATCTGTATTGATCCCTGTAAGAAATGAATCTTTGAATATTGAGCAGTGTCTTAAATGTGTATCGGAACAGAACTATGAAAATATTGAAATAATTGTTCTGGATGATTTGTCTGAAGATGATACTTATGATAAAGCATTGAAATATTCGGCGACAGACAGCCGGATTAAAGTATTCAGAGGAACTCCTGCTCCTGACGGATGGAAAGGAAAATCCTGGGCTTGTATGCAGTTGTCCCGGTTTTCCAAAGGAAGTTATCTGCTCTTCATTGATGCAGATGTCCGTTTATATCCTTCTGCTGCTGGTTCCGCTTTATCCGAAGCAGTAAGATCAGATACAGATCTGCTCTCGGTTTTTCCTGAACAGATTATGATCACTGCGGGTGAAAAAATAACTGTGCAGATTCTTAACTGGCTTATGCTGTCGTTTCTTCCGTTAAAAAAAGTTTACGGCAGCGCAGATCCGAGATTCGCGGCGGCTAACGGTCAGTTTATGTTTTTTAAACGATCTTCTTATGAGCAAACAGGCGGACATGAAATTGTATCGGATAAAATAGTCGAGGATATTGAGTTTTCAAGGATTTTCAAGAAGAAAAACTTAAAAGTAAAACTTATGCTCAGCAAGAATATTGTAAACTGCCGAATGTATAACAGCCTGACAGAAAGCATTAACGGATTCACAAAAAATTATTTTCCGGGATCTTCAATGACTCCGGCGTTTTTCATTCTGACATTATTAATCACATCTTTTGTTTATCTTTCGCCAATTGTGCTCTTGTTCTTTAATCATGTTTATGTTTATCTGATTTTAATATTAATAATTCAGAATATAATTGTGTCATTTTTAAGCACGCAAAATATTATTTTGAATTTATTTTTATTTCCGTTTCAGATAATTATGATGGTGTTTATCGGTTTCAGATCACTAATACTTTTAAATACAGGTAAAGTATATTGGAAAAACAGAAAGCTCTGAAGTATTTTAATTTTATCATTTATATCTTCTTTGCTGCTGGTGCGGCGGGTCATTTTATTGCCGAATCAAAACCCGTGATGCTTTATATGACGCCTTATGTTCTTGCGATCACCGGATCTTTAGTCCTTTATCTTTCCGGTTCTCTTAAAAGCAGCAGATTCATTTTATTTTTTTTGTTGTCATATTCAGTGACTCTTATTCTTGAAATAACAGGAGTGAAAACAGGAATTATATTCGGAGATTACTCATACGGAGATGTTCTGGGTTTTAAAGTCGCCGGTGTTCCTCTTATAATAGGCTTTAACTGGATTTTTGTAATTCTCGGAGCTTTGAATATCGGAATAATCTTTAATAGAAAAATACTTTTTGTATCCCTTTCCGCTGCAGTTCTTTCTGTTATATTTGATTTTCTGCTTGAACCTCCAGCCATAAGTCTTAAATACTGGAGATGGCAGAACATTTCCGTTCCGTATCAGAATTATGCTGCCTGGTTTATTATTTCATTTATTTTTGCTTTTTGCTTTCAGTATTTTAAGATAAACACTTATTCAAAAACTTTTATTCACTACTTTATTGCTCAGTTGATGTTTTTTATTATTTTGAATTTTTATTAATCTTATGGGAATAATAATTTCATTTGTCATAATTATTTTATGGATATCTCATTTATACTACTGCATCCGTTATCATATTCCGGATTTTAAAAATATTTTCACTTATCTGCATATTCTTATTCAGACTTTTTTATATACCGGTCTGTTCATAACCGCCCATGATTCAATGCACGGCACGGTTTCCGCAAATAAAAAAATTAATTACTTCACCGGCGCGCTGGCAAGTTTTCTTTTTGCAGGTCTTTCCTATAAGAAATTACTCGCAAATCATAAACTTCATCATAATTCTCCGGGTACTGATTCTGATCCTGACTTTTATTGCGGCTCGGACAGTTTCTTTGTATGGTGGGCTGTCTTTCTGAAAAGGTATGTGACCGTTTTTCAGATTCTGTATATGGCTTTGGTTTTTAACCTGCTTAAAATTTATTTTGCCGAATTATCCGTCTGGCTTTATTTTGTGATCCCTTCAGTCCTCAGTACTCTTCAGCTTTTTTATTTCGGGACGTATCTCCCTCACAGAAGACCTCATTCCCATGATATGCTTCCTTATAATTCAAGAACGGAAAATAAAAATCATTTGTATGCTTTCATCACATGCTATTTCTTCGGTTATCATTCCGAACATCACAGATCTCCCGGGACTCCCTGGTGGAAAATGTACAGTCTCAAGTAATTCATTTTAAGTATTGAACTTATATCTTCAGTTTCATAAGTTATCCGCAAATTAATTATCTTTTTTGAAAAGGATTAACCTTCTGTCCGGTCCCAGGAATATTTCAACTGCTCTGATGTATTCTTTTGCTCAGAGAAAAGATACCATTGTTATTGATGAACCTCTTTACGCTCACTATCTTCTTGTTACAAATGCAGATCATCCCGGAAGGGAAGAAGTCATTGCCTGTATGGAAACTGACGGTAATAAAGTCATTAACGATATAATTCTCGGAGACTATGATAATGAAATCCTGTTTATCAAACAAATGACTCATCATCTTATCGATGTCAATGAATCATTTCTCGAAAAAGTTATAAATTTAATTCTTATAAGAAATCCCGCGCAGCTGATCAGCTCGCTTGCGCTGGTTTTAAACAATATCCAAATCCGTGATACAGGAATTAAAAGGCAGTATGAGATTTATAAAAAGTTAATTTCACTTAATCTTAAGCCGGTTATCATTGACTCAGACGAAATACTTAATTCGCCTGAAATATCCCTTACAAAACTCTGCAAAGCACTGGAAATTCCGTTTGACAATTCCATGCTAAAGTGGAATCCCGGTAAGAGAAAGGAAGACGGAATCTGGGCAAAGCACTGGTATGAAAATGTTCATAAATCAACCTGCTTTGAAAAACAGGACACAGGCGGCAGAAAACTGCCGGATGATCTGATTCCTCTTTATGAAGAATGTATGATTTATTATAATGAACTTTCCTCTCAATCCATAAAAGTATATGAATGATATTTTTTTAGTAATTAATTTTTAAAACAATATTATGAACAATCTTAAATTCACTTTTTCACTGATTCTCACTATTATTATCTTCACCGGATGCTCTTTTGTAAATACACTTAAGAATAAGCTTGATTATAAAAATAAAAAGGAAAATACCGTTACGGAAACAAAGGAACCTTCCTATGACGATGACATAAATTTTTACAATAAATACATAAATGCGGTAAATAAACTCAGGGAATCCGGAGAGAGCGTCTATAAAGATTATGTTCGCGATATTCCCTCGCCTGCAGTTATCAACAAGAATTCCCTTATAATACCCGTTGCTTTGTCATTGTCTGTGTCATCTCTTGAAAGAACTCTCAAAGAATATAAAAGATCTTTTTTCGATTCAGGCGAACTTTCAAAATTAAACGCATCAGCTTCCATGAAAAATGAAGTCGAAAGTGAAATGAAAAATCTGCTTAATGCTATGGACGGATATTATGCAGTATCGGAAAAAGTTTCCGGATACTATTCCAAGTCAGGTTATAAAAGCGACCTGACAAAAGCCGGACCCTATGATGAAGAAATGAAATCTTCTTATGCACGGTATTCAGAAGCGGTAAGCAGATTATCATCCGTACTGAAAAAATACAGACCTAAAAGAGAGAAGAGGGATATCGGATCAATTTCTGATCCTGATGAAAAATCGTCAGAGTTAATGCTAAACTCTTACGGAGACATACTTGATGCAGCGGAAGATTTTTATGACAGTTTTGCTCTGCTGAAATTCAGAGGAAATCCTGATGAAGCTGTGAAGTATTTTGAAAAATATGAAAAAATATTCGATCAGAATAAACAGGTTGTTCTGTCAGCCGAGTTCACTGAAAAAACTAAATTCATGAAATATAATTTCGAGGATTATTTTTCGAAAACTTCCGAAAATTTTACGGATGCCGGTAAAAAGTTTTTTGCTGATTATTCAGGATTTAAATCAGAAGAAGTTTTTAATAATAAATATAATGAAGTTGTTCAGAATTATAATTATATGGTACAGTCTTACAACACAAGCATAAACAGCATTAATTCGGTTATGAAATTCAGATGATAATTATTCCCGGGTCCTGAAAGCGCAAACATAGTATAAGCTTTCTATTAATTCCTCGTCGATGACTTCTTTTTCAGCGGAAGTAACATCCGCGCTTTGCCACTCGGTATCGGGAAATAATTTAACAACTTCTTTCTCATTTCTTAATGTCAGCGGAAGATTGAATCCTGTGACACAGTTTACATATCTGAAATTCACTCTGCTGCCGTCATTATCAAAATAATATTCAAACACCGGAATGTCGGTAGATCTCAGATACTGATCAAAAACTTTTGAAAAATCAAAACCCGAATTATTACTGATATAACTTTCTACCTGCTGCGTGCCTGCAGTGCTGTGATAAAATGTTTCGCAGAGTCCTCTCAGCATTTTTCTGAATTTATCATCATCATTCATACTGTTCCGGATTGTATGAATCAGGTTGCTGCCTTTTGCGTACATGTCCGAATTTATAGGTTCTTTGTTTACATTGTAAAATCCGATGACGGGAATGGTGTTCTCAATATTCCTTCTTGTACCGTGATTATACTCATCAGCCGCTTTCCTTCCGTACCAGTATTCCGTGAAAAGTGTTTCTGTGTATGAAGTAAATCCTTCATGTATCCACATATCTGCGATATCAGAGTCAGTGATGCTGTTCCCGAACCATTCATGACCGCTTTCATGAACTAAAATATAATCCCATTTCTTCCCCCATCCGGTGCCGGAGAGATCATTTCCCCAGAAACCGTTCAGATATCTGTTTCCATAAGCTACAGCGCTCTGATGCTCCATTCCTGCATAAGGAGCATCCACTAATTTGTAACTGTCTTCGTAAAACGGATAAGGTCCTAACCAGTATTCAAATGCAGTCATCATTCTCTTTATTTCAGGAAGGGAGTGAGTCTCTGCTTTTCCGGAATCATTATTCAGAACCCATAATTCAATATCAAGCTTTCCCTTTTCACCGTTAAATGAATCAGATATTTTTTTATACTTTCCGATGTATGGAATAATGTTATAACTGTTAATTGGATTCACTACTTCCCATTTAACAGAATGCATACCGTCTCCTTCGGGATAATCTGAAACAAGTCTGCCGTTTGATACTCCTGTCAGATCTACAGGAACTGTCATTGTAAGTGAAGCTCCGTTGTCCGGCTCATCGCTGAGCAGATCCTTGCAGGGAAACCAAAGGCTTGCGCCTGAACCCTGACAGGCAGCACTTATCCAGGGATTTCCCTGACTGTCCTTTGACCAGACCCATCCGCCGTCCCAGGGCGGGAACTTTGATTCCTTTGGCTTTCCGTGAAAATATATTGTCATATAATTTTCAGAATCCTGTTGTTTGTCCTGTATATCTGCGTACCAGATATTTTTTATGTTTAGCAGATTAATCTTCTGACCTGTTTGTGAAATGACGCTGTCGATTTTCATCGGTTCCTGCAGATCTATCTGCATCATGAAAGTATTATTGCTTTCCTTGACTTTATATGTCAGAACATTGCTTCCTGAAATTGTTTTGTTTTCAATATCCGGTTTGACCGTAATATCGTATCGCATTACATCCCACCACAGCCTTTCAGGATTATTTCCGCCTTTGAGTGAATCTTCTCTTGTAAAATTATCCGTTATTATTCTGCTTATGTAGCTGTCAAGTTTTTTCCTGATTCCGGGGTAAAATTTTAAATATGAATAACTCTGAAATAACCTGAAGAGGGAAGTATCAGGTATATTCTGTTCCTTTGAAAATAATTTGATCTCATCAAGAAATGTTTTATTTGATCTGTTTATCTGTCTGATGAAATTACTTGTATATATGATTTTCTGATCTTCCGGGAATTCCCTGATCTTGTCACTGAAAGCTTTTACAAATCTGTTCTCGGCATTTTCGGGAGAATCCTGAATTATCTTTGCATACAAGGCGAACTCAGCAGGTTCCATACCGGTTTCCGAATTCAGTCTTATTACTTCACCCGTGTTTCCGGAAATATATTCGAGAATATACTTTTTCTTATCAATATTAATTCCGGATTCTTTGTCAGATTCCGGCAATGTTTCTTTGATTTCGTCCAAAAATAATATCTCGTCTTTTGCAGCTTTTATTATCCATTCATTTATCAGTGAAATATCTCTGGTCCTGAAAACATCGGCAGGAAAATATTTTAACGGGAGTGCGGAGGTTTTACTTTTATCTGTTATCTGCGCTTCTGCTAAAAGGGAAATAATTGTAATACAAAAAAATAACACTATTCTTATTGCAAATTTCATTTTAAGGTTTTGTTGTGTTTTAAAATAACATATATGACAAAAATAATTAAGTGAAATCTTATTTATCATTTCAGTTTTACTCCCGTTCCTAATCTCCTGATTAGGAACATTGGAATTTTTATACAAATGTATGAAAGTTAAATCCTGTACTTCCATCCTGTAATTCCAATACGTGCGATGATATACATTATCCGGAGTTTTATGAATTGTTTTAATTACTGCATTTTGTATTTTTGTAATAAAAAGCCATGTCGTACAAATTTGACCCCCGTAATCAGCACATCAGTATTTTTATAAAAGATCAGTTATATCCAAAAAGCGAAGCCAGAATATCTGTTTATGACAGCGCCGTGCAGTGCGGCGATTCAGTATGGGAAGGAGTGAGAGTGTATAACGGAAAAATATTTTTTTTCTGGCAGCACGTTGACCGTCTTCTTGAATCTGCAAAAACAATGGCATACACTGATATACCTTCAAGGGAATTTATCAGAGATGCAATGTTTAAAACGCTCGAAGCAAACGGAATGAAAGACGGCGTGCATATTCGTCTTACTCTTACAAGAGGAGAAAAAATAATCTCAGGCATGGATCCGCGACTTAATCAGAAAGGATCATGCCTCATTGTACTTGCAGAATGGAAACCTCCTGTCTATGACAATGAAAACGGAATCGAATTAATAACTTCACACATCAGAAGGAATTCGCCGCAGTATATGGATTCGAAAATTCATCATAATAATCTGATCAATAATATTCTGGCAAAAATTCAGGCGAATTTATTCGAAGCCGATGATGCCATTATGCTTGATTCGAACGGTTTTGTCGCCGAAACAAACGCTACGAATATTTTTATGGTGAAAAATAATGAACTCTATACTCCGACTACCGATGCCTGTCTTCCGGGTATTACCAGAAGTATAGTTATAATGCTCTCTAAAGTTTTAAATATTTCCTGTTATGAAAGAAATATTTCCCTTAGTGAATTTTATAATGCTGATGAGGTTTTTACCTGCGGCACTATGGGAGAAATCACGAAGGTGAACAGCATTGACGGCAGAATTATCGATAACAGGAATAAATCCAATGTCACTGCAAAGATTTATGAAAGATTCAGGGAACTGACAAGAAGGGAAGGGGAACCTCTTAATTTTTAAAGCCACTTTTTGTGTCTGAACCATATTATCATAAACACGGCTATCATAAACATTAAAGCTAAGCTTAAATAAAATCCGATGTCACTGTGAAGAAACGGAATATCATCAAAATTCATTCCGAACAGTCCGGTTATAAAGCTTAAAGGCAGTATGATAGTTGCAATGATTGTAAGAAATTTCATTACTTCGTTCATCTTATTATTCACTATCGAAAGGTATGAATCGAGCAGTCCTGCTGCATAATCCCTGTATGATTCGGCTGTATCGGAAACTCTTACAAGATGATCATATACGTTTCTGTAATATATCGTTTCATCCGCTGTAATAAGTTCTGAATCCCCGCGGCTTAATTTATAAAGCACTTCTTTCTGATAAGATGAAATTCTTCTTAATTTGATCAGGTCTTTTTTCAGATTCAGAATTGTCTGCAGCGTGTCGTTGTTTGGCTGCTCATTAAAAACTAATTTCTCAATCCTGTCAATTTCATCTTCAAGATTGTCAAGTATAGGATAATATCTGTCCACTATCTCATCGAAGATCAGGTTTAAAATATAATCAGGTCCCTTCTTAAAAGTACTGTCGTTTAAAATCAGCTTTATTTTTTCCGTAAGAAAGTTTCCGCCATTTTCATTGTGAACAGTTACAAGAAAATTATGTCCGAGAAAACAACTCAGCGAAAAAAGATCATACTTGAAGCTTTTCTCTTTTACATTCAGCCCGTTAAAAACAATGAACACATAATCTTCAAAGATGTCAATTTTCGGATGATGTATGGAATCATCCTGCAGATATTTTAAACTGTCTTCAATTGCAAGCGGATGAAATTCAAATATGTTTTTGAGTAATTCATTGCTTTCTCTTTCCGAAGTGTTGTAAATATCAACCCAGAGTTTTTCCGGACCGTTGTAATCCCATTTAAGAAGTTCGTCAGGAGTAACCGCTTTGAGTCCCGCTCCTTCGCTGTATCTGACAATGTTAATCATTGTACTTGTCTATTATAATTATAAATTCGCCTTTTAATTTTTCTTCCCCGATAGTTTCCAATATTTCCGAAGCCGTTCCCCTGAATTTTTTCTCGCTTTGCATTGTTAGATCAAATGCCACAAATATACTTCTCTGACCAAATATGTCTCTGATATCCTGAAGTATTGATTTTAATCTGTAGGGTGCTTCCATCAGAACTATAATTCTTTTAAAATATTTTATGTTGTTCAGTTCAATTTTCCTTATTTCGGATTTGGGCGAGAGAAATCCCATATAATAAAATCTGCTTATGTCAAATCCGGAGAGAACTACAGATGCAGTTACAGAATTAGCTCCGCCTATGAATTCTAATTTTATATTTGCATCAATGCACTTCTGCAGAATTTCGCTTCCGGGATCTGAAAAAACAGGCGTGCCGCAGTCTGAGATTAGTGAGAGATTCTTTCCGTTTATAAGATCATTGAATATCTCTTCTGATGATTCTGTTTCATTGTGCTCATTGAGAGATTTAAGTTCTTTTTTAATTTCAAAAAATCTTAAAAGCTTTGAAGCTTCTCTGTATTCTTCGCAGATAATGTAATCGGATTCATTCAGTATCCTTAATGCCCGCAGAGTGATATCTGAATAATCACCTATTGGCGTCGTTAGAATGTTTAATACTCCGTCCAATAATCCTTGTCCTTATAATTTGTAAAATAAATTTTAATGCATTAAATGTCAGTTTACTCCTGTACTTCCGTATCCTCCGTCTCCTCTTTCTGTATCTTTGATTTCATCAGAATGCGTTAGTCTGACTTTTGCATGCTCTGCTACCACAATCTGGGCAATTCTTTCCCCGAAATTTATTTCGAAATTATCTTTTCCGAAATTTATGAGCAGTACTTTTATTTCTCCTCTGTAGTCTGAATCTATTGTGCCGGGAGTATTGAGAACCGTTATTCCGTGTTTAAATGCAAGACCGCTTCTCGGTCTTATCTGAGCTTCAAATCCAACAGGTATTTCTAAAACAAGATTGGTGGGTATGAGAACTCTTTCAAATGGCTTTATGATTATTTTTTCCGCTGATGAAGATGATACATCCATTCCTGCTGAACCGGCAGTTTTGTATTCAGGAATTACTGCAGGTCTCAGTGAATCGAATTTTCTGAAATTTATTTTCAAATTAATATTATAAAAAAAGGCAGCTGTTTATAAGCTACCTTAAGATTATTCTGCAAACCGATTATTTAGTTATTAAACATTGAACCCAATACACCGAAGAAAAATAAAATTGCCACAATAATTATCCCGATTATTGAAAGAATTATATTAACTATACCAAGCCATTTGCCGATATTTGCAAGTGATCTACCGGCTTCAGGCGACTGTCCCGAATCAATTGCCTTTAATTCATTGTTTCCCATTATCCATGCGCCAATTGCCAAAATAACAGGACACATGATATATGATAAAATTCCGAGAACAAGTGCTATTATGGCATTCGAACTTGCGCTTCCGCCCTGATTTCCTGCCGGTGGTGTTGGAGTAAATCCGTACTGAGAACTGCCAGGAGGAGGAGGTGGTGGTGGAGGCGGCGGAGGAAAATTTCCGCTTCCCGTATCCTGTCTGTATAATGAATATGAATTCATGATTTATTTTTTTTAGTTTGACAAATATAATTTATTAGAATTTTAATTTAAACTGAATTAATTGTATTTGTTTTAACCGCTTTTTATGCAGACAAATCTTTTTACAACGAATAAAAAACCTATTAAATTTGTATTCTAAAGCAAAGATATGAAAGCTTATTCAAAAACATTTTCATTAAATGGAAAATTAATATTCCGATTCGTTTAAGTTATTTTTTTTTACCGAAGCCAACACTTTCAAATTCCGTTATGTATTAATTAATTATGCTGCAATCAAAAACCACATCAATACTATTTCAAAATTTATAATTTTTAAAATAATCGTTTTAATCTGCGAAATTCGTGGAAAAGATTTTATTATTTTTGACGTATGATTACTAAAGTATTAAGATTTAAAAGAAATTTTATGTTTAATAAAATTTTTTAAAAATGACAATTTCGTTTTATACGGATGCAGCTTTATTCTTTTTTAAACATTTTTGGGAAAAGCATCTTGCTGTTCAAATACATATTCTTCTTAAGTATCTCTGTATCAGTGGATTTTATTTCAGCTATCTTAGAAATTGTATTTGTAATAAATGAAGGTTCGTTCCTTTTGCCTCTGTAAGGTACCGGAGGAAGAAAAGGGGAATCGGTTTCCGATAAAATTTTGTTTTCAGGACAATTCAGAATTATCTCACTTTCTTTATAATTTTTATAAGTAATATTCCCGCAGAATGAAACATAGAAATTTTCCATTTCAAGAACACTGCTTAACTGTCCGCTGTCACCGCTGAAGCAGTGAAACTGACCCTTAAGATTAAGGTCATAGTTCTCTTTTACAATTGCTATGGCATCTTCTGTCGAACTTCTTGTATGAATGAT
>JAFDZQ010000058.1 GCA_018266895.1 Bacteroidota bacterium
TCTCGGCGTTTATGTAACAACTAATGCAGGAATTAACTGGAATGAATACATGTCGGGAATGCCGTATGCTCTGGTCTTTGATCTTACTGTTGTTTACCCTAACAGAAAAATCAGAGCAACTACCCACGGGAACGGCGTCTATGAAAGAAAACTTCTCGAAAACCCCGTCTCTGTGAATGCATCTGACAGAACTTTAGAAAAAAATTTCAGACTGTTCCAGAATTTTCCGAATCCGTTTAATCCGGAAACAAAAATAAATTATGAACTCCTGTCGGATGCAAAAATTGTCATGAGAATTTATGACATTAACGGAAAAGAATTGCTCACTCTCTTAAATGAAAAACAAAGTCCGGGATTGCACACTGTTAATTTCTCAGGAAAGAATTTAACCAGCGGAGTATATTTTTATAAACTTACCGCAACATCTTTAAATTCATCATTAACTTTTTCCGAAACAAGAAAAATGCTGCTTGTAAAATAATTTTATCTGAATTGATCTGATTTCTGATGTTAAAACACAAATTAAATATTGTATTATTAATTTTGTTTGCAGCTTTCCTGGCTTCCTGTATGAAAAAAAACACTATGAAGGACAGGGCTGATGATGTTAAAGAATCAATAGTTGCGAAAACAAATAAAGGAACTTTCCTGATCATTAAAGAAGAAGTCTTTCAGGCAGTCTCAAAGTCTGATAACGGAGGTTTCAGAAGGATAACCGGATATACTGAAGAAAGAATCTCATCTTATGACCTTAATACCGGCGCTTTGATAAAAAGGATAGATCTTGGTGAAGTAAGGGAAAATAATTGTGCTTTTCTCGGATATACGGAAGGAAAGCTTTGGTATAAAAGCATAGATGTTAAATTAGGTTTTCATGCGCGGGATCCCGGGACACTTGATGTAATCATAACTCAGGATAAAATTACGGAAATGAATCCGGTATTAAAAAATAATCTGAGTCAGCCGGACTGGAACGCTCTTCAGAGATTTTATGGTTTCGACAGTTACAAAAAAATGCCGATGGTCTCCGACAATGAGGGATTTGTCTATTACATTGATCCTGTTTCTTTAAAAGCGGAAAAATCTCAGGAATCAATAAAAAATTTCGATTTTGATAATAACTGCCTTTCCACTTCAATGAATACAGAAGTGAATACAAATTTGAATCTCAGCGGAAGCCCGAGAAACAATATTAAATATTTCAGCAAGGACATTAAAGACCCTTCTTTTCTCAAAGGCGACTTTTTAAAGAGTTCAAATGAAATGACCTCCGATCAGGCAAACCCTTCGTATTTTGCAGTATACAGATCTGAAATTGAAGGATATAAAAGGGAGATCGACTCAATGAAGAAAATTCTTGAATCTGCTGATACATCCGCAACTGACAGGAATTCAAAAATTAACATAAGCTTTAAAACCACAAGAGCTGAGACAAAGATAAAATATCTCAATGACAGAATTAAATATGCAAATGATAATATTAACAGATACTCTGATGATAAGCTCTATGATATTGTTACCGCTGACAACTGTGTTTTCATTCTTAGTCAGTCTGATGTTACGGATAAAGCAAAATGCATAGTTTCCAAAGTCATGCTTAACGCTGATACTACTGTGTCTCTTAAGTGGCAGACTGAGCTTACGGATTTTTTCCGGGATCCGGATAAGGGTTTTGATAAATCTTCTTTTGAAGTTGTATTTTCAAAAGGTAATCCTGATCTGAACACCATGAGAGTCGTTGAGAACGGAGAAAAACTTGTTTTTATTTTTATGCTGAAAGCTGCCTGCATTGACATTGCCACAGGAAAAATTCTGTGGACTATAGATTTATGATTTAATTTCAGAAAATACATTTATGAAATACATCATACTTTTGGTAAATTTTATTGCGCTGTTTTATTATGCATCTTATGCATTTTCAAAGACATCAATTCCGGGACTATACAGCACAGGAGTAGATGACAACCTGAATTTACTCGCGGCGAACGAGACTGATCCGCATTATTCGCTGATCGTAAGTCCTGACAAGATGTTTCCCGGACCGGATTCTAAAGTAGTTTATCCGGAGAATTATCCTATGAATGTCTGGATAAGGAATAACGAACATTCCAAATGGATTTCCCCGCGATCCGATGCAGGATTGTCAAACAAACCGGGAGTATATGTTTACCGGATTTCTTTTGATCTGTCAAAGTTTAAACCAAACAGCGCTGTAGTTTCCGGGCTATGGTCAACTGATGATAACGGAATGGATATTCTGATTAACGGGAAAAGGACGTTTAACTACACGCCTTTTGCAGCTTTTTACGGAATGTACCCTTTTGTGATTTCAGAAGGTTTTACAGAAGGGATAAACACAATTGATTTTATAGTTCACAATGTTGTTTCTTCTTCAGGTCTGCGTGTGGAAATATACGGTGAAGCAGATCCAAAGGAATATGTACTGAATTAAATAATCAAAGATCGTTTTTCTTTTTTATGCTGATAGATCTCACGACTGCTTCTATCTCGTTTTTGTACTGATCAAAAAACTGCTTTCTTACTGACGCTCTGATGGAAAGCTTTTCGGTTCCCACTTTGTTGAATATGTAAAACCTGTATTCCGTAAATCCCGCGAGTGTCTTCGGTTCTTTTGAAAAAGCATTCAGCAGGGAATCATTCATCTTAAATTCTGTTTTGAAGTCTTCGGCATTGTAATCTTTCTTTTCCGCATCCAGATATACGAACATGGTCATCGTTCCGGACTGAGCTGCCGTTGTATCGGTCAGCAAAACTCCCTTGAATTCAGTCTCATTCTTATTTATCTCCCTCTGATCAGTCAGTTTCCAGTTCTTCGGAAAATACATTGCAAGTCCGATATCCTTTTCATTAAAATCATTCTTTAGAGAATCGGGAATTTCGTATGCGGATTTTACTGTATCAGTCTTTGTGGAATCACTGATTGTATCTTTTGGAATACCTTCAGTAAACTTTCTTAACGAATCAAGCTTTTTGTTAATTTCAGCTTCAGCTAAACTGTCTTTTTTTGTATTCTCATTATCTCTTTTCGGTCTGTTAACCACCGGGGGCCTGATAATCTTTCTTGGTTTGACTTCTTTCTTCGGTAGATCAATTTTAGCCTGATCTTCAGGTTCAGGAGGAGTTATCTCCTTTGGTTTGTTAGGATCTTCTACGTCCTGAAGCTTGATTTTCGGATCGGGAAGATCCTGAATTACAATAAGTCTTGAAAGTTCATCCGGATGACCGTCTTTGGACATTTTGCTGATGCCGTAGTAAGCAAACGCCGCAGCTGCAATGTGTATAATCACAGCTGAAATTATTCCGATTGATGTGTTTCTCTGTATCAGACGTCTGAGAGCATCAAAGGGATTTACAAATCCCGTGACAGGATCCGGGATTTCTTCAAAATCAAGAGGAACAGGGTAAGTCGGCGGCTGGATAAGATCTACTACTTCGGGATTAGGAATTAATTTTATGTTTCCTTCTTCATCCCTTGCAACGATTTCCTGCTTAGCTGTTTCTATCTCCAGAACTATATCTATTATCTGGTTATCACCGGAGGAATGAGGATGAATATATATTTTATTGCTCTGTGTTTCGGAAGATGTAAGTTGATCACGTGAAAACGAATCTATTCTTACGCCTTTTTTGGTTTCAATTTTTAATTTTAATAAATTTTCATTTATCAGGTTTATCTGATAATTGCTCCTGGGGAAATTTTCCTCTGACAATGGAGTTTCAGCATCTGTTACCTTTTCCTGAATTTCCGTATTTATTGCCCGGTCTGTTTCGGATTCATACTTTTTTTCTTCCTCTTTTACTTCATCAGTATCAATTGAAATCATCACACTGACTTCCTGAACACTGTTGTCAAATTTCGGAAATAAATAAATTTCGTTATTCTGTGTCTCGGAAGATGTTTTTCTTTCTTTTACGGATGAATTTATTCTTACGCCTTTTTTGGTGGAAACATATACTTTAAGAAGATTCTGATTTATAAGGCTGATCTGATAATTGCTGTTCTCAGAGTTTGGCAGCTTTATCAAAGGCTTTTTTGGAGTTTCTATAAGAGGTTCTGTCTCCTTTTCGGATTTTCCGGATTCTGAAACTGTTTTCGCAGATTCCTGCATTTCTTTGTTTTCAGAAATATTAATTGAACTTTCTTCGCTGTTTTGAATATTTTTCCGTGATTCTCCTTCGGATGGAGTTATATTTTCCTGATTTGAAGTATTATCTGACATTTTATGAATTCAAATTTAATTTAAAAAACTTATACTTAACAATAAATTCAAATAACTTCCTGGCATATTCTCTTTTTGCGGATACAAACTTATAATTTACTTTATAATTCAGTTTATGAACTTTTTGTTCCTGAAATTCTGTCTTTTCAGAAGAATGCCTTGATTTCAGCTCGTCCGGTGTTGATGACTTTTCTGCTTCCTTCAACTCTTCCGTCATAATTTATAGATGCCTGTAAATTCTTGCTTATGCTGTAATCAAAAAAAGCCCGCCAAATATAACTTTTTCCCTGAACTCTTCCGTTTGTAAGCTCATAGGGAAAGTTTATCGTCTCACTGCCTGTTCTTACTTCATCTCTCTCGGCTTCAAGCCTGAGTCTTCCCTGAAATGTAAATGAATATGTAAATCTTAATATTTGCTGATTTATATCAGCCTGACTGGGAACGAAAGGATAATAATCTGTCGCACGGGTGAAGTTGAGCTGAAAACCGCTTTCGATCTCCTGTACCGGTCTGTAAGAAAAATCCGTAATTAAACCTTCCGACTCTATGTTCCTGTTCCTGACTGAATTCAGAGGAGCTTCGTTCCTGTCTGTCTTGCTCTGATATTCAAAAAGCGTGGTAAGATCTTTTGTCAGTCCCAGCTTCAGCTTTACGGATCTCTGTACTGAAAAAAATCTTTCGTTTCCGCTTACATACTGATTGAATGTTTTTTGCTGTGAAAATCTTAGTTTCAGAGAATATGAAGGATTGAATTCAAAAAAATTAATATCCTGCTGTATAAGCTGTGTTCCGAATAATGTATTTGAATCATTCTGAAACGATCCGAAATTCAGAAAATAAACATTATTCGTATTCTGATCCCTGCTGTTCTCTTCGGCTCTCAGATATGTTTCAGTTGAAATGTTTCTCATCAGTTCGGCTGCAAATCCGCTTCCCGTAAAATTAAAAAATCTTGCCGGCTTAAGATTTAGTCTTACGGAAGTATTTAATCCTGTTACCGGAAACAGCTGTGTGCTTTCACGGAAGATCCTGATGTAGTTTCCGTCGTTAAAATTTGTAAGCTGGAATTCATTTTCATCCTTCAGCCCGTTGCCGTTAAGATCACCGAGATAAATGTAATTCCCTTCACCTGTTCTTACCTGCACAAAATCTTTTTCTTTCTTTGACTGTCTTTCACTCGTAATATTGTAGTACAGATCCGTCTGAAATGCGCTGTTGAAAGGATCAAGCCTCGTCTGCCAGTTTACAAGAAGTGTCCGGTTATTGCTGTTCGTTTCAGAAATGAATTCATCGTAATATTTCCTGTCCCGGAGCGTCAGCTCCAATATTGTAGTCAGCCAGGATATGCCTCTGTATCCCACACCATATATTTGCGTAAATGCTTCGCTTTCTCTTTTCAGTAATCCGCCGGAAGGAAGATCGTCTTTTCTGTATCCGAACTCTGAATAAAAATTGAGATTATGAAAGTTGTTTAAAATTAATTTAGGCTTTACTTCATAAAAAGCAAAACTGCCGGACTGCAGACTGTCTCCGGTCTGAAGGGCTGTCAGTTTATTCTGCCTGTCTTCCTGTACGTAATCGAGTCTGAATTCAAGATTCGGATTGTCATACGAATATCCTCCGAAGAATTTCCTGTAACCTGCCGTGGCAAACTGCCGGATCCATTTGCTTTTTGAATTGACTGCGGAATTTTCCGAACTGATCAGCTCAATTTTGTATTTCAGTTCCGGCAATCCGAGCGAATCATTTTTAAGTGAAAATTCGCCCGACGTTCTAAGCGCATTGAATGTATCACCTCTTAATAGCTGCCCGAATGTTCCTTTTATGTCTATATAATTTACCGGCGCTACTCTCAGCGATGCTTCCCTGAGATCTTCAGTAAGTCTGTTAGAATCCTGTATGTCATATTCCCTGTAAAACTCTACCGGGTTATATCTTTCAAGCGGTACGAAGATTTTATTTGTGAGCTTTTCTCTGAGCTTTAATTCGACTGTGTTAAGTTTAATTCCGAACAATCTGAAATTGTATTTGTTAACGCCGATTGTACCAAGCAAAGCCACTCCGGTATTGTTATTGTCATTCAGAGTAGAAAATTTATTTGCGTCGAATACCGACAATGCAGTTTCAAGATTGACTGTAAATTCTTTTTTTGAAGATGATTCGTAATTCAGATTTATATCGGCGATATTGTGGGAAGTAGGGACAGGAATAAAAACCACTGTATCATATATTCCCTGACTGATTCCGCTGAAATTATACTGAAAAGAACTCTGCTGAGAATAATTTCCCTTTCCCTGACCTACATAAGAAAACACCACCTGATAAACTGCATTTGAGTCACCCGGAAGATATCTGTAAACAGTCACCGTGCTTTTGCCAATAAGCGTATCTTTCTTTGCGTACAGTCCGAGCCCGGTGCCGGTCACGGAATCCCTGCCTACATACTGCACTCCCGACTTCACGGCTTTGAATCTGTCATCTCCTGCATTTTCAAGTATCCGCCTGTCTTCAGGGCTCAGTGTAAAATCTATGGTCTTGTCCTCGTTGTCATTCTGATTTACAAAAGATACTCCGAGCTTAAGCTTGTTCCTGAAAAAACGGATCTGATTTTCACCCGACAGAATAATTCTTGAATATTTTCTGTCGGAATATTCGAAGTCAACTATTATCCTGGAAGCATTTGTAATGATGCGCTTGTTTGTGAATTTAATTGATCCGATTCCGTAATCAATTATATAGTCTGCCTGTTCTCCCCGTATCATTGCGATACCGTCGAGATATACTTTTTCCGAACCCGAAAGCACGAGTATGTTAATTTCGTTGTCACGTCCGATCAGTATATAAGGTCCCTGATTGTTGTCCTGACCGTTAAATGTATTCGTGTTGAATTTACCTTTCTGCACAGCTCCGCTCAGATAAAGATTTCCTATTCCGTAATCGGTATAAATTTTTCCGCCCTGTATCTTTCTTTTGAAGTTCATAAACTCCGTGTTTTCAATATTTACATTTATGTCGCCTATTGTTCCGGTAAAGTTTTTGTTTTTTATTTCAATGAATACTTTGTCAAGTTCCTGAAGCTTTTCGGTATTTCCTTCCGGCTGAATCGGGGAACTCTCGTCCGTAAGAGCAGCGTTTATTTCAAAATCACTTGAAAGCTTTCCGTTAAGCTGAAGTCTGAAACCTGAATTCAGTGTCAGATCCTGATTTGATCCGACTGTTACGCCTCTGAATATGCTGCCTGATTTCTCAAGTTCGGTTCCTTCAAATATACTGCCGATAAAATCCTTTTTCTGTGTTGCGATCTGTACGGTGTCTCCTGTGAGAGAATCCTTTTCCAGAACTACGTTAAATCCTGAATATTCATCCTTCAGATTGTAAGGAAAAACATCGTAATCAATTTTAAGATTGTATATCTGAAAA
The DNA here is from genome assembly GCA_018266895.1 of Bacteroidota bacterium. Classification (GTDB taxonomy): domain Bacteria; phylum Bacteroidota; class Ignavibacteria; order Tepidaquicellales; family Tepidaquicellaceae; genus JAEUSI01. The sequence goes on from JAFDZQ010000058.1 coordinate 7,662, forward strand.
GTATCAAGGTCATATTTACTGAAAAGATCCCTGTCAAGAGAAAGTTTTCCGTTACGGTAATCAAGAGTGTAATCACCGGCAGGAGTCAGTATTTTGTTCTGAAGAGTAAGTATTTCGGAGAATTGTATTAGAAATTTATCATCAAGATTTACGACTGTATCCCTGTATCCGATTTTTGCGGTATATGTTTTATAATTCGGGCTTTCCGTCTGTGAAAACACGGCGGAGTTACTGAGTATTATTAAAACAAAAATAAAAATATAACTTCTGACAGCCATCCCTGATTTTAAAAAAAGTTATTTATTGTTAAAGCTGCATTCAATACAATTCTACTTCATACAAAAAGCATTGTATGCGGCTACCTGTAAGATGGTATTTGTAAAATCAAAGGCTGAATTCTTATATGGAAAATTATTTAATAAATGCCTGATTCATTTTCAGAACCTGAAGATTGTACGGACGATTTATCGGTTTTTCTGATCATCAGACTTACTGATTTTGTCCTGAGTCCGTCCTCATCGTACTGAATTTCCACGGGGATTTCATCAGTCAGTTTTATTTTTACCCCTGGAGTCGTTGTGTTCTTTGAATAAATAAAGCTCAGATCGCCTGTAAGAGATTTCTTTATCACACCCAGCTCTCCGGACATATTGTGCGAAACGGAATATGAAGACATTCCTCCGAGACATATATCCTGTTCATTCGAATTATCAATGATGAGCGTAAAGCATTTTTTCTTCAGAAGTAAGAATATTAATACGGTAATTATTCCGAGCAGCAGAGCTATAAGTCCGATCAAAACGAAAAGTCTCCATGGACCGTACTTCATTCTTATTTCAAGAGGAATTTTCGTGATTATCTTTTTATCTTTAAGCACCGGCTGAAATATTTCCGGTACAGACTGCAGCGCAAACAGTTCACGGAAATTGTTCACATAATTCTGATCAAGAAGTATATCTACATCGCTCACATCCAGAATGAGATCTCCGCCAATTGTAAAATCTTCCTTGAAGATTGTATTGAAGGAAAAATTCGGAGTGATCTCCGGCAGATTGAATATTACAGAAAATCCGGTAACTTCTCCTTCTGGCGATACATTGCTCACCGTTGACGGTGAAATAGTCTGTGTCCCGAGAGATTTTACGGAGTAGTCTGATGAAGTGAATTTCTCCAGACCTACATTGAGTTTTGCGCTTCTTATGATGTAAGGATAAAGGTTTGATTTGAGTGACAGATCGTTGAATGTTTCCTTGACTTTTTCTCCTTCTTCAAATCCGTAACCGCGGAGCATTGATCCGTCATAAAATAATTTACCTTCGGTGATCCTGCTTTGCGTGATCTTTGGCTTAAGTACTATCGTGCCTATATCGAGCGGCTTTAGGGTGATTGCCTTTTGTCTGATACCGACTCCGCGTAAGATCCCGTCATAATATTCCAGATCCTGCTGTGATAAATTGTTTTTTGAATAAACTATTCCGTAAGCCATGTAACCTTTGGAAGTGTCAGATCCGTCAGTCAGGACTTCGGGTATCGGGAACAGAAGTATTTTCTGTATCCTGCCGTCTGTCCTTAGTTTCTTGTAATACTGAAGAGTATTCAGATACGATGAATCGCCGCTCCCGGAATTGTCATTTATATTGTCGGTGATAAGCCATATAATTCCAGTGTTTCCCTTTATAGCCGCTATACCCTTGTCAATTGCCTCAATCAGATCCGTCGTTCCGGTTCTGTCGTCATTGCCTGTCATCAGGTCGAATTTACTCATTATCTCTTCGGGAATCATTGCGTCAGCATTTCCGCTGAAAAGAACCTTTGGAGATATTATGCCTCTCTTGGGATCTGTTTTAGTAAACAGCATTACATCGGCTTTGTCGTCTTTCTTAACTGAATTTTTTATCAGAGTCTTGCAGAACAGCCGGAATGTGCTCTGCGGCTGCCGGTAATAAGACCACATGCTCCCGGAATTATCAAAAAGAAAAACAAACTGATTTTCTTTTTGAGCGCAGGCATCCGCTGTTATCAGAATTACCAGCAGTATTAATAACTTTTTTATCATCTGTTTAAACTTTTAAAATATCAGGTATGCTGAAAAATTACAGTTAACATAAATTCCCGCCGTTTCAGATATGAATGTTTAATTTATCATTTGTAAAAGATTCGAGAATACCGTTTTTTGTAACCACATATATTTCATTTCCCGAAATAAAAGCCGAAATGATTTCCGACTGTCCTTCGTTCTTTCCGGAAGCGATAACGTAACTTTCCGCTTCCTGAAATCTGTTAAGATTGCAGAATATGATTTTGTTTTTCTGGGAAACGACTATTAAGTTTCTGCTTATGCATTCTATCCTGTTCTCGTATTCATCTTCAAAATCAAAAACAGGAAGACCGCTTGATTTATAATATTTCCAGCCGTCGAGCGTTCCTATGAATATATTATCGTCAAATCCTCCGATAGAATTTATATAATTGCTCTTTATTCCCGAAAAAGAAAATTTGCTGCTTAAGCGGGGAAGATCAAGATAATAAATCTCGCTTAAATGTGATGTAATAAAAAGTCTGTAATTAAGATAAAATATAAAGGAGCTTTCATCAGTCTTTAATCCGTGTTTATTGTCAGCGGAAATTTTTTCACCGGTCATACTGTCAATGTCATAGATCAGTACTTCCGAATCAAAAAGAGTATAAGCTGTGTTTCCTGCAATGCAGATCCTATCACTGACAAAATTATTCACTTTGAATCTGTATTCGCTCACTTCATTGTCTTTTCCCGTATCAATTATCTTCAACGCAGCCTGCCCGCTTATCCTGTTGTATTCCGTAAAAACAATACACTCATTGCATCTGCCAAGATTGCTCCAGATGAAGGAATTATTTTCCGCGATATAAATTTCGCTTTTTGACTTTCCGTCTTCACTGATCCTGTAAATTTTTCTGAGCGAATTTATGTAAATTACATTGTTATAAACCAGTCCTGTCTTTTCGAAAGATTCATTCTCAAAAAAGATCTTATCCTTTACTTTCCCGGTAAATCTGTCGATCAGATAAATATTGCCTTTTCCAGATGACAATATCACAAAGCGGTTGTTAACAAGTAACTTATTGAAGAATTCATCTTTTAGATTCAGACTGAATCTTTTCCTGAAACTGTTATCTATCCCTTCGGGGAATTTAATTCCGCTTTCATAAAAATAACTCAAATGAGGACTGCCGAGACCGAATGAATTAAACTTTGTTTTCAGAATTTTCTCTTCATAGCTTTCCTTTATCTCCGTTACTTCTATGGTATCCCCGGCTTTTTTCTTTTCCCCTTCGTCTTCAAATTCGATTACAATCCTGTCTTCCGGTTTTCCCGTTTTATTTTCTTTTTTGCCTTTCCCGTCATTAAATTCTATTATAATTCTTTCACTCATTTTATTCTGTAATGCAGATTTTACCTTTTATGATTTTTATTTTTCCGGAACTTGCTCTTTCAAGCCTGTCGTTAATTGCTGCACCGATTCCTTCACCGTCTGTCATTTCGGCTATTATCATATCTGGTTTCATTTCATCGAGTCTCCTCATTTCAGAAAACAGGTTCAGTGCCGTATCCTTTTTGTCTGCAAACTTCGTCATATCAAGAACAGCTGCTTTGTCCGAAACGATCTTTATCTTCTCAATCTCATCTTTATTTTCGGCAATATACAAAGGAGTAATCGGCGCATAGTGTATCTTCAGAAGTCCGGGTGAAATAATTTTCCCGTGTTTTGGAAGATTTATTTTTCCGGTGACTTTCTCAATTTCCTCTTTCGTTACGTAACCGTGACGAAGAATGCAGATCTCATTGTCAAGAAAACTTACGACGGTGGATTCTATTCCGACGCTGCATTTACCTCCGTCAAGAATAAAGCTGATCTTCCCTTCAAGCTCCTTCATCACTTCTTCAGCAGTCGTCGGCGAGATTTTTCCTGACCTGTTTGCTGACGGAGCAGCAACAGGGACGCCCGCTGATTTAATTACTTCAAGGAACATTTCATGAGAAGGAATCCTCAGCCCTACGCTGTCGTTTCCCGAAGTCACTATGTCAGGAATAATACTTTTTTTCTTTACTACATAAGTGATCGGTCCGGGAGAAAATCTCTCGGCAAGCATATAAACTTCGTCAGGAATAACCTTTCCGTATTTCTCAAATTCATTTATATCCGGAACGTGCACTATCAGAGGATTGAATACAGGTCTTTCCTTTGTTTCAAAGATCTTCAAAACGGCATTTTCGTTCAGTGCATTTGCCCCGAGTCCGTAAACAGTTTCAGTAGGAAGCGCAACAATGTTTCCTTCTGAGATCTCTTTTACAGCCGCAGCAATATCTTTAATGATCCTTGTCATTCCTGATTAATTTCCTGTGTCCTGTTAATCAGTTCAAACATAATTTTTCGTTAAAATTTTCTCTTCAAGTTTCCTTACCCTGTTTCTGAGTTCAGAACCTCTGTAAACAAGATGAAAAATCACTGCGAAAGAAAGGATAAGAAATGAAAGGAATACCAGACATATCCGGAATGCTGTGTTAAACATTGCAATCAGCGGATTGTAAAATGTCTTTTCCAGCAAAAATGTTTTTTCTTTTATATATTTGCTTTCATCAATTTTATCCTGAGAAAAAAAATTCTTGATCTTCTCGATCTGCAGTTCTATCTGCTTAGACTTGTAAACGAGATCATCTATCTTATCATCCGCAGTCTGAAAATAGCTTTTTTTAAATCCTGCAGCTTCCATTGTCCGCTGAGAAACACCGTTAAACAACGGTTCGGTCAGAGACGAACCGAGCAATGCAGTTAAAAACATCAGCCCGCTCAGCGAGTACAGAAAAATATATATGATCTTCATTGATTAAAATAACCTTTCTCTTAAAAAAAATATATGTGATAAGTAATGTTTTTATATTAAAAATTATCAGTGCTGAATAATAACATAATGCGTACCGGTCATCACATCCGTTCAAATTTTATTTTTTATATACATGATTTTTTATTAAATATAAAAATTCATTGACTGGTTTTGAATTTTAATTCTAAACCCCGCCCTGACAGCTTTCGGAGTCCTTCTGAAAACTTATGAATAAACACAGAGAGAGGCAGAGACACAGAAGGAAAACGGGTATATAAACCAATTTCTCAGTGGCACTGTGACTTTGTGTTGAAAGAAGTTTAATACTTTTGAGACACACTAAATTGACGGTGCAAGCTTATCAATAGTTTTGAGACACTCTCTTTAAAGGGGAGGGTTTACAACATTGGCTAATTAATGTCTTAAATTAATTTCTCCCCTTTTATAGTTTTTGCGTTTACTTATATTTATACAATTTATAAGTGTGATGTCAAAAGTCAAAACAAAATATGTTTGTCAGAACTGCGGTTATTCAACGCTCAGGTGGAGCGGTAAATGCCCTGAATGTGATACCTGGAGTTCGCTTGTTGAAGAAATCGTTTCAACCGGCAAAAAAAAATCTTCCGGTAACGGAATGCTCCGGGTAAATGAAGGCAGTTATAAATTAATTTCCGAAATATCTTCAGTCAATGAATCAAGAACACAGACTCATATTTCGGAACTCGACCGTGTTCTCGGAGGCGGAATAGTCGGAGGTTCGGTAATTCTGATCGGAGGCGATCCCGGAATCGGCAAGTCCACACTTATGCTTCAGCTGGCAGAACAAATAAAAGATAAAAAAATTCTTTATATAAGCGGTGAAGAATCTGCCAGTCAGATAAAACTCCGCGCTGACAGGCTTAACTATCATCTTGGTAACTTTTACATATTATCTGAGACGAATATGGAGATCATTGAAGCTGTCATAGAAAAAGAATCGCCGGATATTGTTGTTGTCGATTCAATTCAGACGGTTTACCGGCCTGAGATTGAAAGCGCTCCGGGTACAGTATCTCAGCTCAGGGAATCTGCAGCTCTGCTGATGTTTATAGCAAAGAAGAAAAATGTTTCCGTCTTTATAGTCGGACATATTACAAAGGACGGTATGATAGCCGGACCGAAAGTACTTGAGCATATGGTGGATGTCGTTCTGCAGTTCGAAGGCGAAAGAACTCATTCATACAGGATTCTGCGCGGAATAAAGAACCGTTTCGGTTCAACAAATGAGATAGGCATATTTGAAATGACTGATATGGGTCTGAAAGAGGTCCTCAATCCGAGTGAAGTATTTCTTTCACAGAGAAATTACGGAGCTTCCGGCTGCGTGATCTCAGCTTCAATTGAAGGAACAAGACCTATTCTTATAGAAGTGCAGGCGCTGGTAACTTCCTCTAACTTCGGCATTCCGCAGAGAACTTCAATGGGATTTGATTATAAAAAACTCAGCATAATAATAGCTGTCATAGAAAAAAAACTCGGCATAGTCTTAAGCAAATCAGATATATTTATAAATATTGCCGGAGGAATAAAAATTGACGAACCGGCAATTGATCTTGCAGTTGCAATGAGCATTTATTCTTCCTTCAGGGACATTCCTCTGGATTCTGAGACTGTCATACTCGGCGAGATCGGACTTTCCGGAGAGATAAGGACTATCTCATATATTGACAGAAGGATTACGGAAGCAGCAAAACTGGGATTTAAGAGAATTATTGTTCCTAAGGGTAATCTGAAAAACCTCAATAATAAAAAATATAAATCCGAAGTTACGGGAGTAGAAAAAATACGAGAAGCCGTTGAAAAGCTGATTTGAAAATTATCATACAGTTCAAGTCAGCGTAAAAAAAATTTTTTGTACGGGAAATTTATTATTGTGTGATTTTGATATTTATAAAGTCTTTTGTCAGTTTTTTTACATAATCCATCCAGACAGAGACAGCTTCTTCTGTCTTCTTTTGCTTGCATAAGCCGAGAAATTTTTTATGCGGTGTAAGGTCATAAGTTTTTTGATGCTTCATATCATAAAGATCGTTCAGAATCCTGATATTGTGCATATAGAGGTCATCCATTAGCGCAAGCATGAATTTTAAAGTGCTCGGACCGTAAATTGTTTTCGCAAAATCCCAGAGTAAATATCCCATCTTGTTCAGATCCCTGCAGTTTTCTATTTGTCCGATAATTTTATTTGCTTTTTTATAGGTAGACTGCCGGTATCTCGGAATTGCATTACGGAGAAGTTCCGGCGAGATGAAAAGATAAATTTTTGAAATTTCATGGATATACTCGAGTGAGATTCTTTTTACAAAACTTCCCTTGTTCGGCAACATTTCAAGATAACCTTCGCTGTGAAGGATTCTCAATGCCTCTCTCACGGGAACCCTGCTTATATTGAAGAACTGCGCGAGCTTTGTTTCCTTAAGATGATCTCCCGGTTTAAAATTTCCTAAGATTATTTCTTTTCTGATGTAAGCGGCAATTTTATTGACAATTGTATCTTTCATAATAATTTTTAACCCTCTTTAGGTTTTAATTAATAGTTTCTTCCAGTCTGTGCAAAATAGCTGTTTAAAATTAAGTATCAAGGATATAAAAGGGAAACAATAAGAGCAGATCCATTTGAATTTCTGTTTCCGGGTTTAAGTACTTCAGGGATTTACGAAATCATTTATGTATCAATTTTTATTTTTAAATATTAACTTTATTCAATTAAAAAATTATATGAAAAATTTATTCACAATCATAATTTTACTGATCACTTCCTGTTGCAGTTCGCAGAGTATCAGCAATATGACACTGCTCGGAAACAGGCATGAATTCTTTTCAGGAGGAACGCCTGCCGGATGGTATTACGCTTCCTGCTGGGGTTATGTCGCAGGCGGAAGAGAATACGCCATCATCGGTCATTATGCCGGCACGACTGTTTATGACATTACAAATACATCTGATATCATAAACAAAGGCACGATCCCTGGTCCCGGTTCTTACTATAATTACAGGGAAATGAAAACTTACTCGCATTATCTTTATATAGTTTCGGAAGGAGGTCAGGGAGTGCAGATAGTTGATCTGCAGTATCTTCCTGACTCGATTCATTTCGTCAAAAGCTTTGTCTTTCCCGGTTACACAAGGTCTCATTCGATTTCTCAGGAAGGAAGATATTTGTACTGTAACGGCGGAAATTATAATAACGGCGGAGTTTTCATACTGGATCTTCTCGATCCTGAAAATCCTGTTAAACGCGGTCAGTGGGGCACAAGGTATATTCATGACTGCTTTATAAAAAATGATACAATTTACGGAGCTGCAATAAACAACGGATATCTTGTGATTCTTGATGCCCGCAATAAAGATTCTATAAAATTCATTCGTGAATTCACTTATCCGGGCGCAGTAACTCACAATGCATGGACGACTGAAAACAGGCAGTATCTCGTTACTACTGATGAAGGCGGATCAAATCACGCTAAGCTCTGGGATATTACAAATATTTCTGCCCAGGTTCAGATTGCCGATCTCAGTCCTTATGACGGCGCTTCAATGGTTCATAATGCCTATATAAAAGGTGACTCTCTCTATCTTGCGCATTACAGGGCAGGTGTCATTGTTTACAATATTCAGAATCCGGCAAACCCTGTCGAGGCCGGGCATTATGATACTTATCCGGGGGTCAACAGCACAGCTTATCAGGGATGCTGGAATGTTTATCCATTCCTTCCTTCGGGAAAAATAATTGCAAGCGACATAGCAACCGGGCTGTATGTCCTGAAATTAGGAAATGTTTCTTCGATAAACGGAAATGAAATCGCAGCTGAAAATTATAACCTTTCACAGAATTATCCTAATCCTTTTAATCCGCTGACGACCATAACATACTATTTGCCTCAGCGGACTTTTGTAAAGCTCAGAGTTTCAGACGAACTCGGCAGGGAAGTGAAAATCCTTGTGAATGAACAGCAAAACTCAGGAAGTTATTCCGCCGAATTTAAAAGCGATGATCTTCCGTCGGGGATTTATTACTATACTCTCACAGCCGGAAGTTTTGTAAAAACCAGGAAAATGACAGTTATAAAGTAAACATCAGCATTCTTAAAAATTTTTTTCTGCAGCTGAAATAATTATCTGCCCGGCTGCAGAAAGTTTCCGTTAAAATTAAACCGGCAATGGTTACCTTTTTTATGAGTCAATGCGATGAATTTTTAAAAATGAAATATGACATTCCTTCAGAACTGCAAAATGATTAACTTCAGTAAATTCCGGATGTACTGAACTGAGTTTAAGAAACATCCCGAAAATAAATTAAAAAATTTGATTATGTGTATTCTGAAATTTTCTTTGATTATATTTCTCGCCGTGATTTTAAACAAAGATGTCATTTCACAGGAACTGCATCCCGGATTAACTGATCCGCGGAATATTTCTCCGGAATTAAAGCATCAGGGAAATATTGTTAAGGCATTTTTGTGGAATGAAAATCTGTCTGAAAATTACATTCTGTACTGTGAAACGGATGAGTATAATTCCGGCAGGGATCTGACGGAAGGAAAGAATAAAGAATTTTATATTTACTATTATGCCGTTCAGAACGGCGAAACAAAACTTATGTGGAAGATCAATGATTTCGTAAAAGATTGCGAGTTTGACCTTGAAACTCATTTCATTAACGAAGCTCTGACTGTTACCGATCTGGATGAAAACGGAGTAAATGAGATCTGGACAATGTACCGCTTCGGATGCAAAAGCGATGTTAGTCCCTGGCCCCTGAAACTTATAATGTACGAAGGCAGTGAAAAGTATGCGATCAGAGGAGAGACAAGAGATTATGCGCAAAGCTATAAGAAAGAGGAAGACAGCGAAAAGAAAATTGATAATAAGCTTAAGAAAGCCGACCGCAGAATTCTTGATTTTGCAGTAAATTTATGGAAAAGGTATAACATTCCGGTTTCAGAATAACATTTCATTAATATTTATTCATACCTTTTTATAAAAACCGTTTATGGCTATATTTAAACTGCTAAAATTTATAAATCGTCTTAATCATTTCATTTTAAATCATTTCAATACAGATCTATGTCTTTCAAAGCGCTGAAATTTTCAAACAACAGAAATACTGATATAATGGGAACGTTAAGAATAAGAATAAAAGAATATTTTGATTCCATGAAAATTGCAAGGTACGGAGATTCTTCAATGGTCCGCAAAACCGTCATAATGCTTTCCATGTACATAATTCCTTATTTACTTATGATATCCGGGCTGGTGACAAACACCTGGATAATATTCGGATTATGGATACTTATGGGATTCGGAATGGCCGGTATCGGATTTTCGGTAATGCATGACGCAAATCACGGCTCATATTCAAAAAATGAAAAAGTAAACAGGTATCTCGGATATCTTATTAATCTCATAGGCGGAAGTTCTGTCAACTGGAAAATACAGCACAATGTGCTGCACCATTCTTTTACGAACATTGAAGGTTACGATGAGGACATAAGCATCGGGAAGTTAATGAGATTTTCACCTCATCAGAAAAGATACTGGATACACAGAATTCAGCATTACTATGCCTGGTTCTTCTATTGTTTTCTGACTATGAACTGGATCACAAGCAAGGATTTTCTTCAGCTCTTCAGATACAATAAAATGGGTCTTATTAAAGGTCAGAACCGAACTTTCGGATCATTACTGACCGAACTTGTATTGTCAAAAATTCTGTACATTTCATTGTTTGTTGTTATGCCCGTCATTCTGCTTCCTATACCATGGTGGCAGACTCTGATCTTTTTCTTCATTATGCATGCTATTGCAAGTCTGATCATAAGTTTAATTTTTCAGTGCGCTCATGTAATGCCGACTTCCGACTATCCTCTTCCTGATGACTCAGGAAACATTGAAAATAATTTCACGCTTCATCAGCTGCTTACAACGGCAAATTTTTCTCCGAAAAGCAGATTGTTCTCCTGGTTCATTGGAGGACTGAATTATCAGATAGAGCATCATTTGTTCCCGAACATCTGCCACATTCATTACAGGAGAATTTCAGCTATTGTAAGTAAAACAGCCGATGAATTCGGAATCCCTTATAACGTTCATTCAAACTTTTTTAAGGCGGTAAAAAACCATGTTATAATGCTCCGTGACCTGGGAAAGTATGATGATGCTTCCGGATGCTATAATAAATGACCTGCCGGATTATCCGGATTTGTATTTTTATTCAAATTACTTTTTTTGATTTCCGGTTGTTGTGTTTACCAAAGTCACAGACTTTTGAAACATTAGTTGTTAAGTCCGGAAATTCGTTTTTCAGAATGCATAAATTTTTCATTAATCTAAATTTATCATCATGATCAACAGAGACTTTTTCTTCTTCAATTCAAAAAAACTTCTTTTCAACGGAAAATTCAGGCAGTCTCAGGTGGACGGACTGAATGCCGTTCTAGGTGAATGGGAAAAGAACTATTCCGAAAAAGATGACAGATGGCTTGCTTACATGCTTGCTACGGCACATCACGAGACAGACAGGAGAATGCAGCCGATTGAGGAATACGGCAAGGGTAAAGGAAGACCTTACGGCAAGAATATTAAAATGAACGGTACGAGATATTATGATACGGCTAATTTGTTTTACGGGAGGGGTTTCGTGCAGCTTACCTGGTATGAAAATTATCAGAAGGCGGGTAATAAACTCGGACTGGATCTGATAAAGAAACCCGAAAAAGCTCTTGAGCTTCCTGTCGCTGTTAAAATAATGTTTCTCGGAATGATGGAAGGTTGGTTCACCGGAAAAAAGCTTTCGCAGTATTTTAATTCGACAACAGAAGATGTATATAATGCAAGAAGGATAATTAACGGAACGGACAAGGCAAGCCTGATTGCGGATTATGCCTATGATTATTACAGCTGTATAAGCTATACCACATAATTAATCTGATTAACTCATGACATACTGCGGGTATATTAATTCGCTCAAAGCAGACGAATATAATGTTCACAGGGAATATCACGACACTCAGTACGGATTTCCCCTAAACAGCGATAATGAACTCTTCGGAAGATTGATACTTGAGATAAATCAGGCGGGACTCAGCTGGACTACAATTCTTAAAAAACAAAAATCATTCCGCAAAGCATATAATAATTTTGACATAAAAAAAGTCGCTTCCTACGGCGAAAAGGATTTTAACCGGCTGATGAACGATGCCGGAATAATAAGAAACAGACTTAAGATTAACGCTGCCATTGAAAATGCAAAAACAATTCTTGAAATTCAGAAAGAATCAGGCTCGTTTAAAAAATGGCTCGATCATCATCACCCGAAAACAAGGACAGAATGGACAAAGCTGTTTAAACAGACTTTCAGATTCACGGGAGGAGAAATAGTAAATGAATTTCTCGTCAGTTCGGGATATCTTCCTGATGCTCACGAAAAAGGATGCAAAGTCTATGAAAAGATTTTAAAGCTTAAACCGAAATGGACTGAAGCATAAGTAAAATACTTCCTGTTGATTAAAATACATCCCTTAAACGCTCAGGGATCTTTACTGCATAGAGATCCTGCACTCTGCCGCCGGAAAAGTAAAATTGGTTTTAACTTTAAAATCTGTAACTCAGTAAACCCGAAGCTCATTAGTTTATTCAGAACGAATATCCCAGGCCAGTATAAATCCTGAATCTGTTTTCCGGCTGATCTCCGTTAAGATTTTCATTTACCGGAAGCTGTAATGTCATATCAAGAGAAAACTTTTTATAGTAAATGTCAAGCCCTCCCGTTGCGAACAAAACGCTGCCTCCCGAACCTTCGGCAATTTCGCCTTTGTATCTGTCCTCTTTTGCAGTTTCAAAGTATACTCCGGCATGAGGAAGAAAAGCGAAATTGCCCGCATCTGCTTCATAAAAGAATGATGAAGTTATATTGAACCTGTTTGCAAATCTGTAATCATTATTGTTTACCGTATTGACAGTATAAACCACATCATTGCTCCATCCAAGATCGTATTCAAGTAGTTTGGAAATATATGTTCCGGTAAAAATGAAATCAAACGCTCCCGTTCCCGGCTGAAAATGCGGCTCTACTGATCCGTTTGTCAGTGTTTTGTTATACACTCCTGTCGGGAGTTTAATTCCTCCTCCGAGAAAAATCCTCTGCCAGTATTTCGTTTTTCCGTTCATGTCCGTATTGTAAATCTGATACTGTGCGAGAAGTTTTGCATCTCCGAAACCGTTAAGAGTTTTTCCGTCTATGTTATTCTGAGAGAACGGGACGCTGAACAGGATTTTGATCTTCGGAGTAATATAATATCTTCCGAAAAGTTCAAGGTTGTTATAATACTCGGCGGACTGCGTACCTTCATGATCCGGATGATCATTCTGTGCAAGAGATTCAGTTGTATGTGCTTCGGTAACAAATTTGAATGTGTGAAATCTTAATCCGACAATGTTAAGATGGTAATTCGGATCAATACCCATATAACAACCGCACAGATCACATCCGATATCTGAAATACTTCCTATATCGGAGAGCTTTTCAGGACTTTTCAGAAGTTTAAGTTCGACTTTATCTTTAGAATAAACTGATGTTATCAAACAAAAAATTGTAAATAAAGAAAATATTTTTTTCATATAAATTTAATTTAGATTTTATTCTAAAAAATTCAGAATAATTCAGATCAAAACAAGTAACGCAATAAAGGGACATTAATGCCTTAATTGAATTTATCAGGAAATTATGAAAAAAAGGTTATGACTGCGGCGGATGATCTATACTATTGTGAAAAATTATTGCAGGTAAAAAAGATTTGAAAACATGATGTTTAATGCTTTTATGGGGAAACAAAATTTTCGTATTCTCACTGAGATCGTATTCGGATATTTTGATTTTAATTTCCGAAGTCTGCTGCTTGCTGTTTTTTTCTCCCTCCTGTTCACTGATAATTTTGTCAAGATAACAATGAGCGTTGCAGCAGGATTTCTTTTTTTCGCAGAAATTTTCGGTAAGTCTTGCTGTGTTGATTGAATAGAGAGCATAGTAAAACATAAGATAACTGGCATGAATCAGCAAAATCCCCGCCATGCAGATACAAAAAAATGTTTTGAATGCTTTTTTCAAATTAATGATCCTGTGGTTTCAGATCAGGTTATATTTTAAAATTTGTTATTCAATAAATTTTCCTGGATCAGGAAATATCTGTTATTCCTTGGGACGGTGTATAACATCAAGATCAATAAGTTTCTGTTCTTCTCTGCTTATGGATCCGTATCCCCAGATTCCTCCGGAAGCTTTTGCAACCTGAGTCGAGAGAGTTAATATACTTTTATAGAACTCCATTGCGAACTTTTTATCGAGCTTTGGCAGAATTTGATTTATTTTTGCAAGTCTCGAATTAATCTTTTCCGTTCTGTCATGAACATCATGCGGTATCATCACTATATACTCTTTAAGAGACTCATCAAAAGTCCTGTCTACCTCTTTATAATAATTCTGCAGAATGGAATCCTTATCCTCAGCTCTGAAGTGCGCAATTTTAGCTCCCCAGTCAATCTCCTTTTCTTCAATATTTCCTTCAGCTCCTGCAATAAGAAGAGTTATCAGTGCCGGCGCACTGAGCATTATATGGATTTCGTGATCGTTCAGATTCTTGAATTCAGGTATCATTATGATTTTTTGTTTATTATGTTTTCTGGTCGGGTATAAAAAACAAAATTTACACTTAAGTATAAAGGAAAAATTTAAATCCTTGTTATTAAGAATTAATGACATTTCCCCCGGCTTCGTATTGAGATCTGAGTTTTAAAAAACAACTGTAATTGTAATATTATCTGAAACGGAGATACAAGACTTACATATTCCGGGATTTAATTTGTGTGAATAAATCGGAATATGTTATTAGATTTGCCGAAAAGATTCAGAATAATTACTGATCGGCAAATTTTAATCTTTATTAAATGAGCGGAAACTAAATCTCCTGCTTTAAGTTATTTTCTGAAGTAAACTTCTCTTTTTAATATGCTGAAATTAATAGACAACAGGAATATTGCAGATCCTTTTATTAATCTTGCTCTCGAAGAATACTGTGTGCGAAATCTTGATATGAGAGATGAATATCTTCTTTTTTATATAAATGAACCTTCAGTCATAATAGGAAAACATCAGAATACAATTGAAGAAATCAACAGCCGATACATAAAGGAAAAAAATATTAATGTTGTAAGAAGAATTTCCGGAGGAGGTACTGTGTATCATGACAAGGGAAATCTTAATTTCAGCTTTATGACAAAACACTCACAGAAAAGCATACATAATTTTAAATTATTTACCGGTCCGGTAATAAAGGTCTTAAATCAGCTCGGCGTTAATGCTGAATTAAACGGAAGAAATGATATTACGGTGAAAGACAGAAAAATTTCCGGTAATGCTCAGTTCACAGATACTAAATCGATGTTCAGTCACGGCACACTTCTCTTTGATACAGATTTAGAAAGTGTTGTAAATGCTCTTAATGTAAATGCTGAGAAAATAGAGAGTAAAGGAATAAAATCCGTCAGAAGCAGGGTTGCAAATATTAAAGAGTTTTTAAAGCAGGATATTTCCACTGAAGATTTCAGGGATATACTGAAGAAAAATATTTTCAACAGTCACGAGTTTATTCCTGTTTACGAACTTTCCGGCAAAGAATGGGAAAACGTATATAAACTTGCAGATTCCAAATACAGAACCTGGGAATGGAATTACGGAAGATCTCCGGAATTCAATATCCGGAAAATCAGAAGGTTCGGATTCGGACAAATTGATGCAAGGATATTTGTAAAAGACGGCATAATTGAAGGAATAAAGATATTCGGTGATTTTCTGGGACACGGGGAATTATCCGATATTGAAGATCTGATCAGGGGAATAAAATACAATGAAGATAGTTTATCGGAAACTCTGAAAAACACAGACCTGAAAAATTACTTCGGAAAAATAAATATACACGAATTTATCTCTTTTTTATTAAATTAGAATTTATTTATTTAGTATACAATTTTTCGGGAACTTAATTGTATACTGAAAAGTTGTACATATCGACTTGACACAGTTCAAGTTATTGTTCTTTCATATTTTGTTCTTCCTTTAATTTAATCTTCACACAGTCTTTTTCATGATTTATCACGATTAAGAATTTGTGTGAAGATTTTTTTTTAATGCTTTTCGATCAGTTCTGAAGCGCTTTTCAATGAAGCCTCTGTTACTTTCTCACCGCTAATAAGCTTTGCCACTTCCAGAACTTTCTCATTTTCTGACAATTCTCTTATTTCTGCAATAGTTTCTCCGTTTTCTTCTTTTTTGCTAACATGAAAATGTCTTTCGCTTATTGCAGCGATCTGAGGAAGGTGAGTTATGCAGATTATCTGGTGTGATTCTGATAACAGATGAAGAATTTTTCCTGCTTTCTGAGCTATTCTACCGCTTATTCCGGAATCTATTTCATCAAAAACAAGCACAGGTATGTCGTCTTTTTCGGATAATACTTTTTTTATGGCAAGCATTATTCTTGAGATTTCACCGCCTGAGGCTGACTTTCTGAGAGGAGAAAAATCAGTTCCCTTATTTATTTTGATTAAAAATTCTATTTCATTAAACCCTTTTTCAGTGATTTTTACATATTCCTTCCCGGTTTTAAAAGACAGAAGATCATTTTCTTTTCCGTTTATATTTTTAAAATCTGTTAAAAACTCGGCTGATTCCAGACCAATTTCTCTTAAAATGATATTTATACCCTTTTCCAGTTCTTTTGATTTCTTTTTTCTTTTATCTGATAATTCTTTTGCAAGTTTATATACAACTTCTCTCTTTAATTCAATCTTTTTGAAAAGCTGTTCGGTTTCATAATCAAAGTTTTCAGCAAATTTAAGTTCTTCCGCTAACTCTTCGGACCTTGTTATAAGTTCTTCAACCGACATTCCGTACTTTTTCTTTAACTGACTTATAGAACTTAGTCTGTTTCTTATATTATCCGTTTTACTACTGTCAAAATTAAGTTCTGACCTGTAACTTCTCAGTGATTCCGAACTTTCTTTTATCAGCACATAGGAATTTTCAATATCCTCAATAATCCTTTCAATATTTTTATCAAAATTAACAATTTTCTTAAGCTCCTTAATTGCAATTCTGACTGAGGAAAGCGCATTTGAATCATTTTCAGATAAAACGTTCAGCGATTCTGTAAGTGATATAGATATATCTTCCGAATTTTCAAGTTTGTTTAATTCATTTTCAAGAATATTATCTTCATCAGGACTTAAATTTAAATTATTAATTTCTTTCAGCTCAAATTCCAAAAAAGTTTTCTTTGAAAGGAGTTCTTCCTTTTTTTGAGTTAATTCATTAAAACTGTGTATATTTTTTTTCAATTCATTTAACTCCGATGAAAATCTTAAAAGAAGATCTTTATTGCCTGCAAAACTGTCGAGTATTCCTGTATGGGTATCTTTGTTAAGCAGAGACTGATGTTCATTCTGAGAATGAATATCAATTATATTGTCCCCGAGCTTTTTCATATCTGAAATAGTTACGGGATTATCATTTATAAAATTTCTGCTTATTCCCTTTTTAAGGAGTTCTCTTCTGAGAATTACTATTCCGTTTTTAAAATCTTCGTCCGGAAGGATATTTTGAAGAATTGAAATGACATTCTTATTTAAACTGAAATCAAAATGTCCTTCAATAATAAGTTTATCCTGATCTTTTTTTATTATTGAATAATCCGCTCTTTCACCAAGAAGCATTGAAAGGGCATCAAGTATAATTGATTTGCCTGCTCCTGTTTCGCCTGTAAGAATGTTTAATCCTTTAGAAAAATCAATTTCTGATTCTTTTATAATCAGATAATTTTTAATAAATAACTTTTCTATCATTATTAATAATTTATATAAAAAATTAGTAGCAGTAGCAGTGATGTTAATTGTGTCAGTAAGCCGGAATATTAATACAGTACTGAATGAACAGTCTTTATAAGATGTTAATAAAAACAACTTAAATAATAAATATTAACATTTAAAGACAGGATTTTTTAATTAACAAAAATTAAATGTTAATAAGAGAAAGTTATTAAGATGATTCGGTAAGTTACTTACAAGTTGTTAGAAGGAGTATATTCTTTTATAAAAAAAGTATCAGAGATTCTTTAATATTTCTTTTATCTCGGATATCTGATTAAAAAGGTTGCTGTCTTTTTTTAGAAGAGCGGAGATTGTATTATATGAATACAATACTGTTGCATGATCTTTTCCTCCGAAATTAAGACCAATTGATTCAAGTGTAAGAGTTGTGAGATCTTTGGCAAGATACATGGCAATCTGTCTTGCCTGTGCAATCTCTTTAGTTCTTTTTCTGGAAAGTATCTGATTCTCGGAAATTTTATAGTAACCGGCGACAGTATAGATAATATTTTCTATTGAAATGTTTTTTGCTCTTCTGACGCTTCCAATAACTCTTCCTATTACATTTTCAGCAATCTCAAGATTGATTTCGCCTTTATATCTTAATACACTATCGGCAATAATACCCACTATGCAGCCTTCGATCGTTCTGATGCTGTCTTTTATGTTTGTAGCAATGAAATGGACTACTTCTTCAGGAACATCCACGTTTGATTCATCAAACTTATTCTGAATTATGGCTACTCTCATTTCCCAGTTCGGAGGCTGAATATCTGTTGTTATTCCCCACTGGAATCTTGAAATAAGTCTTTCCTCAATTCCCTTGATCTGACTTACCGGTTTGTCACTTGAAAAAATTATGTGTTTTTTCTGGTTGTACAGTGTATTGAAAATCTGATACATAAAGTCCTGTGTTTTTTCTTTTCCGCTTAAATACTGAATATCATCTAAAATCAGTACGTCTAGAGATTTGTAAAATGAGTCAAGTTTTTTCGTACCGTATTTATTCGAAGAAAAATCAATTCTGCTCTGAGCAATATTATTTGTAAACTGCGTAGTGAAATCCGGAGCTGTGGTATAGTAAACTTTTTTACCGGGAAATTTTTTCAGTATCTCGTTGCCTATTGCCTGAATCAGATGTGTTTTTCCAAGCCCGACACCGCCGTAAATAAAGAAAGGGTTATAAGTTTTACCGGGATTATTTGTAATTGCATAAGCAGCGGCAATAGCAAGCTCATTGCTGTCGCCTTTTACAAAATTATCAAATACATGTTTCTGGTTCAGGTTGCAGTTAAACTCTTCTTCTCCCGCATCTTCCTTAATTGACACAGAAACCGGGTGACTGCTGTTTAGTAAAAAACCGTCCTGACTGCTGTTATCCTTATTTTTTTTCTTTTCTGCAGCAGGAATATCTTTTTCATCTGAATTAAATTCATTATTCTTATCAAAAGAATCAAATAAACCCATCTGGGAAATTTCATAATTGAGTTTTCCTTCGGGTCCGAGTAATGTATCTACTATTTTTGAAATTGAAGAATTGTAACGGCTTTCAATCAGACTGTAGTAATCCTCACTCGGCACTTTTATGGTGAGAATATTATTTTCAAAGTTCTTCGGGGAAATTACAGAAAACCAGGTATTAATTTCATTCGGCTTTAAGGTATCAGAAAGAAGTTCAATGAATTTTTGCCAGAGCACCTGAGCTTTTATTTCTGACTCCTGTTTGTTATTCTGAGTTTCAGTATTATCCGGTTGATGTGTTACATTTTCATCTAAAACAACTGTATAGTTTTTTGGCACGCTAAGAGATTTAAAAAATTATTAACAAATGAAAGTTAGTTAATATTTTACTTTATATTCATCCTTTAAAAAAATAAAAAAATATTAAGAAATTAAGAATCTTTTCACAATACCGGGGCAAAGTAAGTGTTTTGTTTTATTGATAGTTACAGAGTTGCCGGACAGTTATTAACAAAAGCTGTTAATAATTATGATTCCTTAACAATAAAAAGAGAACGGATTTAAATTGAAATAAAAGTTATTAACAAGTACTTAACAGAAAATTCAGTAAAAATTTTGCTTAATAATATTACTTATAATGTTTCATATAGTCAAGTTTGATTTTAAAAATTTTCACTGAAATCAGACATGAACAATAAATTATTTCCAATAGAAAAATTAATAAATTCTTTTTGGTAAAAAGATTTTTTAATTTTAAAAATGAATTTCAGTTCAGACGAAAAAAGAATAAACGACACATTTGCGGAAATAAATTTAGGCGAATTAAAGAAGAACTATAATATAATAAAAAAGCGTGCCGGTAAAAGAAATAAAAACGGGGTAAAAATCTGTTCGATTGTAAAAGCAAATGCATACGGTCACGGAATGAATGAAATTGCAAAAGCTCTTGCCGGATACGGCACCGAATATCTCGGGACAGCTGATTATTCCGAATCCATGATTCTCCGGAAATATTTAAATAATTTTTCCCTGAACATTCCGATACTTTGTCTGGGACTGCTGACCGAAAACAGAAAATTTTTTAATGACATTGCCGAAGGAAACATAGATGTTACAATTGCCGATTATAAAATCGCATTATACCTTAATAATTTTGCAAAGAGCAGAAACAAAAAGATAAACATACAGCTGCAGATAGATTCGGGAATCAACAGGATCGGGTTTGGTTTTAAAGACGGATATGAAGCCATAAAAAAATTAACCGGACTGGAAAATCTGAAAATCAAAGGTATCTATTCTCATTATGCAACAAGCGAAAAACCCCGTAATTCCTATGCTTTAAGGCAGCTTAACGATTTTAAAAGTTTTGTAAGAGAAGTGGAGAATAACCTGGTAAAGATAGAATTAAAGCACATAAGCAATTCCGGCGGAATACTGAACTACAATGATCCGTTTTTTAATATGGCAAGACCGGGAATTTCTCTTTACGGATATTATCCGGACAGAAAAAAATCAACAGAAGATATAGGATTAACTCCCGTGATGACTTTTAAATCAAAAGTCAGTTTCATTAAAGATCTGGATAAGAATCAGAGCATATCATACGGAAGGAAATATTTCACAAAGAGAAGAACTAAAATAGCTTCGATTCCGGCAGGTTACGGGGATGGTTATCCGAGGCTGCTGACCAACAAATCAAAGGTGCAGATTAACGGAAAGTTTTATAATACTGTCGGAACTGTTTGCATGGACTGGATTATGGCAGATATTGGAAACAACTCAGGCGTAAATATAAACGATGAAGTAATCTTATTCGGCAAAGATTATCCCGCTGACCGGCTTTCAGATATTACAGGGACAATACCTTATGAAATCACATGCAATATATCTTCAAGAGTGCAGAGAGTATATGTAAGCCGTTAAAGAAAATCATAAGAAAATGAACGAGTTCAAAAAAACCGAATATCTGAAATTCCTTTTTCTCAGGGCAATATCTGATTTAAACGGATATGAACTCAGAAATTCTCAAAAAGAACTTATCAACAATTTATTCGGAAGATTATCAACTTCGGAAAACCTTCTAAAAGACCTTTTTATCCTTTCTCAGATCAAAGATCTTCATAATATAGGCAAATATCTCATTTTTATTGTTAAAAAAATCGAAGACGAAGTAATAAATTTTGATAATTTTACACAAAATCTGAAGTCTGACAGCGAATATATTGAAACAGAACTCCTTAACTACTTTTCAAACCCAAAAATAAAAACCGTTGTCTCAAATAAAGATGAGATATATGAAGAAATTTCCGTTACTGATACGGCGGAAATCCATAAAAACGCAGAAGATGATGAATTTGATGATAAAAACGAATTTAATTTCGATTCTGAAACAGGAAGCGAAACCGAAGATGAAGAGGAAATTTCACAATTCAAAAAAAATTATCTTGAGCTGATACAAACAGGTGAATCGGACGAAGAAATAGTATATGAACTTCCGAAGAATTCAGATTCACAGAGTAATTCTGAATTTAAAGCTGATGAAGAAACATTATCGGAAGATAAAACGGAAATTCATGATGAAAAGACCGAAGGGGAAAGCAGCGGTGATAATATAAAAACAGAAGAAAGCGCATTTGAACTTCCAGTAGAAACAAACATAAAAACAGAATTCAAAGAGGAAGTTTCACAGTTAAATTATCAAAATGACACTGCATCAGTACAGCCGGATGAAATGGAGGGAACATTCAGAATCAAGAAGATCATCAGATCCTCCGGAACCGGATCAGACAGCAAAGATATCAGAGAGAATATTGGCGGATCTCAGGATGATATTATTCATACAGAACCTGTAATTACGGAGAATGAAAACAGGATAGCATTAAGCAAAGACATACAGGATGAACTGAATTTATTCGATGAAGAAGCTGAGCCTGAAATATCGGAGGAAGAATTTCCTGAAAATGATTTAGCTGCAGAGGAGCAGGCAAATACAGAATTCATAAGTTTCGAACATGAAATAAAGAAGAAGAATGATGAGCTGGACAAGGAATTTGATATAATGATCTATCTTGTCACAGCGAAACCCGGTGATGAAGAAGAGAGAAATTCGATTATAAAAAATATAATTGATTCATCTGTTTATCTTGAAAACATTTCAAGAGAGATGTCTCTGGAGATTATTTCAAACATATATCAGACAATAACGCTGTCATTTGAAAAAATTTCGGACGGAAAATATGACATATCCGAAAGCACGCTTAATCTTTTCAAAAAAGGACTGCTGCTTGTCGTCAGTCTGATAAGAGGAGATGATTACTTCGGATATAAAGACATACTTAAATCGATAGAAAACATCAGGAATTCGCTGATTGAAGAGAAAGTGAAGACGGAATTATACAGAAAAAAACAGAGAGAAAAGCAGGAAATAGAAAATCAGATCAACAAAAGATTCCCGGATGATTCACAGAAGGAAAAGATTTTAATGATCAGAAATTTAATTTCAGAAACCGAGGAAAACCTGAATTCACTTGAAAAAATATCGGGAGAATACCGTATCTATGAAGCTCTGAGAAGTCTGACAGGCAACCTTAACAATCTCAAAGACATGGTCAAACTGTCAAAAGAACTTGACATGAAAAAGATGGTACAGATATCGGAAGCAAGTTATATCTTCATAAAGTTTCTTCAGAATTACAGAATCGATCCGCTTACTGACGATATAAGAGATATATTCAGATACATAGTTTACAATATGAAATCCTCCGTAATCAACAGACATGTCGATGATTTTGAAGTTTTCATTTCATATCTGAATGATCCGGTAAAAATATTTTCAAAAACAGGAAAGAAAAAACCTTAACAACATAATATGAATAATTATGCAGTAATAATGGCAGGAGGAGTAGGAGCAAGATTCTGGCCAAAAGGAACAACCAAACTTCCCAAGCAATTTATCAAAATAACCGATGATAACCACACATTGCTTCAGCAGGCATACAGGAGATTAGAAGGGGTATTTCATGAAACAAAAATATTTGTGGTAACAAACGTTATATACAAAAGCGAAGTACGAAAACAGCTTCCGAACATTCCGGAAGAAAATATCATCTGCGAGCCGATCGGCAGAAACACAGCGCCCTGCATAGGACTTGCATGTCTGTTCATTAATCAGTTCAAATCGGAAGCTAATGTCCTGGTCGTAGCAGCAGACCATCTTATCGGAGATGTAAATGAATTTCACAGAGTAATAAAGTGCGGTTTGAAATTCGTCGGTGACAACGGCGGAATAGTTACTCTCGGCATTCATCCGACAAAGCCGGAAACGGGTTTCGGATACATACAGTATGATGCGGACAAAGTAACCGAAACAGAGATAGAGACAAAAGGCGGAAGCACATTTGAAAAAATTTACAAAGTAAAAACTTTTGCGGAGAAGCCGAATTCTGATATGGCTAAAACGTTTCTCGAGAGCGGAGATTTTTTGTGGAACAGCGGCATGTTTATTTTCAGAACCGATACAATGATGGAAGAAATAAAAAATTTCATGCCTGAGCTTTACGATGCCCTTGAAAGATTAAGCAAAAGTCTTCTTTCAAACGATTTCATGAAAGTGCTCGAATATGAGTATTCAAAACTCAAAAGCATATCAATTGATTACGGCGTAATGGAAAAAGCCAGGGATGTGTATATAATCAGAAGCCATTTCGGATGGAATGATGTCGGGGCATGGGATGAAGTATATAATATCAAGGATAAAGACAGCAACGGAAATGTCAATCAGGGAAGGACGGTTACTATCAATACAAAAAACTGTCTGATTATCAATGATCAGAAAATGGTTGCAACAATCGGTGTGGAGGACCTTCTGATAATAAACACTGACACCGGTCTTCTGATTTGCAAAAGAGGTGAAGCCCAGACCGTTAAGGAAGTTGTGGATTATTTAAGGAGAAAGGGTATGGAACAGTATTTATAAATGAGGATTAATTTAATTGTAAAATTTAAAACAAGACCATGAATTTAGCGCACATAGGAATTGCAGTGAAATCGCTTGATGCTTCGGCTGCAGTATTTGAAAAAATTTTTGATACAAAAGCATCTGAAAAGGAATTTGTAGAAGAACAGAAAGTGAATGTAAGAAAGATACATCTTGATAACTGCGACATAGAATTGCTTGAAGGCACTGATCCCGAATCGCCAATCTCAAAATTCATAGAAAAAAAGGGCGAAGGGATTCATCATGTATCATTCGGTGTAAATGATATTCAGGGTTCTCTTGACAGAATAAAAAACTACGGAATAAAACTTATAAACGAAACTCCCGGAACTGGAGCTGACGATATGCTGGTAGCATTTCTTCATCCGAAGTCAACCGGAGGAGTGCTGATGGAATTCACGGAGCATAAATAAAATTACTTAAGTTAAATTTTCCGGAGAATTTTCCCGGTTTAAATTTCGTACCTGTTTTTCCCTTATTCATTTATTATGCAGTCAGAAAATTTAAATATAGAAGTAAATTCCGATAATAAACTTTCTGCAACATTACAGGAAAAGCTGCAAAACCTTCCATTAACTCCCGGAGTTTATCAGTTCAAAGACATCAGCGGAAAAATTCTTTACGTCGGCAAGGCAAAGATACTTCGCAACAGAGTCAGACAGTATTTTCAGTCTAAACCTCAGACAGGAATTTTAAATGTAATGATCTCTAAAATCGCCGATCTGGAAATGATATCCACAGACAACGAAGTAGAAGCGCTTATCCTTGAACAGAATCTGATAAAAAGCCTTAAGCCAAGATATAACATAAATCTTAAGGATGACAAATCTTATCCTTACATTGTAATTACAAATGAACCGTTTCCGAGGGTATTTCCAACAAGGACAAAGCGTTCTGACGGTTCAAGATATTTCGGACCATATACTGACGTGAAGAATATGCGGTTTGCACTTAAAACGGTCAGGGATATTTTTATGATAAGGTCATGCAGTCTGAATCTGACAGAAGAAACAATCGCTCAGGATAAATTCAAACTTTGTCTGGATTATCATATACATAAATGCGAAGGACCCTGTGTCGGTTATCTCAGCAGGAAGAATTACAATGAAACCATAGATCAAGTGGCAAAGCTTCTGAACGGGAAGACAAAAACACTCATAAAAGAAATGACAGACAGGATGAATCTGCATTCAGAGAAAATGGAATTTGAAAAAGCGGCTCAGCTTCGAGACAAGATAGAAGCCGTAGAAGTTTATTCATCGAGGCAGAAAATGGCAGATGATGAGATTGTCGACCGTGATGTATTTGCATTTGATAAAACTGACAATGACTGCTGCGGAATGATACTGAAGATCAGGGACGGCAAGGTAACGGGCAAGATTCATTATTTTCTGAACAACACTGCCGGAAAGACAGATTCTGAAATTCTTGAACATCTCATCACAGGGCATTACGGAAATGCGGATTTTATTCCTGATGAAATATTTCTTATAAATGAAATTGAGAATGAGGATGCCGTAAAGCTGTGGCTTGAAAATAAAAAGCAGGGGAAAATAGAATTTTCAGTTCCGAAAATCGGAGACAAATATAAAATTGTTTTTATGGTGAAAAAGAATGCAAGACTTTTGCTTGATGAACTCATACTTACCAGGCTGAAAAGAGAATTCATTCCGCCTTCGCTTGAAATGCTGAAGAGGGATCTTCATCTGAAAAGTCTTCCGAAAAGAATTGAATGTTTTGACATATCGCATATTCAGGGAACAGATACAGTAGCATCAATGGTGGTATTTACAGACGGCAAACCGAAGAAATCCGATTACAGGAAATTCAGGATAAACTCACTCCCGGATGAGACCGGCAAGCCGGATGATTTTCTTTCAATGAGAGAAGTGATTTACAGAAGGTTCAGGAAATTAATAAGTCCGGATCTCAGGCAAAAAGGAGAAAACTTCATCAGTGAAAACCAGGACGGAGAAGATCCGAGTTTTTCATCAAAGCCTGATCTGCTGATTATTGACGGAGGAAAAGGACAGCTTTCATCGGCAGTAAAAGTTCTGGACGATCTGCAGATAAAGGATCAGAGTATAATCGGTCTGGCGAAAAGACTTGAGGAAGTTTATTTTCCCGGCGAATCCGATCCGCAAAATATTCCCAAAACATCCGCAGGATTAAAACTCCTGCAGCGAATAAGGGACGAAGCACACAGATTTGCAATAACCTATCACAGGAGTCTGCGGGACAAAAGGACATTTGCAACGGAGCTTACGGAAGTAGAAGGAATAGGCGGGAAGACTGCGCAGAAACTCCTTACTGAATTCGGATCGGTAGAAAACATTAAAGAAGTGCTGAAGAATAATTTCGGAATAATCGAGAAGTCTGCAGGAAAGAAAACAGCTTTAAAACTTAAGGAGTGGTTTGAGATATAGAAAATTCAGTTAACCTTCATTTATGATTGAACGAAACGCCGGCATTGTAACGCCCCGGACAATACTCAGGAAATACACTGATCAGGACAGAGAAGCATTTGCATTAATATTCACGGATAAAGAAGTTATTTTTTACATGGGCGGCGAACATTGCAGCACAATGGAAGATGCTTACAGATTATTTGACAAGTGCTTCGAAATTTATTCAGGAAAATTTCCGGAAAGAGATTTTTAGATATGGGCGGTTGAATTTGAAAATAAAGTTATTGGTCATGCAGAGCTTAAGCAGACAAATAACACAACAGACAAAGAGCTTGAAGCAGTGTATCTGCTTGATAAAAAATATCAGGGAAAAGGATTTATGACAGAAATTTTAAAAGAGCTTAATGAACATGCAAAGAATTCGGGTAAAAAAATGATTGCAACGGTAAATCCTGAAAACGAAAAATCAGTAAGAGTTCTTGTAAAAACAGGAATTGAAAAAGAGGGATGGGTTACTGAAGGCGAGGATAAATATTATAAAATATGGTTAAAGTAAAAAAATATGACTAACCCGGAATTCAGGAAGAATGCCCATAAGCTTGCAGACTGGATGGCTGATTATCTGGAAAATATAAAAAACTTTCCTGTTAAACCTGATCTGAAGCCGGGAGATATAAAGACGCTACTGCCTGAATCACCTTCGGAAGAAGAAGAAGAATTCGAAAAAATCTTTGAGGATTTCAAAAATATAATTCTTCCGGGAATGACACACTGGCAGCATCCTCATTTCTTCGCGTATTTTCCGACAGGAGCAAGCGAGCCGTCAATACTTGGGGAAATGCTTTCGGCAACACTCGGTGCGCAATGCATGATCTGGCTTACTTCACCGGCTGCAGAGGAACTTGAAGAGAGAATGATGGAATGGCTTCGCGAGATGACAGGGCTTCCCCGGAATTTTACGGGAGTGATACAGGACAGCAGTTCGTCTGCGACTCTTGTATCATTACTGACTGCAAGGGAAAAAAGATCCGGTTATAAAATCAATCAGTCGGGATTTGACGGTAAAGAAAGATACAGAATTTATACTTCATCACAGGCGCATTCATCAGTTGACAAGAATGTAAAGATAGCGGGATTCGGGATTGATAATCTGGTAAAGATCGGTACGGATGAAAATTTTGCAATGAATCCGTCAGAGCTTGAAGAAGCGATCAGAAGTGATATTGAAAAAGGTTATACGCCTTTGTGTGTGATTTCTACCATAGGAACTACAAGTTCGACTGCAGTCGATCCCGTAGAAAGCATAAGCGGCATTTGTATGAAGTATAATTGCTGGCATCATATAGATGCGTCATATTCCGGAACCGCATTGATCCTTCCGGAAAAGATGTGGATGGGCAGGGGTGCGGAAAAAGCTGACAGTTTTGTTTTTAACCCTCACAAGTGGATGTTCACCAACTTCGACTGCTCCGCATATTTTGTAAAAGATAAGGAAGCTCTTGTCAGTACATTTTCCATACTGCCCGAATATCTCAAGACCCCTGAGGATAAGCTTGTAAATAATTACCGTGACTGGGGAATTCCGCTCGGAAGAAAATTCAGAGCTTTAAAATTATGGTTTGTGATCAGGTCATTCGGAGTGGAGGGAATCAGAAAGAAGCTCAGAGATCATATTTCTTACGGACAGTGGTTCAAAGATCAGATCCTTTCAGAGCCGGCATTCGAGCTGATGGCTCCTGTTCCTCTGAATCTGATCTGTTTCAGGATCAGACCGGCGGGTATCACGGATGAACCGGGTCTGGAAAATGTCAACAGGCTGCTTTTGGCAAAACTGAATGACAGCGGAAAAATATTACTTACACAGACAAAGCTTAATGAAAAGTTTGTCATAAGATTCGTCGCCGGACAGACAAATACTACTTTTGAAAATGTAAAAGAGGGCTGGGAAATGATCCTTGAAGCTTCGAAGGAGTTTTTATGATATTGTTTTCAAACACATATTTAAAAATTTAAATTTATACAACAATGAAAAAGAACATGGGAAATGCAGACAGATTCATAAGAATATTTGTTGCTGTGATCTTTATAATACTGTATCTGACAAATACGGTCACGGGAGTACTTGGAACAGTCTTTCTGGCAATAGCAATAATATTTCTGCTGACAAGCTTTGTAAGCTTTTGTCCGTTATACACAGTCATCGGAGTGAATACCTGCGGCAGGAAAAAATAGAAACTGCAACTGAATATTTTTGAATGAATTGAGTTAACAGACAAATATGTTTAAGTTTATCAACATATTTTAAAAACTTAAAAACAATATTATGAATATAGCCATTCTCGGAACAGGTATGGTCGGAGCGACCGTCGGGAAAAAACTAACTGATCTCGGACACAAGGTAATGATGGGGTCCAGGACTTCAGGAAACGAAAAAGCACTTGAATGGGTAAAGAAATGCGGCGCAAATGCATCTGAAGGGAAGTTCAGCGATGCTGCTGCTTTCGGCGAACTTATTATTCTCTGTACAAACGGAGCGGTGACGATAGAAGCGATCGGACTTTCGGGCAAGGAAAACTTTAAAGGTAAAACAGTCATAGACATTACCAATCCGCTTGATTTTTCAAAGGGAATGCCTCCTACCCTCATACCTGAACTGACAAATACAAATTCACTCGGAGAGGAAGTTCAGAAAACTTTACCGGATGCTAAAGTGGTAAAGACACTCAACACAGTCAACTGCGAGATAATGATAGAGCCTTCGAAACTTTCCGAAGAAACATCAATTTATATGAGCGGTAATGACGCAGCCGCAAAGGAAAAAGTCTCTGAAATTCTAAGGTCATTCGGCTGGACGAGCATAATTGATCTCGGGGATATATCGACCGCAAGGGGAACGGAAATGATCCTTCCTTTATGGATAAGACTCTGGGGAGCGTTAAAGACCGGTCATTTTAATTTCAAAATTGTAAAATAAGAATGAGCAATATTTGCCGGACCGGAGAAAAAGACTGGAGTGATTTTTATAAGGCTATGAAAGACAGACCTCCGAGAGAGACTTTGCTTGAGGCGTTGTCTTTATTTGACAAGGATAAAAATCCCGGAAGGAAGTATTTCGCCATGGATATAGGGTGCGGAACGGGATTAGATACATTTGAGCTTCTCCGCCGCGGCTGGAAAGTATATGCAACGGACAGAGAGCAGAAGGCTATAGATATTATCAGAGAGAGGCTTACGGATGATAACAAAGAAAATCTTGAAACCGGAGCAGTCGCATTTCACGAACTTAAATTTAAAAAAGCTGATCTTATAAATGCGGGAATGAGTCTTCCTTTTTGTAATCCGGATAAATTTGACAAATTGTGGGAGAACATTGTAAATGCAGTGAAAATAAACGGAAGATTTTCCGGAAATTTTTTCGGACAAAAAGACGAATGGGCGATATTCGATGACATGACATTTCACACAAAAGAGAAGTTAGAGTCAATGTTTGCGAAATTTGAAACAGAATTTTTTCACGAAAGAGACGAAGACGGGGAAACAGCCACAGGAACAAAAAAGCACTGGCATGTTTTTTCCATTGTCGCGAGGAAAATCAGGGATTAGAGTTTAAATATTATTCCCGGCAATTCACGGTTACGAAAATTTCGGAATCATGATTTTGTTTTTAAAATATAGCGCGGGTATTTCCCGGTAAAAAGATATAATTATGATTTTTAAAATGGATAATAACGCAAACAAAAAAATTCCTGTAAAATTGTTTCTTCTGATTTTAATGGTTATTGCAGCCGGCTGCAGAAACGGAAAGGTTGAAACAGAAAATAAAGTAAGCCCGGAAAATACGGCTATTGTAAAAAGCAAAGACAGTTCAAAAATCATAAAAAGAGATACCGGCGCAATATTCGAGGGACTGTATATAATTAATCAGAATACAAATTCATTCCGCGACTGCAGATATCCCGATTCATTGTACATGGTGAATGATGAAACGGGAAACCTCAAAAAATCCTATGAAAAAATATTTTCCGTCAGGAATGTTTACGGCTCTGTCTTTGCCAGATTTAAAGGTGAATTAAAGGCAACCGAAGGAATAAATTCCGAAAAGTATCCTTCAACTCTTTATGTAAAGGAAATATTGCAGATAGAAAAAAAGGATTTCAGAAACACATGCATAAATTATGATTTCTGGGCATTGGGAAACGAACCCGGCTGGTCACTGCAGATCTCAAAGAATGAAAACATAATCGAGTTCTACGATTTTGCTGACAAGAAATCTTACTATTGCTTTTACGAAGAGCCCGTGGATGAAGACGGAACAATAATTTATGCCGCACATAACAACATTCAGAGATACACCATTAAAATCAGGATAAGAAAAGAGAAATGCTCTGATACAATGTCGGATACCGGTTATGATTATTCGGCTGAAATAGAATTAAGCACCGGAAAAAAATTCAAAGGATGCGCGATCAAAGGAAAAGAACAATAAAGCAGATTCATATCCGATTCACACTTCCCCGAATTTTTTTGATAAAATAAAATCCGGATATTCTTCAGATCTTAAACATTCCTTTTTTAATGATCTCTGTTTTACCGCCGCCCTTATCAAATCCGGTTACATTAATTTCATCCGAGCCGATCATAAAATCAGTATGAACAAGAGAATAATTACATCCGTATTTTTTCATGTCTGCGGGAGTGATCATATCATCCCGGTTGGAGAAACACATTGGAAATCCTTTTCCCAGGGCAATATGGCAGGCTGCATTTTCGTCATACAGAATGCTGTTGAATATAAGACCGCTTTTGTAAACTTCGGAATTGCTGTCAACAAGCGCTACTTCGCCGAGATATGATGCGCCATCATCAGTTTTGAAATAATTACTCAGAATTTCTTTTCCTGTGTCAGTGCCGAAATCAGTTACTTTTCCGTTTTTGAATTCGAACCAGATCCCCGTCAGAAGATTTTCCAGAACTTTAACGGGTTTAGTGACTCTTACTTTTCCGTTAGTTCTTCTGAAGTCCGGAGTCGTAAAAACTTCTTCGGTTGGTAAATTAGGAATAAACATTCTTCCGTTCTGAGCTTTGACGATTCCGCCTTTCCAAATGGATGTGTTGTTCAATCCGATCTCAAGTTCCGTTCCCGGTCCCTCAAACAAAAGCTTGTCAATATTCATCTCAGTCAGAATCCTGCTTCTTTCTACCAATTTATTTCCGTGTATCCTCCATTCTTCTACGGGATCTTTTTTATCTAATCTCAGGATCGGCACAAGTTTTTTCCAGAGTTCTTCCGTATTTTTTTCGGACAGTTCAGGTTTATTAAAAACCTTGGAAGCCCATCCCGGTCCCGGAGCTGCGGCTATTGTCCATGTATTTTTTGAAGATCCCAGTGCTTTTGATGAAGCTTTGAATGTTTCCTGTTCTTTTTTTATCATCAGACCGAATTTATCCGAATCAATTTCCTTAAGTACATCCAGTTCCTCAAGATTATCAATGGTTGCAAACGCCCAGTCGTTGGCAAGCATTTCATTTGTTTTTGCAAGAAGATAACTTGGAATAAATTCAAGATCTTCGGGATTCCTGTTATTCTGAATTCTGTGTTTTGTAAGTAAATTGCTGCCTGTTTTGAAATCAACAAACCTTGCTCCTTTTTTATATGCTGTTTCGGCAAGGAGTATGGCGAACTCGTAATTTTTAATACTGCAATTGATATTAAGGCACTGCTCGGGATAAAGATTTACACCTACCTCAATGATAAGCTCGCAGTATTTCTTTAAATCTTCCTGATTCATTTTATAAAGTTTAATCTTTTAATATTATACAAAGTTAATTAAATTGACTTTCATTTATAAGTCTTAAAAAAATTGGCAGGGAATAATCATATATTCATAATCTATGTATCGGATCAGAAAAGAAGCAGAGATTTCTATTCAGCTTTGTTTGATTCAGATCCGGTTCTTGATGAAACAGGAATGACCGTCTTTCTGCTTCCGGAATCGGAAATACAGCTCGGCATTATGCCCGAAAAAGGAATCGCGGAAATATTAGGCAGTAAAGTAGCTGATCCTTCATCCAGGAATGGAATTCCCGGATGTGAGATATATTTGTTTGTCAGCGATCCGGATAAGTACTATACGAAAGCGGTGACCCTTAAAGCTGTTCCTGTAAGCGAAGGAAGATCCAGAAACTGGGGAGATTATGCCGCATATGTTTCAGATCCGGACGGACACATAATTGCATTTGCAAAATCAGTCACAGATGAAAAAAACAACTGAAATTACCGATACGAAAATTCTCGAAACTTTTTTCAGGAAAAATACAGCTCTTAATATTTATGCTATCGGAGATCTTGATGAGTTCTTCCGGGAGTACACGGACTTTTACGCTCTGACCGATGATGAAGAGATCCGGCAGGTTGTGTTTATTTACAGGGGAGTCGAACTGCCGGTTTTGCATGGCATCTGTGAAGAAGAATCAGAGGAGGAAATGAAAGAACTTTTGTCAGATATCATTTCAATTCTCCCCGCTAAATTTTATTCCCATCTGTCATCCGGCATTGAGGATGTTTTTAAAAAAAATTATTTACCGGAAAGCCGCGGAAAATATTATAAAATGACTTTGCTGAAAAAAAATTTCAGACAGATCCCGCCGGATAATAATGAAATCATAAGAAGAATCACTGCTGCTGATTACGGATCTCTTAATGAATTTTATGACAGTGCTTTTCCGGAAAACTGGAAGGATGAAAGAATGTATGAAACCGGAAAGTACTTTGGTTATTTCAAAGGAGAAAACATAATGGGAGTTGCCGGAATTCATGTATATTCGCCTTTGTTCCGGGTAGCCGCTCTGGGTAATATTACTACTGATCCCGAATTCCGCGGCAGGTCAGTATGTAAAAAAGTAACTTCAGCGTTGTGCTCGGATCTTTTTGAAACTGTAGATATAATCGGACTGAATGTGCATACCGGAAATGAGCCTGCGATCAGATGTTACAGAAGTTTAGGATTTGAGATATCCGGGATTTTTGAGGAGTTTATGATCCAAAAGAAATAAATTCATTTTTAAATATCCACTGAGAAGATTTATCTACTCTTCAATGCGAACGATCTTTTGCGGACTGAAATAAAATACCGGAACGAGAAGAAAAATTGCCAGTGAAATATAAACGGATATAAAAGCTGATATAATTGAAACAAAATAGATGACAGGACCTATTTTTCCTCTTTTAACGCTTTGCCTCAGGACTTTATCCGAAATCGTATGCTGAAATAAATTTGATTTAACGGCATGCCTGAGCATCAGATTAAAACTGACGCTTGCGAAGAACAGCACAGCTCCGTAAAGCATAACCGGGATCATGCTTACCGGATGCTCACCGATAAAAGCAGTAGGAAACGGGACAAACGAAAGCCAGAAAAGCAAAAGATTATTATACCACAGCATAGCCCTGTCAGTTTTTTCCAGACTGTGAAAGAACTGATGATGATTCACCCAGAAGATCGCAACGATCACAAAACTCATTGCAAAACTTATAAACTTCGGCGAAAGGTGCAGCAATTCCCTTAAGACATCCTGAGTAGAAAAATTTTCCGGCAGGACGGGAACACGCAGTTCGAGTACAAGAAGGGTGACTACGATCGCAAAAACCCCGTCACTGAATGCATCCATCCTGTTCGTCCCGGGAGTATATTCTTTAATGCCGTTTTCCAAATAATTTTTATTAATATTACAGTAAACTAAAAGGTAACAAAAAAACTAAATTCTGATTAAACCAAAATAATAAATTTTATTTTCTAAGGCAGGCAGCATCAGGATAATTGTAAGTATCACATCCGTGCAAAAAAGTTATCTGTAAATTATAAAATCTTCTAAACAACACAGCTTTGTATTATTTTAAAAATATAACTGTCACAAAAATAATTAATATATTATTTTCAGGCAAATAAGTATTTTATTTAAACATATTTAACAAAAGAAAATAAAACATCAGTTATAAAATATTAAACAGAAAATCAAAAACTATATAATTGAATATGAAATTTGAATTCAGTCCTCACATTGCTTTTCAGGTAAGGGAATACGAAAAGGCAAAAAAGTTTTATGAAGATGTTCTCGGAATGGAAAACATAAAATCTACGGAGAAGGAAACACATTTCAAAACCGGAAACATTAATTTTTATGTGGAGAACCACGAAGGAGGTTTTACGTTTTTTGAGTTTAAAGTTGCTGATGTGGCACAGGCAAGGGAACTGCTGGAAAAGGAGGGTTGTCATGTTACAAAAGTATATGGAGAGAAAAGCATAATGTTTGCGGATCCTTACGGAATGAGATTTCATATATGGGAGGAATGAAAATTAAATTATCACATCCGTCCAAAACGTTTAATTTAAAATTAACTAAGAATTTCAGATTTGTTCTGGGGTTGTCCAAAAAGTATAGATGGAGTTAAATCGGAAATATAAAAAGTTGATTTAAATTCTGGATTCCAGCATTCTCGGGA